>NZ_VRKW01000001.1:619512-929269 GCF_009746715.1 Ketobacter sp. MCCC 1A13808
GAATACACCAGCAATGGTGGCAGCGGTTATTTCGCCGACGCTGTGACCGGACACGCAATCCGGCTTCACTCCCCAATGCATCCAGGTTTTTGCCAAGGCGTATTCCAGCGCAAATAGCGCCGGCTGTGTATAACGGGTTTGGTTTAACCGGCTCTGGTGCTCGCCCCACATAATGGACTGAAGACTGAGGGTGTCGCCTTCCGTATTCCCCTCTGCCAAAAATGGATTAAGCTCTTCTGCTACCTGGTCAAAGTGGGTTTTGAATACGGGAGTTGAGTCGTAGAGCGCTTGCCCCATGCCTTCAAACTGAGCGCCTTGCCCTGAAAAAACAAACGCCACTTTATACGTGGGCTTCTTTTTCTGACCGCGCAGAATGCCGTTTTGCTGACCCCGTTTATGGGCCAACTGTGATTTCAATTCGCGGCTGTCCTGCGCTAAAAACGCGGCACGAAATTTATAATGGTCCCGCCCGCTGGCGCAGGTCTTGGCGATCTGCTGCAAATCCAGATGCGGACGTTCACTCAATTGCTGCAACATGGCATCCTGCCATTCCGAAACAGCCTGTAATTGTTTACCGGAGGTAAGTACCAGTCCTGGTACCCAGGGGGCAGGCGCCGTAGCTTCCTCTGCCTTGGCTTTTGCCGCTTTCGGTACATACTCCTCCAGAATCACATGCACATTTGTGCCGGTAAACGCAAATGCGCTTAAGCCTGCACGCAGCTTGCCGTCCGTCGCCGCATACTGATCCCAGGGAATGAGTTTATCGGTGACCTGAATGGCCATTTTATTCCAGGGAATATAGGGGTTGGGAGTGGAGTAGTTGATGTGCGGAGGAATGGTCCGATGTTGCAATGACTGGATGAGTTTGATCAGCCCAGCGGCCCCGGCGGCGGCTTCACTGTGACCAATATTGGTTTTGGCGGAACCCACCAACAGCGGGTGCCTGCGCGGCTGTCCTGCACAATATACCGTGTTCAGTGCCCCCAATTCGATGGGATCACCCAACGGCGTGCCGGTGCCGTGCGCTTCGACATAGCTGACGTCTTCAGCCTGCAGTTGTGCCTGCTGAAGAGCGGCACGGATACAATCTTCCTGAGCAGACTCATTAGGTGCGGTAAAGCCCTGGGATTTGCCGTCCTGATTAATACCGGTACCTTTTACCAGCGCCAGAATATTATCGCCATCGGCGACAGCGTCCGATAGCCGCTTCAGCATGACGATGCCACAGCCTTCAGAACGCACGTATCCGTCGGCGGCGGCATCGAATGTTTTACAACGTCCGTCTTCCGCCAGCATCCGGGCTTTGGCAAACACAATCGAGATCGCCGGATTAAGTACCAGGTGTACCCCGCCGGTCAGAGCAGAATCACATTCTCCTTTGCGCAAGGATTCACACGCATAGTGCAGCGCAGTCAACGATGAGGAACACGCGGTATCCAGAGCCAACGCTGGCCCCTTAAAATTGTACAAGTAGGAAATCCGGCAAGGCGCTGCGCTCATGGCATTACCGATGCCCTGCCAGGGCGTCAGGTCTTCGGCTTTTCCGAACATGCTGCCCAGATGGGCATAATCGTTTGAGGCGATTCCCACAAATACGCCAACCCGGCTGCCGCTCAAACGGCCCGGCGCATAGCCGGCAGTTTCCATGGTTTCATGGCACACTTCCAGCAACAAACGATGTTGTGGATCGATGTCATCAGCCTCGCGCGGTGAAACGCCAAAAAACTCAGCATCAAACTGGTCCGGCTCGTCAATAATACCCAGCCCTTTGCTGTAAATTTTACCCGGAGTATCGGGATTGGGATCATAAAGATCGTCCATATTCCAGCGTTCATGGTTATCCTGCTGAGTAATACAGTCGACCCCGTTATATAGATTCTGCCAGAACGCATCGGGGCTTTTGGAGCCACCGGGATAGCGACAACCCATACCGATAATGGCGATCGGTTCGTGGGCTGTCTTTTCAAATTTGGCCAGCTGGCGCTTTAGCGTTTTTATTTCTTTTAACGCGTTTAGCATCAATTCTTGTGTTGATTTGCTCATCTTTGCCCTCGGGCGAGTTTTGGGGTTTAGGTTCCTGCTGGCCCGAAAAGAATCAACGCCCCGGTGCTACTCGCTGTCAAAGCAACACCGGGGTGATGACCGTCTTCCAGGCTAGCAGGACTATTGCCCCTATTTGTTAACAATCAGTCTTCGTCATCTTCGCCTAACTCTGCCGCCAGCATGGCTGCCAGTTCATCGTCAGACAGATCATCCAATTGATCGTTTTCATCCTCGTCTTGCTGTGCCTGAGCGTCGGCGGCAGCCTGTTCTTCCTGCTGTGCCTCCTCTGCCGCTTCCTCAGGGAACATATCCTGAATCAGGAAGGTACTCAGGCTCGACACCGTCGGGTATTTGAACATCAGTGTGGCCGGTAGTTGCTTGCCGATAAGTGCGCACAGAATATTACGCAGCTCTACCGCCATCAACGAATCCAGACCCAATTCCTGCAATGGCTGATTCGGGTTAATGGTATCGGATTCATCCAGCCCCATAACACGTTTGATCTGTTCGCAGATCATGTCGACCAACATGGGCGTACGTTCGTCTATCGGTGCATCCAGCAAGGAGCTGCGGAATTCATCTGCCATTTTCTGCAGGTCCGCATCCACACCGACACTGGCTTTAACATCCAGCTCGGACAGGAAGGCAGGAATAGAGCCCGTCATATTAGCCAACGCTGCCCAGTCAATCACCATCAAGCCACGTTGCACCGGATTACTTTCCAGTACCTGTGCAAACCAGTTCAGACCATCCTGCGGTTCGATAAGGTGTACACCAGAGGCTTTCGCATTGGCTTCCACTTGGCTGTTCGCGGCCATTCCCACTTCACCCCATGGGCCCCAGTTTATTGCTATACCAGGCATTCCCAGTGCACGACGATGCTGTGCCAATCCATCCAGGAAGGCGTTAGCCGCCGCGTAGTTAGCCTGCCCGGGCGCACCCAGCAAGGAGGAAAGGGACGAGAACAATACGAACATATCCAGATTTAGATGCTTGGTCGCATTGTGCAGATACCAGGCGCCTGCCAGTTTCGGAGCCATTACTTTTTCGAAGCTGGCCATATCCTGGTTAACTACAAAGGCATCCGCCAGCACACCGGCAGCATGGATCACACCGGCCAGAGGCAAGCTGTTCTCCTGCACTGCACTGATCATGGCTTGCACTGACTCGGCATCACCGGAGTCCGCTTTCACCGTGGTCACTTTGGTGCCTTTCGCCTCAATTTCTTTGACTCCCTCCGCATCCACATCCCGCACATCACGGCGAGCTGCCAGTATCACTTCTCCGGCCCCCTGGTCAGCAAACCAGTTAGCGAACAACATACCCAAGCCGCCACTGGCACCGGTAATCAGATAACTGCGATCGGACTGCACTGTAATCTCAGGATCGTCACGGTTAATCAGGATCTTACCAACATGCTTGCCCTGCGCCATGTAGCGGAATGCTTCCATCGCTTCTTTATGCCGGAACACAGTGAACGGCAACGGTTTATAGTGCCCCGCCTCAATGTTCTCGACAATTTCATCCATCAGTTTGCGTAAAGCCATCGGATCCTGCAGTGTCACAACCACCAGGTCGAATGCTTCGTAATAGATATCATCACGGAACGCAGTGACCCGGTCCTGAGTCCAGATATCCGCCTTACCAATCTCAATAAAGCGTCCATTTGGATTCAACAATTGCATGCTGGTGGTAATGAATTCACCGGCCAGGGAATTAAGCACCACGTCTACGCCCTCACCACCGGTGGCTGCTCGAATCTGTTGAGCAAAGTCCAGTGAGCGCGAATCAAAGACATGCTCGACGCCGATTTTGCGTAGATAATCGCGCTTTTTCTCACTGGCAGTGGCGAACACTTCCGCACCCAGATGCCTGGCTATATAGATCGCCGCCAGACCGACACCCCCGGCACCGGCATGAATCAATACCCGCTCACCTTTCTTCAGCTTCGCGAGATTTTTCAAACCATGTAACGCCGTGCAGTACACAACCGGAATGGTTGACGCTTCATTAATAGAGAGATTATTCGGCACACGACAGGTCAGTAGTTCTTCTGACAACGTCTGTGTACTCATACAGGACTCGGTGAGAGGCAGCATTACCCGGTCGCCAACCTTAAAGTCCTTAACCTCTGCGCCTAACTCGATGACTTCACCGATACACTCACCGCCTAAGGGTCCGGCTTCACCGGGATAGACATCAAGCACACCCATAACGTCCCGGAAGTTCAAACCGGCGCTAAGCACTCTCACACCCACTTGGGTAGATCCCAGAGTACGAGGCTCGAAGGGGACAAACTTGAGGTCTTCAAAGGTGCCTTTCTTCTCGATGATTAGCCGATAAGGTGCTTCTGGTATCGACATCCCGGCCGACTCGATTCCGGTGCGCGCCAAACGCGCAACCAACCGGGCGCCGCGACGGTAGGCAACCTGTTTTTCGTTACCGGCTTGCTGCATTTCTGTAATAACAGAGCGTGCTGCGCGACTATTGCCTTCTGAATCCACGTCAACCAATACCGAGGCGTATTCAGAGTGTTCCATATCCAACACTTTACCAAAGCCCAGTAACGCGGTTTGCGCTGGATTGATATAAGAATCGCTGCGCTGTACCGCCACCGCCGATTCAGTGACGCACCACAAACGTGGTGACCCTGCTGCGGACATCAGCTGCAGTGCTTTTAACATGTTGAGGATGGGTGAGAAGATGCGCTTTTGCAGACCCAGCACATCGGATGCTGGCATTTCCTGCGGCGCAACATACAACAGACCCGACACGTTGGCGAGGCCACCGACGGCTCCAATCATCTGCATCCACTGACCACCGTCTTCGGGATTCAGGCGGATAGTGTTGTCTTCTTGGTTAAACCCATCTGCGCTATCACACGCGATACGCCACGTGGTGATATCCGTATTAGCACTCAATTCGTCGTAGATCGCTGCGGCCAACGGAGACGTTTCCCCGATAACCAGATAGGATCCCTTCAGAGCCGCCAATTCCTGATCTGCCGGAATCGACTGGGTTTTCCAGTGCACATCGTAATGACCGTCAAACGGATCTTTACTAATGGCCCGCAACAACGCTTCCTTCGGTGCCCGCTTGCTGTGCAGGGTATCGACATCAATCAGGATATTACCCTGATCATCGTAGACCTGAATGGTGTGAGAATAGCTTTCCACAACCGCTTCCGGATCTTCAGGCGGATTTTTAATTTTTACATGACACCACAACTCGGTGCTTGGCTTACGGAAGAAACGTAAGTTTTCCAATGCAAACGGAATGTAAATCGCATCCACTTTCGAGGTGTCAAAATCCGTGTGCATGGTGGCCAAAGCTGAGCTTTGGAAACAGGAATCCATCAGTCCGGGATGGATTATATATTTACCCTGCTCCAGTGCCGATTCGGGTAAACGCAGCTTGGTCAACGTTTCACCGGGGCGACGCCAGAAGCCTTCGATCCAACGGAACTGTGAGCCCAGCTGATAACCGACTTTCCACATTTCGTTATAAAAAGTCTGACCATCGAAGGTATGCAGTGCGCGCGATTGGATTTGCTCGACGTCTTCGGCTGTTAACACCTGAGTTGAGTCCGGCTGTTCACAAGCAGACACATTCATACTGGCGTGCATGGTCCAGTCTGCATCGGCATTCGCCTTTTCATCGCGGCTAAAGCCTTTGACTTCAAAGTCCGGACCGCCGTCTTTTGCAGCCAGTTTCTTGAAGCCATAATGCAAACGACGCTTTTGCCCTTCCTCTAAAATAAACGGTTCCGGGAAGACAACATCATCCAACACCACTGGCTTGTCGCCATACACATCGCGTGCGCACAGAATCGTATTGGCAACATGGAATGCTCCGGGCGCTACCACCACTTCATAGAGCCGGTGGTCGTCCAAATTAAACGGATGATTTACACCGAAATTATTCTCGAAGAAATAATCGTCACTCATGGGGGAGTGCATCACGCTGAGCAGGTTTTCTGTTACCTGACCCATGGAGCCACCACCGCCCACCATGCCGTTGTCGTTGTCACCTAACCAATATCGCTTACGGTCAAAGGCATAACTCGGTGCTGCAACACGCTGGCGGGAATAAGGAGAATCGAATGCGGCCCATTTAATATCAACACCCAAAGAATAAAGCTGTGCCGCGGCCAAGTTAAACTGACGCCCGGAGTCCTGCTTCATGCGAAGCGTGTGCACAAAGCGACACTTGTCTGTTCCCAGTATCTGCGTTGCCAAGCCGGTAAGCGTAGAGCCCGGCCCGATTTCAAGACACAGATCCACTTTCATTTCCGGGAGCTTTTGTACTGCATTGACAAACAACACCGGACGTTTAACGTGTTCAACCCAATAGGCCGCGGTAGAGAGTTCGCCCTGATTCAGGGAACCACTCACCGTGGAGACAATATCGAGTTTCGCCGGATGGAATTCAATGCTTTCAGCAACGGCTTTGAACTCCGCCAGCATGGGTTGCATCAGGTTGGAATGGAACGCGTGAGAGACCGTTAACAATCGAGCGTCGATATCCTCAGCGCCGGCTTTTTCGATAATGGCAGCAATGCCAGCCGCGGTGCCAGACACCACGGTATTACCCGGCGCATTGCACGCGGCAATCTGTACATCATCGACTCCCTGCAACAATGCTTCCACCTTGTCGTAGGTGGTCAATATAGCCGCCATATCACCGGTTTCGCACTGCTCCACCATCAAGCGTCCCCGTGCCACGATCAGACGCATGGCGCTTTCGAGTGACATAACTCCCGCCAACACCGCAGCGGCGTATTCACCCACACTGTGTCCCACCATCACATTGGGTTTCAGCCCCAGGCTCTGCCAATGGCAGGCCAGTGCATATTCCAGTGCGAAGATTGCGGGTTGGGTGTACTGGGTGTTGTCGATCTCAGCACTGCGATCACCCCACAATAGCTGCAGCAGAGAATCACCGGTTTCCTGTTCGAATAATACCTCGCATTCATCCAGTCGCGCCTTGAAGGCCGGGTTGGTGTCATAGAGTTCTTTGGCCATGCCTGCGTATTGCGAGCCTTGGCCGGTGAACAACCAAGCCTGGGCTGTCACAGCTGCCACTCCGTCGCTGCTGAAACTACCGGCAACGGAAACGCCCTCCGCTACTTGTTTTAGCTTGTCAATCGCGGCTGCAGAATCCGGAGCAACAACGGCAATGCGGTGTTCGAAGTGTTGACGAGCGGTGTTTGCGGTAAAGGCAATATCAGCGAACGCAACTTCTTTTGGATTCATATAATCCTGTTGCAGGAATTCAGCATAGCGTTTCGCCAATCCCAGCACCGCCCCTTCGGTTTTACCCGACAGGGTCAACACATGGCTGTTGCGCTCAACCGCATTGATAACGTCACTGCGTACCGGCGCTTCTTCCAGAATCATGTGCACATTGGTGCCACTAAAACCGAACGAGCTAATGCCCACGCGGCGTTTACGCTCACCGCTTTTCCACTCTCGACTCTCGGTAGGAATGGTGAACTTAGACGCATCCACGGCAATGTGCGGATTGAATTTATTGAAATGCAGATGCGGCGGAATTTCACCGTGTTGCAATGAAAGCGCTGCCTTCATCACACTGGAAACACCCGCTGCGGATTCCAGGTGACCGATATTGGTTTTTACCGAACTGATGATCAACGGATTGTCGCTGTTGCGATTGGCGCAATACACCGACTCCAGTGATTGTACTTCGATGGGATCGCCCAATGGCGTTGCCGTACCATGGGTCTCTACCCAGTCGATATCGTCTACGGTCAAACCGGCATTGGCCACCGCAGCGCGAATCACCGTTTCTTGAGAAGGTCCGTTCGGTGCTGTGAGGCTACTGGAGCGTCCGTCCTGGTTGACCGCTGAGCCCTTGATTACGGCAACGATATTGTCGCCATCACGTTCTGCATCCGATAACCGTTTTAACGCCAGTACGCCAACACCTTCACCTCGCACGTAACCATCGGCGCTTTCGTCAAACGTCTTACAACGACCTTCTTTCGACAACATATGCGCTTTCGATAACGCGACAAAGGTCTCCGGCATGACCATGGCATTCACGCCACCGGCCAACGCCATATCACATTCGCCGTTACGCAGGCTTTGTGATGCCAAGTGAATGGCAACAGCCGAAGAAGAACAGGCCGTATCGATGGTCATCGCCGGGCCTTGCAGCCCCATATTAAAGGACACCCGTCCGGCAATGACATTGAGCGCGTTACCGGTAGGGATAAACATAATGTCATCCTCGCGGGCGCCAGTGGCGCAAGCGCGAATGTATTCGTTGGCACCCACGCCGACAAACACACCCGTCTTACTGCCATTCATTGCGTTCGGCGCGTAGCCCGCATTTTCCAGAGAACTCCAGGCGGCTTCAAGCACCAAGCGTTGCTGCGGCTCCATGCTCTCCAGTTCGCGCGGTGCGATTCCAAACAGCTTGCCATCGAACGATTCGATGTTATCGACCAAGCCGGCAGACAAGGTGTAGGTTTTACCCGGTGCGTCTTCGTTTTTGTCTAAATATTTTGTCAGGTCCCAGCGATCACTCGGCTCATCGTTGATACCGCATTCCCCGTTTTTCAGTAATTTCCAGAAATCACCGGGGCCGTTGGGGGCCATCGGCATCTTACAGCCGATACCGACAATGGCGATGGCTTCACCATGATAGCTGCCAACCGAAACGGACTGGGCTTCGCTTTCCGCCCCATACAATGCAACGGAAAAGTACTCAGCAATTTTATTGATGGTCGGGTAATCGAAAATCAACGTCGCTTTCATGGCTTGGCCGGTGTCGGCTTCCAATTGCTTTTTGATTTCCAGCGCCATAATGGAATCAATACCCAGATCCATCAACGGCATTTCAGGATCAACAATCTCACCCTCAGCTTTGCCGGTCACTTTACCCAGCAGGCCCTGTAGGTAACCGACGATCTGTTCAACCCGCGCTTCTACTTCCAGCGGATATAGGGATTTAAAGAACGCGGATTTCTCGCCGGTGACACCAGAAGTAGCCGCCAGGCTGCGACCCAATGTTCCGAACATAGGATGCGGACGCCGCATCTCAACGATTTCACGAAAACGTGTCCAGTCGATATCCGCAACAGTCTGATGCGCAGCGCCACCATGCCAGGCTTTACTCAACAACTCGATCGCGGATTCTGGATCGAACGGTGTTAATCCACGTCGCTCCGCTTCATCTGAGGCTTCGCCCGCTGCCATACCGGCTCCGCCCCATGGGCCCCAGTTGAAGGCCGTAGCAGGCAAACCATTGGCAATACGGTAGTCCACCAGACCATCCAGGAAGTGGTTAGCCGCCGCGTAATGCGCCATGCCACCGGAACCCCAAACAGAGGCGATGGAAGAAAACACGACAAACAGATCCAACTCAACGGATTGAGTGGCATTATGTAAATTCAGCGCCCCTTCCAGTTTCGATTGGGTCACCTTTTGCCACTGTTCAATCTGCATTTCGTGAGCCAGTGCTATTTCACTGATGCCCGCGGCATGCACCACACCTTTCAACGGATTGGCTGACTGCGCCAACTCGCCAACCAGATCGGCCAGAGCCGCTTCGTCACACACATCTACGTTGGCGACTTTGATCTCAACGCCTTGTTGCTGCAAGCGGCCAATCAGCTCAGCTCGCTCTCCCTCTAATGAATCCAGGCTGCCACGACGGCTCATTAACACAATGTGTTTGGCACCACTACGGGCCAGCGCATCGGCTACGTATAATCCAAGGCCACCCAGTCCCCCGGTCACCAGGTAACTGGCATCCGCATCCAGAGTCACTACTTTGGCATCGTTAAGACGATCCTGACCTAAGCGTAAAACACTTCTGGTCGCGCCCTGGTACTTAACCACATCTTCCTGGGCGTTGGCATTCAATTCAGCCCACAGTGCCGAGGCTTGCTCTTCTGCACTGCCGCTAAGATCGACGATACCGCCCCACAATTCACCGGCCTCAAGGGCAAACCCTTTGGCAAAGCCGATGAGGGGATAGGCTGCCAGGTTGATCTGGTCCAGGTTGTACGCGTTTTCACTGACACACCAGAGGCGGGCCGGATTTGTCGAATCGCTACCCGCCACAATGGCTTTGGCCGCTGCCATCACCACCGGAATCTGGGAATGAACGACAGAAGGAACTTCCTGGAGCTGAGATGGCATGTTCGGAGCCGTGATCAACACCGGAAGAATTTTCCCGTTCTGTTGTGCTTTTTCCTGTAGCGGCGCTACCGCGGCTTTAATCGCATCGGCATTGGATTGTCCGTCCAGGTGCAATATTGTTGCACTGCTGTTTAATGCCGACACCCAGGCAGGCTGGTTGCCGATAATCACCATATCGTCGAACAGAGTGGATTGCCCATCACCCTCTCCCGAGCTGTCTCCAGCCAGAGCGGTTTCAAACCAGTCAGTGGCGTACAGTAAACGGCCAAAGGACATACCGGAGGCTTTGCTGTAATTACCATGGCGGATTTTATCCACCCAGTAGCTCTGACGCTGATAGGGGTAAGTCGGCAAATCGACACGGGCAAGAGCACCACCGATAAACAGCGTATTCCAGTTAATAACGGCACCACTGCAATGCAGTCCTGCAATCACAGAGGTCAGGTGCTCGCTTTCTATCGCTTCGCGATCCACACTGTGCAGATAATTAATCGGCTGCGTCGATTCAATGCATTGCGGAGCCAGTTTCACCAGATTAGCGCCAGGACCAATTTCAACACAGGCCTGTATTTTCTGATTGCCTAATTCTTTTGCGGCATCCAGGAACAATACGGCATCACGCACATGCTCCACCCAATATTCAGGCTTTTTCACGTCCTGTGTAGCGGTCTTGCCGGTTTTACTGGAAATAAATCGGATGCGTGGCGCTTTAAGAGTAACTTTCGCTACCTCTTTGGCAAACGCTTCCAGCATCGGCTGCATCATCGGGGAATGAAAAGCGTGGGATACCGTCAACAGTTTTGCTTTTATTTTCTCATCCGTGAGCAACGCAACGGCTTGTTCTACCGCCGGCTTTTCACCGGAAATAACACAATTACGCGGCCCGTTGACCGCAGCAATATCAATCACACTATCCAGTGTTTCAATGACGTTGCGGGTTTCTTCCGCACTGGCAAACACCGCAGCCATCGAACCTTTTTCACATTCGCTGGCCATTAAGCGGCCCCGCGCGCAAATAAGACGAACCGCATCCGCCAATGACATTACACCGGAATACACGGCAGCGGCATACTCACCAATACTGTGCCCTGTAACACAGGCAGCCTGCACACCGGTAGCCGTCCAAAGCTGTGTCAATGCATATTGCAACGCAAATATAGCGGGCTGTGTGTATTGGGTTTCGTTCAACAGACTACTGTTATCACCCCACATGACCGACAATAACGGCTGGTCCAATTCCTCTTTCATTAACTCCGCGACAGAATCCAGCGCTTGCTGAAACACGGGAAAGCGCTGATAAAGCTCCTGCCCCATACCGGCAAACTGTGCACCTTGCCCCGTGAACATAAAGGCCAATTTGGCAGGGTTGGTGCCGACATCAGCAATATTGATCCCCTCGGAGGTACCGTTTTTCAGCAACGCGTTAAGACGATCGGCTGCTTGCTGTGCAGAACCGGCCGCGATGGTGGCACGATGGCGGAAATGGGTACGTCCGGTCGATGCGGTAAAACAGACATCACTCCAATCACGATCCTGAACCGTGGGCAGGGTAAGTGCATCGGCATACGCTGCGAGGTACGCCTGCAATGCCTCTTTGGATTTCGCAGAAATCGTGAGCAAATCGGGAGCAAACTGCTGCGCCGGTTTTTCATCTGCAATATCGGAGGGAATCGGCGCCTGCTCAACAATAATATGACAGTTGGTCCCACTGAAACCGAACGAGCTTAAGCCACCAATCCGGGTTGGGCTATTCCAGGCCCGCTGTTCAGTCGGCACATCAATCGCGATAGTGCTCCAATCGATATAGGGATTGGGTGTATCAAAATGCAGGTGCTTGGGAATAGCCTGGTTATGGATAGATAAAACCAGTTTAATAAAACCGGCAACACCGGCCGCCGCTTCCAGATGACCCATGTTGGTCTTGATGGAACCCACCACCAGTTTCTCAGTGCGTTCTTTTCCGTAAACGGTATTCAACGCGGCCAGCTCAATCGGATCACCCAGCGGGGTTCCGGTACCGTGCGCCTCAATATAAGACACTTCGTTGGGTTTAACCCGCGCGTCTTCCAGCGCTGCCCGCAGTACCTTTTCCTGCGCCAGCTCGTTGGGCGCTGTTATACCCTGACTTTTACCATCCTGGTTTACGGCTGAACCCCGCACAACAGCTAACACATTGTCACCGTCTCGCATCGCATCAGAAAGACGCTTCAACACAACGGTACCGCAACCTTCGCCGCGCACATAGCCGTTCGCGCCACCGTCGAAAGTCTTACAACGACCATCAGGGGACAACATCCCTGCACGAGCAAAAATCATGGACGTGGTGGGTTCAAGAATTAAATTTACACCGGCCGCCAGGGCCATGTCTGATTCACCTTTACGCAAACTTTGCACCGCAAGGTGAATGGCAACCAGAGAAGAAGAACAAGCCGTATCAACAGACAGACTCGGCCCTTGTAAGCCCAGCAAATAACTCAAACGCCCAGACGCAACGGAATGTGCATTACCGGTACCGTTATACGGGGAAATATCTTCCAGGCTGCCGGACTGGGCTTGCATATGGGAATAGCCCATGTGACAGATGCCCACAAACACACCGGTTTTAGAGCCCATCAAACTATCCGGTGCAATGCCAGCATGCTCCAAAGAATCCCACGTGGTTTCCAGCAACAAGCGCTGTTGCGGTTCCATCAACGTGGCTTCTACCGGTGCCACGCCAAAAAAATCCGCGTCAAACATATCCACGTCGTCCACTAGGCCGTTGGCTTTGGTGTAAAGCTTGCCTACCGCTTCCGGATCAGAGTCATAATAATCGTCTGCGATCCAGCGCTGATCCACCATTTCAGTGATCGCATCGCCGCCTTTATCTAATAAGTCCCATAATTGCTCAGGGCTGTTCGCCCCACCGGGCAAACGACAACCCAAACCGATCACGGCAATGGGCTCGTACTTTTCTTTTTCCAGACGGGACACGGAATCTTTGGATTTTTTTAATTCTTTGAGAGCTTGTTTTAATAATTTCGCTGTATCAGTAGCGTTGCTGGTGGACATGTTAACCCCTGGGCTTGTTAATTCTTATCAGTTATTGGTCTGATGATTCGTATTTATTATCGTATTGTTTGTTTAGGTTAAGCAGTAGTTTTCGATTGCGATCCATGCTCATCTATATTATTTATTTTCAAATCTTTTTCAGTTAACTCATTTGCAAAATGTTCTATTAATGCTTTAACAGTTGGATAACGCATCAATTCAGTAGCCGGAATGGTCCGTTCTATACGGTCTTGTAATCGATCGACCAAATCAATTGCCTCGATCGAATCAACACCCAGCTCAGAAAACGTCACATCCAAATCGATATGGTGCGATTCGACATTAAGTTTGTCCGCCACCCACTGTTGCATTTCCCCATATAATTCCGATTGCCAATCATTGAACTCCGGATTGCTGATCTGGGTTTTTTTCGGCTTTGCCACTTTCTGGAAAGCCGCTGATTCCCAGGAATGTAATGGCGCAAAAGTACCAAGCTCATAGAGCTTCTTCGCTTCGGTGCGCTGTATTTTTCCACTGGAGGTTTTGGGTAATGTGCCGGGCGCAATAAAAACAATGGCTTTGGGTGTAATACCGTGGCGAACCGCAATGGCTTTGGCGCCTTCCAGCGCAAGCCGTGAATAATCCGTTTGATCGCCAGCGGCTGAGGCCACCTCTTGCATCACCACCAGATTTTCTTTCCCCTGCTCAGTCATTCCAAATGCAGCGCCACAGCCTTTGCGGAAAGTCGGGTTAGACGATTGCAACGAGAATTCAATATCTTGTGGATAATGGTTACGACCAGAAACAATAATCAGCTCTTTAATTCGTCCGGTCACATAAAGCTCATCTTCCCACATCATGCCCAAATCGCCGGTACGCATGAATTGTTTGCTGTCTTCCTCTCCTTTAATTTCCGCACGAAAAATACTGTCTGAAAAACTCGGCTTGTTCCAGTACCCCTGAGCGACCGAAGGGCTGTTGACCCAGATTTCACCGATTTCGCCCGTTCCGCAAGCCTGACCACTTTGCGGATCCACAATGCGCACGTCGGTCTCGATCGCTAACACGCCCGAACTGACCAACGAAGCAATTTTCGCATCCTCAGCAACCGGCGCATCCGGGTTCACCTTACCCTTCGCAACCTGATCCAGATCTACCTGCAGCGATTTGGCGCCCCGTGATGCAGGTGAGCCGGCAACAAACAACGTTGCCTCAGCCAAACCATAGCAAGGTAAAAATGCGCTTTTATCAAATCCGCATTTCGCGAATTTATCCGCAAACGTATTCAGGCTATCTAGCTGAATGGGCTCGGCACCATTAAAGGCAACTTGCCAAGTGGACAGATCTAACTCCTGCAACTTTTCATCAGGGATTTTGCGCGCACAATATTGATAGGAGAAATTTGGTCCGCCGCTCACTTTGGCGCCCATATCGGAAATTGTTTTCAACCAGACAAAGGGGTTTTTAAGGAAGGTCAGTGGCGACATTAGCGTCACTTTCGCGCCAGCGTAAACCGGCGTCAACACGCCACCGATTAATCCCATATCATGAAACGGAGGCAACCATATTACCGTTTTATAATTCGGTGCGACGTAATCCAGATCACTGGAATGGGCGAAGGTCCAAACGATCTGCTGAAAATTGGCGATCAGATTCTGATGACTGATCATCACCCCTTTTGGATGACCGGTTGAACCGGAAGTGTATTGCAGGAAAGCAACATCGGAAGGATTAGCGTCAAAGGCGGTGAAGCCGCTGATGTCCGTATTGGACTCCAGCGCATCCGTTGCAAGACAAGTTAGGCTCAGCCCGTTACCGGGGTTGGCAACCCAGGCTTCTATCATTGGCATCAACATACTGGACGACAATATCGCGCCCGCATCGCAGTCCATCACCACCCGCTTGAGGCGATCTATATCACGGGCCCCCATAGGGGGATAGGCGGGGACCGGAACACAGCCGGCATACATACACCCGAAGAAAGCTTTGATGTAATCCAGGCCAGGTGCATAAAGCAACATCAGATTGCGACCGGACAACCCCTTATCGACCAAACCTGCTGCGATTCGTTTTGCCGCCTGATCGAGCCCGGCAAAGGTAAGAGCACCCTCTCGGCTGCCGTCTTCGGCCAGAAACGCAATTACTTCTGCGTCACCCTTGTCTGCTGCTCGTGCTGCAGACATCTGAACCAGGTTCTTAAAATCGGGGAACCCTTTCATGTTTACCTCCACCTACTGTCTGTATCCAGTGTTTCAATACGAAGAAGGCGTGCTCATCGGTAACAATGCTATAGGTACAATGGTGTAAACACGTATTGTTTTGTTGATCTGCCTATTATCATTATTATTAGCACAACCCATTGGCAGTTTCAGTTTACGGTCGTGCTCTTCGCAAAAACTTGTAAGATACGGCCAAAACAGTGACAGTCTGTAATCGTTTAGGACGGACTTATATACAAAACTCATACGATAATTTTGTTTTTAGTATTTCCGACACGATCACGACTTTTTCTATGCCTTTTCTTGAAACATCTGCATCATTTTGCCTCATTAAAAAATCCGTCAATAGACTAGATTATTAATTTGGCAACGTCTTCTTCTTGTTGTTCTTCGCTTTGCTGTTTCACTCTCTGCTGCTGCTCCAATTCATCTGCAAAATGCAGAATCAGTGCTTTTACCGTGGGATATCGCAACATTTCAATGGCGGGAATAGTACGCTCAATGCGGTCCTGTAGACGATCCACCAAATCAACCGCCTCTACTGAATCCACCCCCAATTCAGAAAACGTGACATCGAGATCAATGTGGTGCGGCTCTACATCCAGCTTGTCGGCAACCCAGGACTGCATTTCTGCATACAGATCGGAGCGCCAGTCGGTAAATTCTGCGGAATCGGTTGCGTCACGGCCGCCCTGGGGTGAAACCTCCTGAGTCGACTCTCGAGCTACCGAAGCGTTCGAACGCGCTGTACCCGGCTCATACAGAAAGACCGGCGCGAAGTTACCCGCAACAAACATCTGTTTCGCTTCAGCCCGCTGAATCTTTCCGCTTGATGTTTTTGGCAGTGAACTTTGCGGAATCAAAACCAAGGCTTTTGGCGTCAGGCCGTGACGGGCAGCCACCGCCTGTACACCGACCAAAGCCAGCTTTTGATAATCAGCCTGATTACCGGCGGCTCGTGAAACCTCCTGCATAATAACCAGCTGCTCTTTACCATCTTCTACAACGGAAAACGCAGCGCCACAGCCTTGCCGAAAGGTCGGGTTGGCTTCCTGCAGGCTTTGCTCGATGTCCTGCGGATAATGGTTACGCCCGGAGGCAATGATCATTTCCTTTATGCGCCCTGTGACATAAAGCTCATCCTGCCAGAGAAAACCAAGATCCCCACTGCGCATGAACGTCATACCGCTATCATCGCCACGGATAGTGACCCCGAAAACACTCTTGGAAAAATTCGGCTTAT
Source organism: Ketobacter sp. MCCC 1A13808 (assembly GCF_009746715.1). Lineage (NCBI taxonomy): Bacteria > Pseudomonadati > Pseudomonadota > Gammaproteobacteria > Pseudomonadales > Ketobacteraceae > Ketobacter > Ketobacter nezhaii. The sequence goes on from NZ_VRKW01000001.1 coordinate 636,219, forward strand.
CCCAGTAGCCTTGCGCTACGGACGGGCTGTTTATCCAGATTTCCCCGATCTCGCCATCGGCGCACGCCTGCGCGGTCTGGTGGTTAACAATACGCACACAAGTGTCTTTTGCCAGCACACCGGAACTCACCAGACCGGTTTCATTGCGGGGGTTCGGATCGTTGGCAGGCGCCTGACTAAACTTGCCCTGCTCCAGTTTATCCAGTCTGGCTTTGAGCACCCGAGCCCCCCGCATGGGCGGAGAGCCGGCAACAAACAGCGTTGCTTCGGCCAAGCCATAGCAAGGCAAAAATGCTTTTTTGTCAAAACCATTCTCGCTGAAGCGATCTGCAAACCCGCGCAAGGCCTCTACCTGAATAGGTTCTGCGCCGTTAAACGCCACCTCTAAACTCGATAAATCCAAAGATTCAGACTGCTCTTGCGAAATTTTGCGAACACAATACTGATACGCAAAATTGGGCCCGCCGGTGACTTGTGCTTTGGTATCTGATATCGCTTTCAACCACAAATAAGGCCGCTTAAGGAAAGTTAAGGGCGACATCAGCGTGACGTGTGCGCCCGCATAAATGGGTGTCAGGACACCGCCAATCAAACCCATGTCATGGAACGGAGGTAACCAGATAACGATATTAAAATCTTTAAATGACGTTTCAAAATCATCCCCACACACAAATCCACGTACAATTTGTTCAAAGTTAGCCAGTAAATTCCCGTGCGAAACCATGACTCCTTTGGGATGCCCGGTTGAACCGGAAGTGTATTGCAGGAACGCCACTTCGTCAGGCTCCGGATCGTAAGGAACGAAGCCGCTGCTATCGAATGCGTCAAAGGTATCTGTTGCGATACAGGTCAGATCCAGCCCGTTGCTGACATTGGAAACCCAGCTTTCGATGACCGGACCCAGTATTGAGCTGGAAAGAATAGCGCCAGCCTGACAGTCCACGGCAATTTTCTGCAGACGGACAAGATCTTTTGATCCCACGGGAGGGTATGCTGGCACCGGAACACAGCCGGCATAAAGGCAACCAAAAAAAGCGCGGATGTAATCCAGGCCTGGGGTGTATAGCAGCAGGAGATTGCGGCCCTTGAGCCCCTTCTGTTGGAGACCCATGGCAATTTTTTTTGCCGCTTGGTCCAGGCCGGAGAAGGAGATCTCGCCATCCACTTGTCCATTATCCGTCAGAAAAGTGCTCACCACCTGCTGAGACTTTTGCTGAGCTCTTTGTGCCGCCATATCGACAAGGTTTTTGAACCTAGGAAAAGAATCCATAACCATTAGTACTCTTTCGTATTATTATTGTGGTCGAGTACCTAGACTACCCTGACCATTCATTCACTTCATGGGTTAAATGGCCATTTAAGTAATTTCTTGTAACAAACGTGGGGCAATTCACAAAAATGACAACGCGCGTTGTCAGAAAGCGATTAAATCCTCGTCGCTCTCTTGGCCATAAGAAAGTAATACCGGCTTTAAACTGGCGAGAAACAGCTCGACCTGATCCTGAATAAAAAAGTGCCCGCCTTCAAACGTTTTATGCTGAAAGTGCGCCGTCGTAACATCACGCCATGCTTCCAGCTCTGTTCGATCAGCCACTTTGTCTTTGGTCGCTGAATAAAGGCATATCGGGCAATCCACTTTTGCAGTGGCAGGCACCAGACAATGATCATTCAGATATAAATCCGCTTTGATGATAGGCAGATAAAAATCCATCATCTCCTGACTGTTTCGTATCGCGTCAGGTAACCCGCCCAATCGGTCCAACTCATCAACAAAGCTTTTTTCCGGCATATCGGTTATCAGAAATTGCGCCGCTAATTGCGGCGCTCTACGCGCGCTCACTACCAGACCTTTGGGAGTAACCCCCAGTTGTTGGAGTTTATAAGCACAGTCGAATGCCACGAATGCGCCGAAGCTATGGCCATATAAAACCATCGGCTTAGCTTTGAACACATCGAGATTTTCTAGAATCAACTCCACCAACGCATCCGTGGAATCGGCAAAAGGCTGATCGTGCAGAGATTCACGGCCCGGATAGTTGACCGCCCACACTTCCACATCAGAAGATATCTCTGCCCAACGGCGATACATGGAGGCACCACCACCGGCACAGGGAAAACAGATCAAACGCAACGCTGCAGCCGGATTCGGTTTGAAACAGGCCAGTGACTTATTTTTACCAAAAATCATTGCACACCCCGAAGCAAAAATGATTAGATGCTAAAACATAAGCGCACCATGTTACCGCGGTCTTAACAAGAATAAAAACAATGATTCCTTTTCGCTTTCTGCACTTAAAAGTTCTTTCTTTTTTGCTTCTGGTCCTGGCGCTGGCTTTGACACCCTCGATCCCGGATATCGTATACCGTAGCGAAATCACCGATTATTTCCGTGATGATAATCCCAATGTTCAAGCCTTTCATAAACTTGAAACTGATTTAGGATTCCAACAAAGCCTTTTAGTTTTGCTGGAATTCAGCCACAACAAGGCTCTGGAATCCGAAAACGTCCACAGGCTGTTCAGCATCTCCCAAGATATCCGGACATTATCCGGCGTAACGAAAGTCAACTCTCTGCTTTCTACCGCGATCAGCGATAAGCAACAAAACACATTATCAATGTATCGTTATCTGAAACTGCAACAACCCTCTTCCACTGCGTCCGCCACTCACAACGTCGACACCACTCTGCTGGGTCAGCTTGCTGACAATGCCCGTAGTAACGGCAGCTTGCTATCGGAAGATGGCAGGGTCGCCAGCCTGCAAATCCATTTTTCTGATCAAGACTCTATCGACCGACTTTACCCGCGAATCAAATCCATTCTTAGTGAACAAATGGATCAACAGAACGCAGGCACAACCTATATGTTAGGGCCGGTTGAAATCAAACAAGCACTTCATCATGCCCTGCTTCACGACGGCTTTTATTTAATGCCGTTAGTGCTGTTAATTGGCATGGGGGTGCTGTGGTATTTCTTACGCTCTTACTGGCTTGTGTTATCCGGCTCAATTTCCATTATCGCCGCGCTCTGGATTACGGCCGGTGTGGTCGGGGCACTCAAACTCACCCTTAACCAAACCTCCGCTCTTGCGTTTTGCATCGCGTTTATCATCGCTCTGGCCGATATCATTCACCTGCTGATGAGCTACACCCATCAACCGTCCCGATTATCCGCTCCTTCAGCGATGTTGAATGCTTTACGCAGCAACGGTACATCGTTATTCCTGACCAGTGTCACCACCGCGATCGGATTCCTGAGCCTGAATGGCAGCAGCTCGCCGGTGTTTGCCACCTTCGGAAATATAGCCGCCATCGGAGTGGCCTGCGCCTTTATCAGTGCGATTAGTATTACACCCGTTGCAGCTGTGTTTAAACAAACCAACGCCCGCGAAGGTCAGGCTGACTTGTTCCAACGCTGGATCCCCCACCTCAATGCCTGGCGGAACAAACTCAATACACAACACTACATAGCGTTTTATATACTGAGCATTCTGATTTGCTGCGGCACCCTGCTTAATATTTTTCATAACGATCCGTTGGACTACTTTCAGGATGACTCAGATATCATTACTGCCACCAATGTGTCCGAACAACGCTTTCACATTCATCATCCGTTAAGCGTATTGATCGATACCCAAGCAAATGATGGCATCTATTCAGAAGCATTTTTAACGTCGCTCAACGCGTTTGAAAATTGGTTATCTGCGCACCCCGACATTGCGAACCACAATAGTTTTTCATCTACCTTTTCGCAGTTAAAACGCCATATACACAACAATAACCTGAAGTGGGCGTCAGCCCCCGCCAACGCCCAGGAAACGGCGGATTTATGGAATCTCTATGAAATGGCCTCGCCGGACAATCAGCCCCAAGACCTGGGGTTGGATAAATCATTCCGCTCCGCCGTCGTTTCACTGGGTATTCCCAGATTACAAAGCCAGCAATTAATACAACTGGAGCAGGATATCGAACACTGGTTCCGTATAAACGCACCTCAATTTGACGTATCGGTAACCGGCCACGCATTGCTGTTTGCCAGTATCGGCAAGGATCTGACATACAACATGTTTGTCGGGGGGTTACTGTCCGCAATCGTAATTTCGGTACTGATTGGTGTATTCCTGGGCAATATGAAAGTCGGCATTCTCTGCCTGATTCCTAACTTATTTCCAGCCGGTATCGTCTATGGTCTGTGGGGCGCCAGCGTGGGAATCATCGATATCGCTGCTGCAGGCACGCTTAGCATCAGCCTGGGCATTGTGGTTGATGATACCATCCACATTCTTAAGCGTTATATTGACTATCGGAAATCCGGTTTCTCCGCAGAGGCCAGCATGAACAAAACACTGCAACAGGTGGGCTCAGCATTGATGCTGACAACACTGATATTATCTTTGGGAATGCTGGTATTAACCCTGTCGGTATTCGGACCAAATCAGACAACGGCCATATTGATGGCCAGCATCATTCTGGTTGCACTGGTTTACGATTTAATTATGCTGCCGCACTTGCTGAAAGTGTTCGATCGCTGGCTATTTCCCGGCTACCAACCATCGCAGCCAGACGCGGAATTAGTGCAGTTGCAATAAACGGTTTTATTACCTCTGCACTCAATATCAATGGCCACCCTCGACCTATCAATTGCCCCCATAGTTACGACTGGTTTTATTGTCATCCGAAACCAGCCCCGTATTGTTTCCGCTCACTTCTATGGAAAATTTCATTTTCTTCTGTTTACCGGTCAATACCAATACCGTTAATTTCACCCGCTCACCCGCGCCGAGACGGTCGATAACACAGGTACTATTACCCAAGGTACAGGTGCCCGCTGTATCGCTGGTTAACGACTTGAGCCGAACATCGGCAGGCAGAATATTTTTGATGGTAAGATTCTTGACGCTTTCCAGGCCATTGTTAATGACTCGCACCCGGTACTGTATACCGGTTTCTCCCTGGAATTCCTGTAATGTGCCATCCAGCCCCCACATTCCCAAGGTCAGATCCAAGGCAGAGTGTGGCGGCGCAGAAGTGACACCGATCATCTGTTTCACAGCAGCCCCAGCATTCAACAAGCCACGCCCACAACCACCGCAATTTGACGGAAAGTCTGAGGTGGTATTTTTCAGGATCCGCTCAATTTTGTCCGGGCTGGCACTGCGCTCCAGGCTTTTCATTAACGCAACCGTACCCGCCACATGCGGGGTCGCCATACTGGTCCCCTGCAATGGTGCGTAACTATCAGTTGCCGCCCGGAAATTACCGGTATTCACGGTCGATAATATCCCATTGGGATCGGTGGCATAATTCATATTGCCGCCTGGAGCAGCCAGGCTCACCTCTGAACCATAATTCGAATAGTAAGCGCGTCCACCAAACTTACCGGTTGCGGCTACCGTGATAACTCCCGGGCAGTTACCGGGTGAATAGTCTCCGGCTGCTGAGGCGGAGTTCCCCGCTGCCGCCACCACCACCACATTGGCTGCACGAGCAGCGCTGATCGCATCGATATAGGCTTGCCCACATGCAGCCGGATTATTGCTGCTCAGGCTCAGGTTAATGACCTGCGCAGGCCTGGGATTGTCCTTTACTCCGGGGACCGAATAACCCGCCGCCCAATAAATGGCATCCGCAATGTCGGAGCTGTATCCACCACAACGGCCCAGAACCCGAACCGGTAAGATTTTCGCATTATAGGCAACACCTTTTATTCCCAATCCATTGTCGGATTCTGCTGCGATGATGCCTGCCACATGGGAACCATGCCAAGAACTGTGGATCGCATCACTGGGGATTCCGTTACCGCATTCTCCCGCCTTCATGCCATCGCCCGGATCCGTTGCATCCGCATCCCGGGCGCTACCGTCATTGGCGATGAAGGTATCGGATATAAAGTCATACCCTGGCAGGGTGTTGGTCCTCAAATCATCATGCGGCAGAATACCCGAATCCAAGACCGCTACCACGGTATTCATACCCGTGCTGTAATCCCAGGCTTGCTGAACGTGGATACCGGTGTTGCTATTGCGCAAGCTCCACTGTTGTGGAAAAAATTCATCCCCAGCGGCCACCATTCGTACGTCCGGCTCAACGTAGGCGATTTCGCTGTCGTTTCTCAATTGCTTGATTGCGCTGAGCAGCTTACTGCGCTTACCTGCCTGCCCCATCGACACAACATAAGAGCCATTACCCATACGGCGAAGAATCTTACTGCGCACCCCTTGGCGGTCTCGCAACCGTTGCAGTGCAGAGGGCGTCACCCGGCCCCCCGCAGCGATCGTCGCATCGGCCTGTTTGAACTTGACGATAAGCCGATCAGACGGCAAATCCCGAAGCGCTTTATGCGCACTCTGCGCATTAGCCGGGACTCCGGTCAAGGACGCCACGCCCAATCCCACGCAACATAACGCCGAAAGCAACCGGCTTCGCTTCAAATCCATCGTTCTTTCTCCCTCTTGTTTGGGTGCTTTACAGCCATATTGTTGTCGCCGGGTCTAAGGTCCCGAGGCGGCACAGTGTAAAGGAGATTGCGCTTTATGACAAAAGTAATTAACTGCTTTATTTTTATTCGATTTGGATATGACGAAACCCAACGGCGACAGTACCCGTTGCACCCTTAACCTGTCATCTGCTGTCAACGGGACGGTTTCAGAGTCAAAACATATTTTCATTGCTGTGCTCTAATACAAAAGCTGAATCAACCACAATAATAAGAGGCCACGAATGGGAACCCTAGCCGACGAAGCCACCAATTTGCCGAAAAAGCCGAGCCGCCAGGTAGACCACATCCCGGGCGAAAGCGGATTGCCTGTAATCGGTTTCACATTACACTTTCTTAGTGACTTTCATGGCTTGGTGAATCGCATGGTCGCCAAACACGGCCCGGTATTCCGTTATCGCGCCGTTATGCAGGATGTCATTACCCTTACCGGTCCCGATGCGAACGAATTTATTCTGCGGGACGCGGAGCGCAATTTTTCCAGCAAAAAAGCCTGGGATATCATTCTGGAAAAACTCTTTCCCAACGGATTGATGCTACGCGATTTTGAAAATCACAAAGTCCATCGCAAGATACTGCAAGGCGCCTTCAAAAAACCGGTGCTGGAGGCCTATGTTGAAAAAATGAATATCAGCTTTAATCGAGGTTTATCGAGCTGGCCGGTGCAAAAAGAAATGCTGTTTTTCAACCATATCAAAACACTGCTGCTGAACACCGGTGCCGAGCTATTTATTGGAATTAAACTGGGCGCAGAAGCCGACAAAGTAAACCAGTCCTTTATCGCTGCGGTTGACGCATCACTTGCCATTCTGCGTATGCCCATTCCAGGTACGACCTGGTGGAAAGGCATGCGTGGCCGACGTTATCTGGAACACTTTCTCGGCAGCCTGGTAGCACAAAAGCGGTTAACAGAAGACAATGACTTTTTTTCACAAATTTGTCATTCCAAAGGTGAAAACGGCGAACAGTTAAGCGATGAAGAGGTGCGGGATCATATGATCTTCTTACTCTTTGCCGCACACGACACGACCACCAGCACCATTACTTCTTTAATCTACCGGTTGGCAAAGCACCCGCAATGGCAGCATATTTTACGGGAGGAAATGCTGAGCTTCGGTAAAGATACGCTGACCTACGAAGATCTGGATGACATGGAAAAAACCAGTTTGGTATTTCGGGAAACCTTGCGTATGCACCCGGCCTTGCCGACCATCCCCCGACGGGCAGTAAATGCATGCGAATTTAAAGGGTTCAAAATCCCGAAAAATGCCGCAGTGGGTGTAGTGCCATTACACACTCATTATATGGAAGAGTATTGGACCAATCCCTACAAGTTTGACCCGGAACGGTTTTCCGCAGCACGGGCTGAACACAAAAAGCATTTCTATCAATGGGTCCCGTTTGGTGGCGGCCAACACAAATGTCTTGGGTTGAACTTCGCTGAAATCCAAACCAAAATGTTTCTGTTCCACTTCTTGCGAAAGTACAGAATCGAAGTGCGTCACGGCTATGAGATGCCGGTGCAGGTGGTACCTTTAGCCGTGCCGAAAGATGGCTTCCCATGTACATTGCATAGCGTCAACCGGTAAGTAATTTTATAGGGTTACAGCCCATCATGCCCTCTGGGCGTCGCACGCCTACGCTGCCTCACTCACCCTCTGGGTGACTGCGGCGGTATTTCGATGGCGGCAAACCCGTCCAACGCTTAAATGCCCGGTGAAACGCGCTCTGTTCTGAATAGCCCAGCATCATGGCGATATCCAAAAAGCTGAAATCATTGTGGATATACTCCAGCGCCATTCGGTGGCGCAAATCGTCCACCATATCCTGATAATGCATCCCCTGTTTGGCCAGATTACGCTGAAAAGTCCGCTCATTCAGCGCGAATCGATCGCTGATTTGCTTTAATGACGGCACTCCATAAGGCAGCGAATCAAGAATGTAACTCTGCACCTTTACCACCAATTCATCCGCGCTGGCCAGTGTTTGCAACACTTGCTGCGCGTGACTCTCCAATATCTTTTTCAAGCGCGAATCGCGGGTTGCCGATTCCAGTTTAAGGCTGGCCAGATCCGCTAGAATTTTATTGGCTGGCTGCCTGAAATAACACGGGGCTTTTAACAGGCGTTCGTAAATCTCCGGATCAGAACCGCCTTGGTGGGTAAAATGTATGGCCTTATATCGAGTGTCCAGGCCGGTGCTGGCTTGCGACAATGAAAAACTACTGGAAACCAGATAATCAATGACCTGCCGATTGTTGTAGTTAACAGGCGAAAGCCCGCTCCCAGTACCGACTTCGAATTCGCATTCCAAAATAGCGTCGTGTGTGGCCCAGCGAAACTGAATCGCGTTGGTTACAATTTTCGCAAAACGCTGTATGAACTGAACCCCTTCCAAGCCATTTTCGCCGGATAAAATCAGGTAGCCCAGCCGCCCCCAATGTCGCGCCACAAAATTACGTCCAACCTTCAGGCCAATGTATTCATCTTCAGCAAAAGTGGCAGCGGCCTCAAACAACGAAGAAAACAACTCAAAATCCATGTACCCATTGTCATAATCGCTCTCCAAATTCACGCCCTGCTGCTGAAAAAAAGCATCACCCGACCAGCCTTCACTATTCAGATAATCACCGATTGCCTCTGCCAGCTCTACTGCTATATGAAATCGCTCTATAGTCATTTTGTTCTAATGTTCTATATACTTGCGTGCCCGCGGATTAAAAAGAGTCTATACAGGTTATGAAGGACGGTATTATTGCAGAAATTCACTGCGAAACCATCAAAGGTCAACCGGCTGAACTTTTACAATTCCATAACGGTCTGGTCATCGCTATCACCGCAGACACGCTCTGTTGCTATAAAAGCCTGCAATCCATCGGCGATCCACTGGGTAATGGCCTGCTTTCCTTTTGCGCTATACCGGCTGAGCAATCCATTTTGTTTAACGACAATCGGTGTGTGTCTGAACACCGTTCCGGCTACGTCGGATTAACTGACGGCAAAGCCCTGCTAATTGCGCCGTTTCAGGTCCGGCTTTATCCAAATAACCATGACGCGCTGCGTGGCTTGAATTGCCTGGCTGAACTGGAACTGCCGGAGATCGACGTTTACTAATCTGATCACAAGCGACTTAACTCCAATTTTTGAAGGGGTTGCTCACCAGATTCACGTTGTAATAGCGGTCATCGCCGGTGACTTCCTGCCCCACCCACGCGGGTAGATCAATAAGCTGGCTTTCTGATTCCAACTCCACTTCCGCTACCACCAACCCGGCATTATCTCCGGCGAAAACGTCTATTTCCCAAATCAACCCCCCTTCCTCCCGACGGTAGCGGATTTTTTCAATCTGAGGTTTCCTGCACAAAGTATCCAGCATTTCATTGGCATCGTGCAATGGAATAGGGTATTCGTATTCCGCCCTGGAGATGCCCTGGGTCTTACCCTTGATTGTGAGGCGCGCCTGATCTCCTTGTCGCCTTACCCGCACCGTCGCGTCGGTATCGGTGCTCAAATAGCCCTGCCGGTAAGCAATGCCGGCGATTTCGACTCCGCTGAAATCAGTTTTCCAACGATCGTCCTTGATCAAAAACTTGCGCTCGATTTCCGTAGCCATTGGCGTACCCCTTTAAATAAAATGACCGTGCTGCAAAAAGTGCAGGATATGTTGACGTACTTTCTTATCATTCATGATGAAGGTGTGCCCGACATCCAACACCCTGAAATCACGCATTCCAGGAAGGCGGGAACGGGCCACCGACACCTTGCCATCGTTCTCACCACCAAACAACGGGGCAAACCAGGGTTCATAAGATTTTCTGCCTGCAATAACCCCGACTTCCAGCGCTAACTCAGCTTTCTCCAATTGCATAAGCTGTATCGGCACACTGTTTTGGTCTGTACCCAACTGCAGAAAAGACGGACCCATCAGTTTCGGCAGAAAGGGAATCCAGCGCAACACATCCACCACTTCGCTACCCTGGGTGGGCGGTGCTAGCATCACTGCCCGGCCCAATCGGGCCACCGGCAAATCCCAACTCTGCAATCCGTAGCGTAACAAAATCCCCCCTAACGAATGCGTAACAAAATGGATCTTACCGAGGCCCGAAAAATGCGGCTTCAAGTCATTCAAGATTTGCTGGCACAATCCGGCGATGGATCCCTGCCGGGAGGCATACCCCTGATTCAAAACAGTAAACTCCTGCCTGCGCAAATAGCCGGCAAGCCCATTCATGGCCCAAGGGCTGCGGCCCAACCCGTGCAACAACACGACCGTATCGGCTGTCATCTAACCTCCACTTGAAAATTAAACAATGTTCAATTATGCTTTTTCCACTCGGAAAAAATCTCATAATCAGCTCATTAACATATCACAGGTTAGGTTATGGCGCGTCGCAACGACCACTCAAAAGAAGAAGTGCAAAGCATGGCCATCGAAGCCACCCGCACCCTGATCAGTCGGGAAGGTATCGACGGCGTCAGCGCCCGCAAAGTGGCTCAGGAAATCGGTTACACTGTGGGCACCCTATACCAGAATTTCGATAATATTCACGACCTGATACTCCACGCCAATGCCTTCAGCCTATCGGAACTGCTGGCCGAGCTGGAAAATGCCAGCATCCTCACCCGTAACAAACTCAATCTGGTCACCGCGATTGCGGATGCTTACCTGGAATACGCTCAAACACACGAACGCCAATGGTCGGCCATTTTTAAACATGCCCTGCCCCAAGACCAATTGATGCCGGATTGGTACCAAACCCGAATTGACGCCTTATTTTCGGTCATTGAAGTCGCATTGCATACACTTGCGCCCCAGCGGGATAGGAAATCCATTCAAATTGCGGCGCGCACGTTGTGGAGTGGTGTCCACGGTATTTGCATTTTACATGTCGGGGACAAACTCTATTCCCACTCCATTGCCACCCCCTCGTTGCTCATCAAGTCTTTGGTGACGCATTTTCTGAATTCCTGGTTGAAAGAGAACAAATAACAATGAATGAGCCGGAGCGTCAAGAACACTCACAGTTTTCACTACTAAAAAGCAAACGCTTTGCGCCCTTTTTCTGGACCCAGTTTTTCGGAGCGTTTAACGACAACGTGTTTAAAAACGCACTGATGGCGCTGATTACATTCGGCATTTTAAGTTCCGGCATGGAACTAAACCAGATGAACAATCTCGGCGCCATGCTATTTATTCTTCCGTTCTTTCTGTTTTCTGCGCTAGCCGGGCAACTGGCCGACAAATACGAAAAGGCCAAACTGATCCGATATGTAAAACTGTTTGAAATTTTCATCATGGTGGTGGGAGGACTGTGCTTCTGGTTCCAACAAACCTGGGGGCTCATGCTGTTGCTGTTCCTAATGGGTACTCAATCGGCGTTTTTTGGGCCGGTTAAATACAGCATCATCCCACAACACTTGAAGCCCGATGAATTGGTCGGAGGCAACGCACTGGTGGAGACCGGCACTTTTCTGGCTATTCTTTTGGGGACTATTTCCGCGGGCGTTATCAGCGACCTTGAAAACGCCACCCGGATCTTACCCTTTGTGGTTGTCATATTGTCCGTCATCGGTTATCTAGTCTGTCTGAAAATTCCGCTTGCCCCTGCCCCCAGTCCCGACATCCGGGTGCGTTTCAACCCCTTCACTGAAACCTGGAAAACCGTTCAATTCAGCCGTCAGAACAAACCGGTGTTCCTCGCTATTATGGCCATCTCCTGGTTTTGGTTTCTGGGCGCCGCTTATTTAACCCAGATCTACGGCTTTGCCAAAATTGATTTGCAAGGCGACCAGTCAGTCGTCATGTCCTTACTGGCGATCTTTTCCATTGGCATCGCGGTCGGCTCGTTATTATGTGAACGGCTGTCCGGCCATAAGGTGGAACTGGGACTGGTGCCGCTGGGGTCGATCGGTCTGAGCCTGGCAGGGTTGGATTTGTATTTTCAGACACCGCCCGCACAAGCAGCGGAATTAATCGGGCTGGCCACATTTCTGAGTCAGTCAAACAGTTATCGCGTACTGCTGGATTTTATGTTGATCGGAATTTTTGGTGGGCTCTATATCGTGCCGTTGTACGCGATGGTGCAACAGCGATCCGAAGAAGCCAGCCGCTCCCGCATTATTGCCTCGATCAATATTATGAACGCGCTGTTTATGGTTGTATCGGCCATAACCGGAATCCTCGTGCTCGGCGTAATGGACCTGTCGATTCCCCAGTTCTTCCTGATACTGGCCATCATGAACGCGGTAGTCGCCTGCTATATCTACTCCGTAATTCCGGAATTCTTTATGCGTTTTCTGATCTGGGTGATCACGCACACCATGTATCGGGTTACCCATACCAATCTGGATAAAATTCCGGAAAGCGGTCCGGTATTACTGGTGTGCAACCATGTTTCTTATATGGATGCCCTGATCATCGGAGGTGCATGCCGTCGCCCGGTTCGCTTTGTGATGTTTAAGCCCATCTATGATCTTCCGGTGTTGAACTTTATTTTTCGCACGGGAAAAACCATCCCCATCCACTCCAGAAAATCGGACCCTGAAACTTATGAGTCTGCATTCAAGCGCATATCGGAAGAGTTGCGTGACGATGAAGTCGTCTGCATTTTTCCGGAAGGCAAGCTCACTCAAACCGGTGGCATCGACGAATTCAAAAACGGCGTTGAAAAAATACTGCAGCAAGACCCTGTCCCGATTGTCCCTATGGCACTGAAGGGGTTATGGGGTAGTTTTTTCAGTCACAAAGACAGTAAAGCATTAACCCGGTTACCAAGACGATTCTGGTCGAAGGTTGAGTTGGTAGCAGGTGATCCCATAGCCCCGGAGAATACCGATGCAAGGCAACTGCAATCTGCGGTGGAGCAATTACGAGGTAACGTACCTTAAACCGGCTTCCGGAGCGGCGCTGCCTATTCCAGCCAAGCGCCGTTGTCGTTTTGGTCTAAACTGAACAAATGCCCCTTTTGCCTATGCGGCTGCTGACGACACAGCTTGTTAAAAGAGACGTTTGTGCGACTAATCACCCTATTGCTCTGCGCGTTCGCGCTTATCTGGACCCGTGCTCAGCCTGTGGCTGCGGATGGGCTCACCATCGAGGGTGATACCTTTCCATTAAGCCCTCACCTCGAGTTTTTGGTTGACGATAGCGCCAAACTGACCATCGAAACGATACAGCAACAGCCGTCGTCAAACTGGTTTAAGGTGAAAGATGAAACCCCGTCCTTCGGTTTTATGGAACAGGTGTTGTGGGCCAGAGCCACGCTGATTAACTCAACACCGGAGCAAAAACGTTTTCTGTTGGAGATTGCATTCCCCCCGCTGGACAATGTGCAGCTGTTTCAACTCAATCGCAACGATCTGCTTTACCAGGCAACGGTGGGAGATACGCTGGCATTTTCAGCACGTCCTTTCGATCACCGCAATTTTTTGCTCCCCATCACGTTGCAGCCTGAGGCCCAAGACACGATTTATATCAGGATACAAACAGGCGGAGCGCTACAACTACCGGTGACACTGTGGGAACCGATCCATTTCTTTCTGCATGATCAATATGCCTTAATCATTAACAGTCTTTTTTTCGGCATCATATTTGTGATGGCGTTTTATAACCTGCTGCTGTTTATACGGGTGAGAGATACCGTGTACTTATACTACATAGGGTATGTGTCTACGTTTTATATCTACCAACTGATTGGTACCGGATTGGGGTTTCAATTATTGTGGCCAAACGCACTACTGTGGAACAACTACTGTTCGGCCATTATTTTGCCGCTAAACATTGTGTTTGTTGCTCTGTTTTTCGTCCGGGTATACGCAGTTCAAAACACGCACCCGAAGACGCACCGGTTAATTCTGGTCATTGCCCTGCTCGCACTGACTTGCATGTTGCTACCGTTCTTTATTTCCTATCATGTCGCCATCATCAGCAGTGTTGCGCTGGTCGCCTGCGGTGGAGCCTTGGCATTGTGGGTTTGCTACTACCTTTGGTATCAAAACCCCAGCCGGACCAACATGTACCTGGCGCTGGCATTTTCTGTGTTTCTGGCGGGCGCGGTTGTTCTAGCGCTAAGCAAACTCGGTTTCCTGCCGAGGTCACCACTAACCGAATACGCTGCAAGAATTGGCGCCTGCATTGAAGCGATATTGCTGTCTTACGCTCTGGCGGAACGTTTACATGAAGCGCGCATTGCTGCAGAAAACAGGACACAGAAAGCCAACGAGAAAATGCTCAACCTGGCCCATCAACACGCAGCGACACTGGAAGAAAAAGTCGCGCTGCGGACCCGGGAATTAGAACAGGCATTACAACAGGTACACAGCCTGAATAACAGCCTGAAAGACCTGAGCCTGACCGACCAACTCACGGGATCCAGAAACCGACGTTTCATGGACGAATACCTGGCTAGAGAAATAAAATCCGCACGACGCAACAAGCAATGTTTAAGCATTATGCTGATAGACCTGGATCATTTTAAGCAAGTCAATGACACCTATGGTCACGCTGTGGGTGATCTGTGTTTAAAAGTCGTCAGTGACACTATTGCCAATAATCTCCGTCAACCACCGGATGAAGTTTGTCGTTATGGTGGTGAGGAATTGGTGGTGATCCTTCCGAATACAGCCAGAAGCGATGCCAAGCAGGTCGCAGAGAAGCTGAGGGTTTGCATAGAATCGCTCAATATTCAAAGTGAAGAGCAGCTCGTACACGTTACCGCCAGCTTTGGCGTTTCCTGTTTCGAGCCATCTACCGAACTCAGCCCGACTCAATTACTGCAGGAAGCAGACCGAGCACTGTATCAAGCCAAACACTCAGGACGAAACCGGGTCGTTTTTGCCGAAAGAGAAAACTAGATGTGCAGCGCCCATTGAATAATATACTTTGCCACAAAGCCCACCATACCCAAAGTCAGCACCAGAAAAAGCACAAACGTGCCAAACTTACCCGCCTTGGAATCAATTGCCAGCCTGGCAACAATAAACACCATATACAAAATAAACGCCGCAAGGCCGATGGTGAGACCAAAGGTAGCCACTTGCTGCTCGCTGAGCCCCATAACGCTATTCAAGATTGACTCCGGACTCTTGGCGGTAAATGTTCAGCACCGACCGCATCCCGATAGGCGTGCCAGCTAGCATGCCCCAATACCGGCACGATGATTACACTGCCGGCCAATGCCAGTAAACCAAGTCCGGAAATAGACGCTATCAGAAACGCCCATAACGCCATTGGAAATGGATTTTGGACGACGACTTTCCAGCTGACGAGCACCGCATCCATAATTGAGACCTGACGATCGAGTAACAATGGTAACGTGACAACGGAGGATGCAAACACAGGCGCAGCCAGTACCACACCTAAAAACCACCAAAGCTCGAATACATTATTGTCCCGCGCCAAAACCACATACCGCAAAAAATCCATTGGCTGGTTGATCGGCTCAGGCGAAAGCAATGTTATGAAGGCCGCTGAAGTCAGCACCCAGCCGGTGCCGGACAAACACAACAGCAGGCCGAAACAGACCAGCCGCCAGTCATGGTGGGGCTTACCTCGCCAGCTCCACCAGGTGCGAAATACTAAATGAAACGTAGCCGGTTGACCGCGCTCCAGCGCCTGGCTTACTGCATACAAGCCCACCGCCACCACCGGCGCTACCGCTAGAAAACCGGTGAAAGCACCAGCCAAAAGCCAGAATTCGTTATAACCAACTGTGAGCAACAGAAATCCGAAAGCCGTCACCGCAAGACCGTGTGCCAATCCGATCATGGGAGTCCGTATAAAATCATTCCAGCCCGCCTGCAGCCAGCGCCAGGGATCGCTAAGCGTAAGTGGCTTTATATGAACCTGCGGCAACTCAGGGGTGTTCATCGTTGCCGGGTCCCAGCGCTCAATTGCGCGCTCAGTTGCGGCAATTCATCAAAAATAAAACGTTTACTGTCACTGTAGTCGATCGGGCAATCAATGAGATGGACACCACCGCTGTTCAGCGCTTCTGCCAATAGCCGCTCCAGTGAACTGACACTGTCGGCTGCATGCCCTTTTGCGCCATAGCTTTCGGCATAGCGAACGAAATCCGGGTTACCGAATTCCAATCCAAAATCCGGCAGGTCCATCTCTGCCTGCTTCCAGCGAATCATCCCGTAAGCGTTGTCACGTAGAACCAAAACCACCAAATCCAGCCGCAGCCGCACCGCGGTTTCCAATTCCTGGGAGTTCATCATAAAGCCGCCGTCGCCGCACACGGCCAGTACCTTTCTCTCGGGGGAATCCAACTTGGCATTTATTGCCACCGGCAGGCCTGCGCCCATGGTGGCCAACGCGTTATCCAGTAACAAAGTATTGGGTCTAACAGCCCGGTAATTACGGGCAAACCACACTTTGTACAAGCCGTTATCCAATGACACAATGCCATCATCAGGCATGGCATCGCGTACCGCATGCACCAGTCGTCGTGGATGGATGGGAAAGTCATTCAACACACGGCCGGAATTGATATCGTCGAACAGCGCCTTGCGCACTTTGGTGGCGAAAGAAAAATCCCAATGGGGTTGCGGCTCGATAAGTTCACTGAAATGCCAGATCGCGTTGGCGATATCACCCGTTACTTCCAGTTGCGGGAAATAAACCGGGTCCACATCAGCGGTAAAGAAATTCACATGAATGACGGTCCGCTCGTCTCGGTGCATAAAGAAAGGGGGCTTCTCCACCACATCGTGCCCGACATTGATAATACAATCGGAATGATCAATTAACCTGTGTACATAATCGCCGTCCGACAACGCTGCGGTGCCCATCCAGCATTCACTCGCTCCCCCAACCACGCCTTTGCCCATCTGCGTGGTGAAGAATGGAATGCCGGTTTTACCGATGAATTTCTGCAGCATTTTTGATGTCAGTTTGCGATTAGCTCCGGCACCACACATGAGCAACGGGCGCTTGGCGGCACAAATGGCTTCCACCGCCCGTGCAATGGCTTTGTTTTCCGCCACCGGCCGCCGCGTCTGACTGGCAATAATGGGAAACAAGCCTTCCGCCGGCTCGCGCGCAATGTCTTCCGGCAATTCCAGATGTACTGCGCCCGGACGCTCTTCTTCAGCCTGCCGGAAGGCTTCCCGCACGCGGGAGGCCACGGTTTCAGCTGACACAATTTGCTTGGCGTAATGGGTCACCGGCTGCATTAGATTTACCACATCCAATATCTGAAAATGGCCCTGTTTTGACGTCTTAATCGGTTTCTGACCGGTAATCATCACCATGGGCATCGCTCCCAGCTGGGCATAGGCGGCAGCGGTCACTAAGTTGGTCGCACCGGGCCCCAGCGTTGACAAACAAACACCCGACTTGCCAGTCAGCCTGCCGTGACAAGCGGCCATAAAACCGGCAGCCTGTTCGTGCCGGGTGATCACCAAATCGATACTGGATTGGCGTAAGGCTTCCACCAGGTCAAGATTTTCTTCACCCGGTACCGCAAACACACGTGTCACCCCTTCGTTGAGTAGGCACTCTACTAGCAATTGCGCTGCGTTTCGCTTCATGGTCACAGATCCTCAGAAACAAGCGGGACCGAATCCGGAGGAGTACGACCCTGCAATAAATTGATTCGGCTCAAAATACCACGTCTGATACGTACGCCACAATTTTCTCCCTTGAATCGATGCAATCCGGAGTTGCTATCTGACAACTGTGAACAAGCGCGTGTTTTATCGAGTTCGATTCAATTACCTTAACCGATTCCGGTACGGTGCATACCCCTACGAAAAAATAACAAAAACAAGGACGCCCCTCGATCGCGTTTACAACTATGCCCGACAACACAACATCCCCGTCAAAGGCCATACCCTGGTGTGGGGCAGCCAATGCCCTGCCTGGATTGGTGGCTCCAGATGCGAAGGCACCAACCTGTCCGCTTCGGACTTGGCCGATGAGATTGAAAGCTGGATTCGAGATTACTGTACCCGTTACCCCGACACGCGCTACCTGGACGTAGTGAACGAAGCCACTCCCGGTCATGCACCCGCAGGCTATGCACAAAAAGCTTTCGGCAATAATTGGATTATGAAATCCTTTCAGTTAGCGAAGCAGTATTGCCCCAATAGCACGTTAATACTGAACGATTACAACGTGCTTAGCTGGAATACGCAGGAATTCATCGCTATGGCCAAGCCGGTGATCGCTGCCGGTGTGGTGGATGCGATCGGGTTGCAGGCACACGGCCTGGCTGATTAATTATCTGCATCAAAATCCAAAATAAGTAACGCCACTCCGTCGGGAGGTCACTCGCACTCACCAAAGGGAGAAATGACCGTAGAGTGCTAAGTGACCGCGCCAAAGATCAGGCCATCAATGCTATGCTGGGTAAATTTGAATCATCTGTCTGCCAAATTTTTGTCTAGGGGTTTGCTCTAGACAAACCAAAACGATACAACCCGGCGCGTCGTTATAACCAGACCGATTAAACATCCTCCTCCGCCGCGCGAACGCTTGTCTATACTTTACGTAACCAAATCCACACCCCCCCATTTCAAAATCTCAACCCGTAGACAGGTTCAAAATGGAATTTATTGATTACCTTAGATACTTCTCTGAACGCGATGGCTCTGATCTTTACCTGAGCACCGGAGCGCCACCCAGCGCTAAATTCTATGGCAAGCTCGTGCCCATTGAAAAAGATCCCCTACCACCCAATCGCGTGAAAGAAATTGCATACTCGATTATGAACGAGGATCAAAAAGCGGAGTTCGAACATAAGCCGGAAATGAATCTCGCTATATCGGAAGCGGGAGTTGGCCGGTTTCGGGTCAATATATTCAAGCAACGCAGTCAAATCTCCATGGTCATCCGGGCCATTAAAACTGAAATCCCGCACTATAAGGATTTGGGATTACCGGACACCCTGCCCAAGTTGGTCATGCAAAAGCGCGGCCTGGTTCTGTTTGTAGGAGGAACGGGATCTGGTAAATCCACCTCACTGGCGGCTTTAATCGACTATCGTAATTCCAATAGTGCAGGTCACATCATTACCATCGAAGACCCCGTTGAGTTCGTCCACCACCATAAAATGTCCATCGTCAATCAGCGCGAAGTCGGCATGGATACCAACAGTTATGATGATGCGTTGGAAAACACCTTGCGTCAGGCGCCGGACGTCATTCTGATCGGAGAAATACGAACCGCGGAACAAATGGAACAAGCCATCGCCTTCGCTGAAACCGGCCATCTTTGTATCTCCACCCTTCACGCCAATAACGCCAACCAGGCTTTGGATCGGATCATTAATTTTTTCCCCGAAGAGCGCCATAAACAACTGTTTCTGGATCTGTCGCTTAATATGCGCGGCATTATTTCGCAACGCTTGATTCCGACTATAGACGGAAAACGCGCAGCGGCAATCGAGATTTTGCTGGGCACGCCACGAGTTTGCGACCTTATCAAACAAGGCAAGGTGGATGAAATCAAAGAGGTCATGCTGAAATCCGAAGCACAAGGCATGCAAACGTTTGATACTGCACTGTACCAATTATACAAATCGAAAAAGATTTCCATGGACGAGGCGTTGAAAAACGCCGACTCGAAAAACAATCTTCGATTGCGCATAACGCTAGAAGAAAATGGTACCGCCGCTCCGACTCCAGCAGCTCAGCAAAAACCGGTACAAGCAGCGCCGCAACAAACAGCGCAAACCGGTACAAGGCCTGCTGCCCGTCCTGCTACCGACGCATCCGCAACCGCTCAAAGGCCCGCACCGCCACCACCAAAACAAAAACTGTCCGGCTTGGATGGTCTCTCCCTTGAACCCATTGATGATATTGAAGAGGTGAAAGAATCCGATCCCGGTCGCGTCACATTCCAGGTCAACAAAAAGTGAAATGAGCACTGGTTAGAAAAAACCGCACTTATAAAGATAAAAATTTCACACCTGATCTTGCCCGATTTTTTTTAGTCTACTCTTAACTTGTGGCAGCTTTTACGGAAGCTGTCCCTTATAGATATTTTGCTGTTATCTTTACGGGGTCAAACATGAGTTCACTGAGTACGTCCGTTTCAAAATTTATTTTAATTGCCTCTGCCGCATCGGTCTCGACCATAAATGCGCAACCCATTAGCAACGATCTTTTTCAGGCAGAGCAGTGGGGCTTACAAGCAAAAAACACATCCACCTGCGCTGAACGCCCTGAAGTGGATAGCAGCAATTCAACCGTCACCTACACTTGCGATAGTATTACTGACCCCAGTGTCAGTGATGTAGATATCAACGCACCCGAAGGCTGGGCTGCCTATAGTCCGGCCCTCAATCTGAGCCAGCAGGAAGTGGTTATTGCATTAATTGATACGGGTATTGATTACACCCATCCGGACCTGGCTGCAAAAATCTGGATGAACCCTGGCGAAGCCACGGGCGTGGATGTAAATAACAACGGCGTGGATGATGGCTGTGAAGATAATATCGATGGCGACAATAACGGATATTTGAACGATTGCCATGGAGTGAACACGCTGGTTAACCGTGTCCATTCCAATGGCGCACTCAATCCTGCTGCCGGTGATCCGATAGATGATACCGTCGGACATGGCACTAATATGGCCGGCGTGATGATCGCGCAAGCCAATAATCTATCCTCTCAATATCACGGTGGCATTGTGGGTGTCGCTGGATGGGAACCCAATATAAAAATTGCCACCTGCAAAGCCGGTCAAATGGAAACCGATGTTTTTCCCTACATACCCAACGTCGCTATTCCTGCAGCAAAAGAAAAAGCCATTACCGAGTGCACCAGGTATTTTTATAACCTGAAACAGGCCGGTATCAACGTGGTAGTCATTAATTCGTCCGGCGGCATGTCGCAGCATATCAATGTTCACAATCTGATGTACCCGCTGGTGGCGACACCCTATTTATTGAACACCCCGGAAATGTATATGCTGATCGACCTGCTGGAATCAGCCGGTATCATGGTGGTGGCATCAGCCGGCAACAATAGCTGGAGCATCGATCAGGTCACTCACGAACGGGCGTACTTTCCAGCTTCGTTTACCAATAAAAATGTAATCTCGGTGGCTGGCATCAACAACCAGGGCGAGCTTTGGAGTGGTTCCAGTTATGGGCGCTGGTCTGTGGATCTGGCTGCGCCAGGGCAGGATATCCTGAGCACGGTACCGACTGTTCCTTATTTCGATGCCTCCAATTCAGACTTTATTGTCACCCACGGTACTTCCCAATCGGCAGCCTACGTATCAGGTGCCGTTGCGCTGATACGAGCCAATGCGTCAACGTCCAATCTGGATGCGGCCGCTGTTCGACGCTTGTTACTTTCCAGTGGCAAGCCATTACCGGCGCTGGCCGATAAAACGGTATCCGGTTCCATGCTACGGCTGGCTGACAACAATGGTTCGGGTGCGCTCACCTGTAATGATCAAATTTTCCGTCGCCGTCAATCGCCTGCTGCCAACAGCATGATTGCCCTACCCGGTGAAGTAATTAAGCTCGAAGTGGAAAGCTACAATTGCGCAGAGATCAGCACCGAGTCCCAGATCAATGTTACTGTGTCGCCGGGCAATAGCCTGATTTCGTTGTACGACAATGGGCAAGGTGACGATGAAACTGCAGCAGATGGCGTATATTCAGGCTCTTGGACAGTCCCTTACGGCGAATTCGAATATCTGCTTTCGGGTAATTTTGACACGGTTAAAGGCAGTATCGATGAACTGTTAATTCAGGCCAGCCTCATTGAAGACAACACGGACAATACTGATTGGATCGGCAAATGGTGGCCTTCAATTTATCGCTCCGGTTTTTACGGCAACAACTATCGCTATGCCACCAATAAAGATCCGGAAAAAATATTTACCTGGTCACCGACGGTACAACAGGCAGGCTATTACCGTGTATACGCGCGCTGGCCCGACAGCAACAACTTTGCCACCAACGCACTGTTCCGGATTCATGCTCAATCCGACGTTGACGGCAGTACCGTAATTACAGAAAGCGCACAAGATCAAACCAGTGCAGGGGATCAATGGAATAACCTTGGGCTCTACTGGTTCAGTGCGGGTACCAAAACCATCCAGCTAAGCAACTTGCATGCAGATGGCACTGTGGTTGCCGATGCAATACAACTTGTGCCGGAACAAACCCCCTAACCGCAGCGACAAGCGAACCACTCCGGTTTGGTTTCTGATACCATAGACGCTACCCGATTCACTAGGAGCGGCTATGTTGTCAGACACCATACTGGTTATCAACTCCGGCAGTTCTTCTGTCAAATCCGCCTTGTACAGCGCCAGCGGGAACAGCCCCATTCTGCAAGCACAAGCCAACGGACTGGGCGGTTCCGCCGCCGCCACATTAAAAATCACACAGAAAAAAACCAGCCACCGTATTGACCTCCCCGCTGCAGATCATGAAAGTGCACTCAGTGCACTGCTCAACGCTCTGCAAAAGTCGGATCTTACTTCTGCCATCAAAGCGGTCGGGCACCGCGTTGTGCACGGCGGAGAATTTTTCAGTCAGGCTCACATTATTGACAATAAAGTGAAACAAAAAATTCATCAATGTGAAGACCTTGCTCCACTCCATAACCCGGCTAATTTATCCGGCATTGAGATTGTGGAATCCTTACTGCCGGGTATTCCCCAAGTTGCCGTCTTCGATACGGCGTTTCATCGCTCCCTGCCGCCCCGCTCCTTCCATTACGCCATTCCGGCACGATGGTATCGTCAATACAAAGTGCGGCGTTTTGGTTTTCACGGTATTAATCATCAATACATTGCTGAAACCAGCTTGCCTTTATTGGACAGGCTGCAACGACCGCAGCGAATAGTTTCCGCTCATCTGGGCAATGGTTGTAGCATTTGCGCAATAAAAGACGGCCACAGTATTGATACATCAATGGGATTCACGCCACTGGAAGGGTTAATGATGGGCACTCGCAGCGGTGATATTGATGCCGGCTTACTGGAATATTTGTGTGAAAAAGAGAACATGAATATGGAAACCGCCACCCACATTCTGAATAAAGAAAGTGGTTTGAAAGGCGTTTCAGAACTGAGTAATGATATGCGCGAGTTACTGCAGGCTTCTGACAACGGTCATGCCGGAGCGGAACTGGCCATTAATCTGTTCTGCTATCGACTAGCAAAAGCCATCGCTTCCTATCTTGTACCACTGGGTACGATCGAGGCCATTGTATTCACTGGCGGTATCGGAGAACACGCTGCACCGATCCGGCAACGGGTCACTGAATTTCTATCTGGGCTGAATTTTCATTTGGACGCCGATTTGAATAACCGGAATGAAAGTCACATTCGTAATATTGCTGGGGCTGACAGCCGACCGGTGTTTATCATCCCCGCCAACGAAGAATGGATGATTGCTCATCAAAGCTGGAAACTCATACAAGAATAAGGAGCCGCTGTTGAAAACCTTACTGCTATCCCCTACGGAGTCCGGGGTCGGGCTAACTTCTGTCTGCTTAGGTACGCTTCACGCACTGGACCAGATGGGCTTGCGTATCGTGTTTTTTAAACCGATAGCCCACCAATCCGGTGGCGAGGATCGCTCCATATCACTGGTGCAGCAACATACCGGTCTCAACCCTCCAGCCCCCATCCCCTATGCTGATGCCGAAAGTCTTATCGGCAACGGTCAACAGGAACGGTTACTGGAAGACATCATATCCCTGCGTCAACGAGCCCTGGACGACGCCAAACAAACCCAAGGCAATATTGATGTGCTGATTGTGGAGGGCATTCACAGCAACAATGATGACCCGGTTTTTTCCCGCTTCAATTCACTGCTGGCACGAGCATTGGATGCCATGGTAATTTTGATTGCAACCCCTCAGACCAACACCCTGGAAGAATTGCACCGCCACCTGGAAGCCACTGCCAATCAGTTTGGCGGTATCAACGATAACCGGGTTCTGGGGTGCATCATCAACATGTTAAACGCTCCCCTGGATAGACACGGTCGAATTCGCCCCGATATCATGCAACCGACCTACAATGTCACCTTCGGTCTCGACACCATTGCAGAACAACTGGCTCCCCTGCGACGCAATGATTTTGATCTGGTGGGTGCCATCCCCTGGAACAAACACCTGACCGCCCCACGCACCAAAGACGTAGCCGATTTTCTTAATGCCAAGATCTTACATGAAGGCGAGTTATCACAACGTCGGGTTATGCGGGTCATTGTAGCCGCGCAGCGGATAGGCAATTTAGTACAGCAATTGCAGCCGGGCACCCTGGTCATTACACCAGCCGACCGCGACGACGTTATAATTGCCACCGCACTGGCTCAAACCAACGGCGTTGCCCTTGCCGGGCTCCTGTTGACCCAACCTCTGCAAACCAATAACGACATCAAACACTTTTGTCGGCACGCCTTGTCGCAAGGACTGCCGGTGATGGAGATTGATCAGGATTGTTATCAGATGATCAATCTATTGCCGGAATTTAATAACAAAGTGCCCATCGACGATGTCACCCGTGTACGACACCTTCAGGAAACCGTCGCCCAAAATCTGGATAAGGCCTGGCTGGCCAATCTGCTGGCCAGCGAGCGCGCACCCAGAATTTCCCCGGCGGCGTTTCGCTACAGCCTGGTGCAGCACGCACGCCGGCGCCTGATGAAGATAATTTTGCCGGAAGGTAATGAACCTCGCACCATCAGAGCAGCGATCAGTTGTCATCATCGTAAAATCGCGCAGTGCTTGCTGATGGGAGACCCTGCAGAAATAAAGCAAGTGGCGACAGCCCATGGGGAAGAGCTGCCTGACGGCCTTGAAATCATAGATCCGGCCCCGCTGCGGGAACAATACGTCGACTATCTGCTGGAGCTGCGTCAGCACAAAGGGTTAACCCCTGAACGAGCAGCTCAGGAGTTGGAGGACAACGTCGTGCTCGGCACGATCATGCTGAAAAAAGCGGTGGTAGACGGATTGGTGTCGGGCGCGGTTCACACCACGGCCAATACAATACGACCGGCTTTACAACTGATAAAAACCAAACCGGGCGTCAACATCGTTTCTTCCATTTTTTTCATGTGCCTGCCTGACCAGGTCGTCGTTTACGGTGACTGCGCTATTAATCCGGACCCGGATGCAGAGCAACTGGCCGACATTGCTATTGAAAGTGCAGACTCGGCCAGGAATTTTGGAATCGAAGCCAGGATGGCCCTGATCAGTTATAGCACCGGCCAGTCCGGTAGCGGTACCGATGTCGATAAGGTGCGCCAGGCCACTGAGATTGTCGCCCGCAAACGTCCGGACTTGGTTGTCGATGGGCCATTGCAATTCGATGCCGCAGTAAGCCGTAGCGTAGCCGCAAAAAAAGCACCGGACAGCCCGGTTGCCGGTGATGCTACCGTGCTGATTTTTCCGGACCTGAACACCGGTAACACCACCTATAAAGCGGTGCAGAGAAGCGCTAATGTGATCAGTATTGGTCCGATGTTGCAGGGGCTCAATAAACCGGTAAACGATTTATCCCGGGGGGCGAAAGTCGATGATATCATTTATACCATCGCACTCACCGCCATCCAGGCGCAAAAGAGCGAATCGGAATAGCCTGGAAACTAACAGCTCACCTCGACTTCATAGCCGGTAAATTTGCGCACATTAATAACGCCGGTATCGAATATCAGATACTGGCCTTTAATGCCCATCAGCGTGCCGCTGACCTCCGGCTTTTTGTCAAAATTAAAGCTGCTTACTTTAGTTGGATACTCCAGCACCGGATAGTGAATATCAACCGCTTCAGCGTCCGCCAGGAGTTCAATCGAATCCTCACCCAGTTGGTGTTTCAACGCATCTAATTCAAGGCGGCATTGTTCCAGAATGGTATCTCGCTCGGCTACCATATCCAGTGCTTCCACCTGATTTTTCAACATTGCCTGCCATTTCGTTTTATCGGAAACGTATTTGCCGATAGCGATTTCGACCAACCCGGAATGAAACCGGTTTTTAACATTGAACACAGGGATAGCCTGAATGGCACCCTGATCGATCCACCGCGTCGGAATCTGGGTATTACGGGTAATGCCCACTTTAATCCCGGAAGAATTAGAGAAATACACCGTATGCCCCTGAAAACAAAACTGCTCTCCCCACTCCGGTTCGCGACAGGTGCCTTCTGCGTAATGACACAACTCAGGCTTCATGATGCAGGTATCGCATTGGGCCAACGCACGAAAACAAGGGTAACAATACCCCTGACTAAAACTTTTTTTGGTTTTGCGGTTGCAATGGGTGCAGAAAATCTGCCCGGTATAATTCAGTGTCAGGCGTTTGCCTAACAATGGGTTCAAAGGCAGTCCTTCTTCACCCAACCGCAACTGATATTCCACCGGGCTCTGCAATGCAGTTTTCATTTTGGATAGCGTGCCTTTTCCGGACACCGCGCTACCGGATACGTCTAACGTTGAGCTGTGCATAACCCTATGTCCCTCTCCGGACTAAAACAGGGCGCTACGCTACCAATCATCCTGGATCGGGTCAAACGGAAAGACCACGGCCAACCGGACTAATTAGCCCTGAGGCGCTGTGTTTTAAACCCCCGAAAGATAGACACCGCCGTCTGCCTTACAAACACTTTAATCGGGCTTTCGTTCGGTTTTGTTTTCCTGCCATGGGCGATACGCTCCATCTGGCGTGAATACCAGATGGTTTCCATCATCGCCATATTATCCACCATTTTGATACCGGTGATACGCGGTTTAACAGGGTACTTTATGGCTTCACCACGCAATAATTTCTGACTAAAAGCCGGATCAACCGCCAGAGGCCGAGCCAATCCAACCAGATCCGTAGCACCACTATCGATCGCGTCGGCCATGCCCGGCGCAGTGCGGAATCCACCGGTAACCATGAGCGGTGTATCAATACGGCTTCTGATGCGCTCTGCGTATTCCAGAAAGTAGGCTTCACGCTTCTGAGTAGACGCCTTCATATCCCGCCCTGTCATTTGCGGAGACTCATAGGTGCCACCGGAAATCTCAATCAGGTCAATACCGACCTCAGCCAACATCTCTGCTACCTGCATTGACTCTTCCTGAGTGAACCCCCCACGCTGAAAATCCGCCGAGTTCATCTTAATAGAAATAGGAAAATCAACACCGACCGCACTACGGATAGCGCTATAGATTTCGAGTACAAAACGCGCCCGGTTCTGCAGGGAGCCGCCCCACTGATCTTGCCTTTGGTTGTGGTGAGGAGAAAGAAACTGGCTGACCAGATAACCGTGCGCGCCGTGAATCTGGACCCCGCTAAATCCAGCCTTCTTACAAATCGCAGCGGCAGTGGCAAAACGTTGGATAATGTCTTCTATTTGTCCCTGAGTCAGTGCTTTAGGTTGATGGAAATAGGCATCAAATTGCTTGCCTAACGGGATCGCGGACGGAGCCACCGGCTGCCTGCTGACAAGCTTGGGGGACTGTTTTCCGGGATGGTTGAGCTGAACCCATGCCTGGGTGTTGTTGGCAGTCGCTGCTTGTGCCCACCGGGTTAACCGTGGTAAATCACGTTCATCCTCTATCGCCAGATTATTCGGCTCACCTAGCGCAGACCGGTCTACCATCACGTTGCCGGTAATCAATAATCCGGTGCCACCCGTTGCCCAAGCGCGGTACAGATTCACCAACGCGTCCGTTGCGCGGTTATCGGTGGTGGCCAACGCTTCGCTCATCGCGGATTTGGCAAGACGGTTTTTTATGATTACGCCATTTTTCAGTTGCAGCGGCTTGGTCAGCACAGCAATTCCAGTCACAAGTCAGATCCTTATTATCATTTCGATAGGTATGAAACTATCGAATCATGATCTGGCTGTCAAACAATCTATTCCTAATCGACTTCCGAAAACGAAAGACGACCCGAAACTAACCATTCGCTAGCTGACTGCAACCCTTTTATTTATAAAGCTTTGTAACTGATGTATTTGCGGCTCTTCTGCGGTGAACTTAACCCGCGCCAAATGACTTTTAACGGCAATAATTTTCCCTGGAATATCGGCAAAACTAAATTTTAATGCCACACTCTCCCCCTCCGACACAGACACATTCGCAGCAACCCGCAACAAGGCACCCTGTTCCGACAAGTCTTTCACAAACACTTCAGTGGTATTGCCGCCGATGTCACCATCAATCTTTTTGCGGAACGGAATACGGGGAAACTTGCGCCGCGCATCATAGGATCCCAGGCGCTCATACTCCATAAAAATATAAGCAACAACGAAAGCAACCATGCCCCCGCGCACCATTCCGAATAGAAAAAAAGCGATCATATTAGTCAGTGTGGTATTCTCCAGCCCGCGAAACTCCACATGTACCATAAGCTGCAAAATGGCAGAAGCCAATCCATACCAGAGGCTCAACTGGAGCGCCTTTTTAATAACGGATTGTCGCTCAAGATAATCCCGATCCCGGCTCTTGATAGCCACGACCGATACCAGGCCGAATGAAATCGCTAACCAAACGTGGGGTGGGCTAAAACTTTCACGGGTTAATATAAAGAAAATACAGGAACCCAGTGTCGCAAACACAAACGCCAGAAAATACAACGCCAAACTTTTTTGCCCCAGTTTCCTTCTCATGGACTCATTGAAAAATAAACCAAACGCAACTGCGATAGAGTAAGAAATCCAGCCACCAAACGCCCAATTAAAAATGCGTTGCAACTCAAACCAATGGCCCGATCTCCGGCTCACACCCAGTGTATCGAACAACAACAAAGCAACCATGATGGTAAGCGTACAACTCGCCAACAAACTGCCCGCCGAAATCAATACCGGCATCACCAGCCCCACTTTCTTTTCATCAACGTAATCCAGATAAAATCCATATTGTTGCAACACCGTGTACCGTTTATCCCTTTCCGGATAGGCTTTCACCGTATTTTTTGCAAGCTGCTCAAGCAAAGCGCTAAAACGTTCGTCAATATCTTTCTTGTATTCATGAACCGGAATAGAGTCGGGATGTGTATCCAGCTTTGGTAGTACCGCAGCGATTTCCAGCAAGCGTGATTGGTGAGCATCCAAATCTTTTAAATCCTGGTACCCCATATCCAAGGTCCTGTTAAGAGACGCCACGTACAGCGCTTTCAATAGCAACCGGCACAGTAACTTTTCCCCGTGAACGTCCTCACTGGCAACGATTTGCTGCCAAAAGCGTCCCTGCCCAAGCTGAGACACGTTTTCAACTACCGTATCCATTCGACCGTTGTTAAAGTCAGAAAGGCGGCAACTTTCCTGCAATTGCCGTTTCAGATTAACGGCGTCCTTCGGAACCCGAGCCAACAACAACAATGTGCCACGCCAACGCTGATCGATTGCCGATACTTGGGGAATAGTCAAACAACCCAAAACAATCAGCAGGAAAAAGCTATAGCTCTGTTCGCCCAAAATCCGATGGATAGCACCAATGGACGCCTCTAAAGACTGCCCTACTGAAAACTCTGATATCAGTACATTGATATTTTCTACCCGGCTCAAGGAAAAGGTGAACGCGGCGAAGGTGGTCAGGTAGATTGCGCAGTACAGACAGTAAAGCCGATGGTGTATGTAATCTTTCGGGGTACCTTGAAAGCGGCCGACTTCCGTTTCCGGCCATTTATTGAATCGTGGCAACAACACGAAGACAAAAACGAATGCGCACAGTAGCAGGTCCAGGGTGATTTTGGTGTCCATTGCCGTTCTCCATGGCGGGAAACTCTGTGTGTCTACAAACTGTATGCCTATAAGCCGCAATCTCAAGGGATTGTGGCCTGGCTGGTACTATTTACGCTTTCACTGTGGGAAAATGCTCAAACACGGCACCTGTTATTCGAATCGGGCCTGTCAGCCTTCGTTTTAATTCGTCATTTTGAACATCAAATCGCAATATACATTCGTACATGACTGGCTATACAATCAACCTTCACTGAATTAGGGAGCAACAATATGAGTATTGAAATCGGCGATAGCATTCCAAACATGACCTTGATGACCCCGACGGAAAAGGGCCCCGGCCCGCTCTCGACGGATGACATCTTTAACAATAAAAAAGTGGTTCTATTTGCCGTTCCCGGTGCCTTCACACCCACCTGCAGCGCCGCACATTTGCCAGGCTTTGTAGTAAAGGCTGATGAAATCAAAGCCAAAGGCGTCGACTCAATTGTCTGCACCTCGGTCAACGATGCCTTTGTTATGGGCGCTTGGGGTCAGGCTCAAAACGCCGAAGAAATCCTGATGCTGGCCGACGGTAACGGGGAATTTGCTTCTGCCATTGGCCTTACTATGGACGGCAGTGGATTCGGTATGGGCACACGCAGCAAGCGCTACGCCATGATCGTTGATAACGGCATTGTCCAGTATCTGGGAATAGACGAAAAAGCACTGGAGAATTCCACAGCAGAAGCCGTTCTGGCGGCACTGTAAATTCAGGATTAACGGCTTCCACAGTGGTTAATGCGCGTCACAACCACTGTGAAGTCGGTACCCTCCGCTATTCCGGCAAGGGAATAAAGTCCGCCTCATCCCCTGGCACCTTTGGGAAATTCCCCGCTTTCCAATCCTGTTTTGCCTGCTCAATACGCGCTTTGCTGCTGGATACAAAATTCCAATCGATAAAACGCCTGGCCAACTTTTCTCCACCGATAATAGCGATACGGGATTCTTCCACTGCCGTCAGGGTGACTTGCGCCGGGCTGAATATCGCCATGGAATAGGTGTTCAACATCGTATTCTGTGCACGCAGTTTTCCTTGCGCGATGTATACCGCGCGCTCTTCGGTATCAGGCAGGATCAAAGTCTGGCCCGCCTGCAAGTGGGCTTCCACATACAAGGTTTCAGCGAAGACTTTCACCGGCGAAGTAAGTCCATAAGCCGAGCCCATCATGACCCGCAACGATACTCCGCCTACCGTGGTGTGCGGTATCTGTTGAGAGGGGTAGTGAAAAAAACCCGGTTCTGCTTCTTCGTGAATTTCAGGCAAAGCCAGCCACAATTGAAGGCCATGAAGAGTATGATCCACGCAACTGACTTCTGCTCGCTCGCGCTCGGAGTGCACTATACCCCGCCCTGCCAGCATCAGGTTGATGTCACCCGGGCGAATAGCCTGATGACTGCCCAATGAATCACGATGCAGAATTTCCCCCTCGAAAAGGTAGGTTACGGTGGCCAGATTGATATGGGGATGAGGACGAACATTAATGCCTTGTCCCGCTTTGAACTGCGCGGGCCCCATATGATCGAAGAAAATCCAGGGGCCAACCATTTTGCGTGCTTGGGTGGGCAAAACCCGGCGCACGGAAAAACCACCTAAATCCTTTTTCTTTGGTTGCAAGATCAGCTCGATCGCACCGCAGGCTGCGCCAACGTCACACGGCTGTTCCGTCTCTTTGCTTAAATTGCTCATACGATCTCTCCTCGTCGTGTCATACCTATTATCACCATTTAATGTAGCGAGACGAGTATTGACACCGACAGAAGAAGTGCGTATTGTCTCGCCCAACTTTTAATCATGACACCGATTAATCACACATCTAACTAAGGGAGGCCATACATGATATTAACCAGATTGAGCCTCGCGCCCCTTTCCTTCCGCTGAACACCTTTGTTTTTGCCGGTCGATCGGGCCGGGCTCCTGCAAAAAACACCATTTTATACACTACGTTTGCCTTCGTTTTGGATCACGCCGTTTTGCCTGCGTTTTCCCTACGCATATTATCGCCTGGCCAAAAGAACCTAGAAACCAAAGAGGATAAATCATGAAACATTTTAAAACGCAATTTCCCACACATTTTCAAATAAACCCATTCATGTCCGCAGGACGAAAACATTATGAAGAAAGAGACTCTCGATGAGCTCATTGCGTGCCTTCCGGATGACCGTACGCTGTTTCATTATTTCAAAGGCCAGTACGCGTTCTTGTTGTTAGCCTGTGCTATCCGCGAAGAACAAAGCATCAACCAACTAAAGAAGTCACCTTATCAAAGCTTATTGAAACAACCGGATATAAAAAAAATACTTGCCAGGCAAGGTGATGGCAAAGTATCGGCCGGCCTGTTTAAACACCCCTGGCGGAACGATAGCCAACCTTTCGTATTAACGGTAGATACGTGGGGGAAGCACAATCAGTGGCAATACCAGACGACGCGAAAAGGTTGCAATCTGGTGTTACAGCTTAATTTTTCTGAACACCACAACCGGGCATACCAACGGCTGGTGAAGCCCAAAGAAGATTACCTGTTTAATTACTCGGGCCACCCGGTAATGGATCGAGAGAAGCGCCGCCTGTATCGGGAAACCCTGGCCTGGGCACGGATAGATCTGGATCTTGAAAGCAACGAAGCCTTAATTGAAGAAATCCAGAGTGATTGGGTGCGGCGAGCGCGCTATTGCCTGCAAGGTATTCGAAAGGGTGATACCCCCTGGTATCTCGATTGGTGTCACTGCGAACCTGAGGCATTCGTGCGATATGCAGAAAACGTGCTGGCACCATACAACAACATATGGCCCGAAGCGATGCTATCGGCGGCAATTGAAAAAAATCAACTGGTACAAACTGGAGTTGTAATTGGATCTAAACTGAACCTAAAAGGAGTTCGACTATGCCAAAAAGAAATTCCGGATTTCGTAATCCGGTGGCCCGCTCGCCGCTGCTAGGCAAAGGGGGTGTACATACCAAATCGAAAACCGGGCAAAGGGTACGCGCACGGTTAAACACACAGTCAGCGATCGACGATTGGCACCATGAATTCGCAGACAGCAGACCAGAGGACAACCACGGGGAGCAAGCGCTCCCCGATTTACCTCTACTGCCTGTGATCCTGATAGCGTGCTAATCAAAGTCGCATGAATTCCAGGAAAGTAAAGAACGACCAACCTGACTAATAAATTAGTAAAAGTCGGCACTTTGTTACAACAAAGTTTGTCAGATGAGAAGTATGTACGGATTTTAACGTCAAGCCCCTATAGATTTTCCCGCTGTTAAGCACGTTCCACCACGATGACAAAAAACACAATGGAATTTACTATGTTAGCGCCACGATTCAGAAGTGCTCTTCTGATGCCTCTAATGCTCGCGGGAAGCCTAATGACCTCTCCTCTCTATGGAGCTGATGCCGATGGCTCGGATGCCATATACGGAGACGCCATCCAATGGTTTATGGAACAAACCCTGGCCATACCTGCGGTAGCCAGAGACTTCGATGCAGCAATCAACGAACGTCCGTTCCTGATTCCACAAGCCACCTCCCATGCCCTCACCACCGTGCGGGACAAACCCCTAACCTTCACGTTAAAAGCAAGACACTACAGCGACCCCGATTTGCCGGAAGTACCGCTGCAATACGGCATTATCGAGGGGCCTTATCACGGCACCCTGAAAGGCACGCCACCGGAGCTTGAGTATATTCCTGATGCCGGCTTTACCGGCCTTGACCTGATCCGGTTTGAAGTGGATGACGGTGAAGACGGCGCCAGTGAAGGACGCATCGATTTTAAAGTGGCCGGCTCCTATACCCTGTTTGAAAGCGGGCAGGTACGGCCATTGGCGTTGAACAGTGACGGCACACGCTTGTATGCGTTGAATACGCCGGATGGTCGGCTGGAAATTTTTGATGTCAGCAAACAACGACCGGTGCACCTTAAGAGTGTCGCCGTCGGCCTTGAACCCGTCGCGATTGCGTTGCGCAATGACAACGAAGCCTGGGTGGTCAATACCTTATCGGACAGTGTGAGCGTTGTCGATGTCAGCAGCGCTGTGCCTTACGTGAAACACACGTTACAAGTGGGTGATGAACCCCAGGATATTGTGTTCGCGGGCAAGGACGGTCAGCGTGCATTTATTGCAACCGCTCATCGCGGACAGAATTCACCCTCCGACTTTGCTGCCATGACACCGGGGATCGGCAGAGCGGATATCTGGAGTTTCGACGCAGACAGTGTCAATCAGGGCAACAGCGATCCCCTTACCATTGTCACCCTGTTTGGTATGCCGCCCAGAGGGTTGGCCGTTAGCCCGGATGGCAGCACCGTATACGCCGGCATATACAAATCCGGCAATCAAACTGCGTCTGTCACTCATAACTTCCGCGCCGAAGGCAAATACAGCACCAAATTCGGAAAGCCCGGCGTTAAAACCGATGCGGCTGGAGTACGCGCACCCAATACCGGTCTAATTGTAAAGTACGACGGTGAACACTGGGTGGACCTGTACGGCAAGGCCTGGGACCAGTTTGTTCATTTTAACCTACCGGATTACGATGTATTTGAAATCGACGCGGACGCAGCGCTACCGGAAGTCAAGGCACAACACGCTCACGTGGGTACCTCGCTATTTAATCTGGAGGTCAATCCCAAAACCGGGGCAGTTTATGTTTCAAATATGGAAGCCCGCAATGAATTGATGTTTGAAGGCAAAGGTGAGCGTTCCGGTATTCAGACTTTGCGCGGACGCTTCATCGAAAACCGCATTACCGTGATCAAAAACGGCGAGGTGCTACCCCGCGACCTGAATACCCACCTGAATGACGCCAGGCCGGAAGGCTCAGAGGATGACAATGCCCGCAGTCTCGCCTACCCCCTGCAAATGCAGATAGACGACGCGGGTGAAACGCTCTATCTCGCGGCGTATGGTTCCTCTAAAGTGGGGATCTTCGACGTGGATGAGTTAGAAAGTCATTCGTTTACGCCCTCTGCATCTGAGCATATTGAAGTGACCGGTGGCGGCCCCAGTGGTCTGGCACTGGATCAGGCCCGCAACCGTTTGTTCGTTTTGACCCGGTTCGACAACAGCATTTCTGTTATCGACACAGTAACCAAAGCCGAAACCAGTCACACCGCCATGTATAACCCGGAGCCGGACTTCATTGTAAAAGGAAGACCGTTCCTATATGACGCCCGCTTTAGCTCCGGGCGTGGTGACTCGTCCTGCGCCAGCTGTCATCTGTTCGGCGACAACGACGGTCTGGCTTGGGATCTGGGCGATCCCGATAACGCGTGGACAGTCAACCCACGCCCCTACTTTAGCAAAGCCTTTTCACGCTTTGCATTGCGTGTGCACCACCCGATGAAAGGCCCCATGGCAACCCAATCCTTTCGCGGACTGGAATTCCAGGGCCCCATGCATTGGCGGGGCGACCGCACCGGTGCCGTCCGCCTGCACGGGGAATCACTGGAAAAAACCGCGTTCAAGGAGTTTCGCGTTGCTTATGTCGGATTGTTGGGACGGAATACCGAGCCAAGCGAGGAGGAGCTGAATCTGTTCGCCGATTTCGTATTGCAACTGCGTTATCCACCCAATCCCAACCGACAGCTTGACGACACCTTACGTCCCAGCGAAGCAGAAGGCAGTGATACATTCTTTAACGTCAAAACAACGGGGTTCAAATCGCCTTCCACAGGCAATGTCGGTTTGCTGCTGTGTAATGATTGTCACGAACTGAACCCGGACCTGGAACGCTTTGGTTCCAGCACGCTTATGAGCTTCGAAGGGGTTGAATCCTCCCAGGATCTGAAAATTTCGCACCTGCGGTCGTTGTACACCAAAGTGGGGATGTTTGGACAGCAGTTGCGTAAGCCGACCAGCACCTCCAGATTTATGGGTGATCAGCTGTCCGGCTTCGGTTTCGCTCATGCGGGTGCAGATGACACCATAGAAACCTTTCTGACACTGAAAGTGTTTCATATTCCGGAAGAATTGTTGCAGGGTCTGATTGATTTTATGATGGTATTTCCCACCGGACTGGCGCCCATAACCGGACAGCAAGTAACGCTGAACGCCGCACACCAAGATCAGGGGGATCGCCTGGATTTAATGGTTGCACAGGCTTTGGCCCATACTCTGGCAGAGGGGCCGCTAAAGCCGCAATGCGAATTAGTCGCCCAAGGCACCATTGCAGGGGCATCACGCAACTGGTTATTAAAAGAGGATGGCCGTTTCCATGGGGACAAGGCATCCGATCCCGCCTTAGCGGATGCAGGACTACGCCGGTTAGCACTGCAAGCCGGAAACTCGGTTACCTTTAGCTGTGTGCCCTTCGGCAACGGCAAGCGCATTGCACTGGATCGCGATGAGGATGGTGTGTTAAACCGGGATGATGGCGCACTGTATGGTAAACCTGAAACCAACGTTGCTGCGGCCAATCCGCTGGCACCCAAAGAAGTAGACGAACTGGTGGATGCCGTGGAGGGCGGCTTCGAACGGGAGTTCATGCAAAAACTCATGGGCGACTTTCCGAGTTTCCGCCGTTTTTAAGACAAACGAACCAGGGGGTGCCTGCCCCCTGGTTTGTTACTAGCCTAACAGTAAACGATTATTCTTACGCACGACCCGCTGTGTAACCGGATGGCGCAATAACTCCAGCGCTCCCGGTAACACTGCCAGCCTGCGCTCTACTGTTGTTCGGTTTTCTTCGTTCATACCCTGGTAGCAATCATAGGGGCGCTGCCACATCCACTGGCAATAGGGAAACACTAAGCGCTCTGCTTCGGCACCTTCCACAGTAAAAGTATGCGAACCGATTGCGCGTGAAATTTCCTGTTCCGCTTTGCCGTCGGCGTTCACGCTGGCCCACTCTGCAACCCTGTCCAGTGTTGAACGGATCACCGGCCCCTGCTCCCTGAACATGCGTTGCAACACCGGCATCAAGGTTTCCGGCACCTGATCATCCGGTAAAAAATCACCGGTTAACGGGTCTGGGTTAATCATCCGGTTCACCCAGGCTACGACGTTTGGAGCCTGTTCTTGCATTAGACGACCGGAATAAGGATCGCGATAAAGGTGAGCGTAGAGTGGACCTATGAGGCCGAAGTCGCCGATGCAAGGGCGCGTACCCAACAGAAACGGCGTCGCCTTAAAATGCCGGTCCAACTCTTTCAGCAACCCCAGATAACTGGTTTCGATTGCCTTTGTATTGGTGTCGGAAACACCCAGAACCGGCAACGACCCGGCAAACGGGCCTGACATTTTTTTTCCGACAATTAATTGCTCTTCAGCACTGGCGTCCGGCACCGAGGTACGCCCGAATTCGGCAACGGCAAAATCCTTGTTTTCCTCGATATTCCAGCGGTAATGCA
The DNA here is from genome assembly GCF_009746715.1 of Ketobacter sp. MCCC 1A13808. Lineage (NCBI taxonomy): Bacteria > Pseudomonadati > Pseudomonadota > Gammaproteobacteria > Pseudomonadales > Ketobacteraceae > Ketobacter > Ketobacter nezhaii. The sequence continues at coordinate 673,763 of NZ_VRKW01000001.1, forward strand.
TGGCAGGAATGACCAGCCACTCATCGCCATAGACTTCCAACAACAACGCAATCAGTTTCTGAAAGGGAGTGGATGGATAAACCGGGGCCTCCACATAGCGCCGCTCCAGATAATCGATTATTTCCGTGGTGTCCTGCAATGCCTGATCATCATCGGTAATTAATACCGGGATATATCGCACACCGGTGCGGGCGATAATGGTGTCGCGGTAAACCTCACCGGAAGCGACAACCTCATCGAACGGGATCTTTTTATATTGCAGATAACATCGAAGTTTGCCGGTATACAGGGAAACTTCGGCACCAATAAGTTGATGTTTTGTCATATCAAATGAACCCTTTTCTGACTGTGTGATCGCGAGTCTGAAACTCTACCATACCCACAACAGGTTATCCGACCGCCGAAATACGTACTGGCACCCCATTGAGCGCGGCATTACCGGTAAAACGATCGTACAGTTGGTCATCCGTGAGATCATTCACGCTGACCCCCGGATTGCTTTGCGCCACCTGCAATGCAATTCCTTCGCGATTATGCCCCCAACCATGGGGCAAACTGACAACACCGGGCATCAAATCTTCACTCAGACGAACATCCACTTCCAGCTCACCGACCCGACTGCTCACAGTCACTCGACCCCGATCTTTAATCCCCCGTCCTGCCGCATCCTGCGGATGCATGAGTAGCGCGCAACGATCTTTGCCTTTTACCAAACGCTTGCTGTTGTGCATCCAGGAATTGTTGGTGCGCAGATCACGGCGACCAATCAGAATCAGTGGCTGTGCGTCGGCTTCTGATTCAGACACGGCACTGTCAAAAAACGTATCCAATCGTTGCAGGTCTTCGAGCACCGGCGGCGGAATCAGATTGATTTTTTTATCGCGGGTGAACAGGTACTCCGGCAGGCACGATTGCATCGGCCCCAGATCCAAACCATGAGGAAATTGCTTCAATACCTTCAGACTTAAACCTTGCTCTTGTTCAACCGGCTCGCCATTGATGTATGCACTGAACTTCTCGCCATACGGCCCGCTTCTTAAGCCGAAGTCCACCATGCCTACCGGGTCGATCTCGGGTTTTCCCGGAACCGGGTCGCCGCCCTGCTTAAGCCGGGTGATTCGTTTGGTGATACCTTGCATAATATCCCAATCGGATCGGCTGTCTTCCGGCGACTCAAACAAAGGCTCGGCAAATTTTGCCACGTTGCGTACAGCTAGCAAGTTAAACACCAGATCGTATTGCTCGTGCTCCAGCGGCCCTGTGGGTGGCAGAATAAGATCCGCATGACGCGAAGTTTCGTTCAGATAGAAATCCACGGACACCACAAACTCCAGCTGTTCCAGTGCTGCGTCCAATTGACGTCCGTTGGGCGCCGACAGCACAGGGTTACCCGCCATACAAATAAAGGCTTTGATCTGACCTTCACCCGGTACCAGCATTTCCTCAGCCATCACGGTGGTCGGAAATTCACGATTGAATTCCGGTAGGCCACTGACCCGGCTTTGGTATTGATTAAAGCTACCGGCAGTAGAAGGCTTGATCGCCATGTTGACTGCGGGTTGGGTAAACATGCTGCCACCGGGGCTATCCAGGTTACCAGTGAGTATATTCAACACGTTCATTAGCCAGTGGTTGAGGGTACCGAAAGATTGCGCCGAAACGCCCATACGCCCGTAACAGACCGCTTTCTCTGCCGCCGCAAATTCTTCGGCAATACGCTTAATTTCGCTCGCCGGTATGCCACACAACGCGCTGATGTTGTCCAGCTCGTATGCTTCGAACATCGCCGTCAGCTGATCCCATTGGTCTGATAACGGTAACAGATGACCAGGGTCGAAAAGTCGCTCACGAACAATGTGCTGAATCAGCCCGATAAGAAAAAGCGCATCGGTGGTTGGACGGATATAATGGTGTTCGGACGCATAAATAGCGGATTCGGTTTTCCGTGGATCCAGTAACACCAATTTCCCGCCACGCTCTTTGATCGCCTGCAAGCGGCGCAACACGTCACCGGAGGACATCAAGCTGCCGTTGGAGGCCGCCGGGTTCGCACCCAGCATCAGCATGTAGTCGGTTCGGTCAATATCGGGAATGGTAAAGATCTGTCCATGGCCGAACATCAGATAGGACATCACCTGATGTGGCATCTGGTCCAGCGAAGCCGCGGTATACAAATTTCTGGAGCCCAGCGCCTTACGGAATTTGCCGGTCGCCAATAACAAGCCCAGGTTATGTGATGTCGGATTGCCCCAATACCCGGCTATTGCGTCATTACCGTGGCGTGCCTGAATATCCACAAACCGCTCCGCTACCAGATCAAACGCATCGTCCCATTCAATCGGCTGCCATTCGTCATTGACTTTGTGCAAGGGTTTTTTCAAACGATCAGGGTCATTGTGTAAATCCTGCAGGGAATAACCTTTCGGACATATATGCCCCTGACTATGCTGATCGTCGGCATCACCCGCTACCGAAAGAATTTTATCGCCCTGATATTCAATCTTCACTCCACACATCGCTTCGCATAAGGTGCACGTGCGGAAATGGGTTTTAACCGGTAATTGTGCCCGAGCATTTTCATCCGCTTCACGCTGAGCACGCGCATCACGGATGATTTTTAACATGGCGTTGACGTCGGTTATTTTGCGACGGGCACGGCCTTCTATACGCCCCTGTTCGAGTTCATGTTGGTCCAGTAAACGCCAGTCTGCAAAATCAATGTAGTTCACCTGCCGTTCTTTCAGCAGCAATTCAATGTCCTGCAGATCCGTGCCAGCGTTTTTGCCGGCCAAATCCAGCAGCATCTGACCCACGGTATCGCTGGCGCAGTGTTTATTGCTTCCGATCACACCACTGGCGCCCCGCTTAATCCAACCCGCCGCGTATTCTCCCGAACCGGTATCCACAACACCATTGGATATGCGGCCGTTAACATGGCTAATCACACCCCGTTGCGCATCAAAGGGCACACCTGCGACTGCATCTCCCTGATATCCGATGGCATGTACAATCAAGCCTGCATGCAGATTGAAGGTTTGCCCGGTTGCCACAGCAGAGATGCGTCCCCGCTCATCACGCTGCATTTCGTTACGCACCAGAATCATTTCTTTGACACCATCATGGGTGGCATCGATTTGCAACGGACTGGCATTAAAAATAAATCGGATCGCTTTACTGCCCGCTTCAAGCGATGGCGTGCGTTGAGCGATTTGCCGCAGCAACTCCATGTTTTGGCGCACTTCGCTGAACTCAGGTAATTGCAATTGAGCCTGGGTTTCACTGTCCAGCTCCAGATCCAGCGGATCGACTATCAGCTGGAGTCCCGCAATGGTCATCAACTGTTCCAGTTCTTTCGGCGTGAACGCCGCTTGTGCTGGGCCACGCCGTGCTACCAGGCACACCTCCTCTACTTTGCTGGTATTGAACAGCGCCAGTGCTTCGTCAGCAACGTCGGTTTTCGCCAGCACATCGGGATCAAGCACCAGCATCCGTGCGATATCCAGTGCCACATTTCCGATTCCGATCACCACCGCGCTTGGCTCCGTCAGATCAACCTGCAGCCTGCGGTGATCCGGGTGACCGTTGTACCATCCAACAAAGACCGAAGAACCAAAAATATTGGGCAATGTTGCCCCCGGTATCGTCAACTCACGGCTTTTCGCACCGCCGGTGGCGTAAATCACACCATCGTAGCGTTGCACTAAATCGTCCCGCGTAACCTCCTGACCAATTTGCACGTTGCCGAAAAAACGGAAGCGGGCGTGTTCGGCGATACGTTCAAAGCTCGCACTAACGGATTTTATACGCGGATGGTCTGGGGCCACGCCGTAGCGAACCAAACCGAACGGAGTCGGCAAGCGCTCAAACATATCCACCTGCGCCGCCGGCATCTGCTTCAATAATTCTTCTGCTGCATAGAAACCGGAAGGGCCTGATCCAACGACGGCGAAACGCCCTGCGAACGCGGCCACAGGAGACGCCGCCACATCGTGCCCGATACTTTCCCGAATCACCGGGTAGATTTGCGCTTTCTCTTCATTCAACTGAATAAAATCACGCATTTCGTCAGGCACAGCAGTTTGAGGAAAAATGGCCCGCTCCGGACATTCCGTCAGGCAGGCATTACAATCAATGCAAACCGCCGGATCGATATACAGCATTTCCGGCCCTTCGCGGAACGCTTCCACAGGACAGACGTCCACGCAACTGGTGTGTTTGTTGCCGATACACGCCTGGGTGACCACATACGCCATGGGAAGCTCCTATTCCGGTTGCTCAATAATTTTTTAAGGGGGCATTCCATGCTAGGGCTATACCCTGTATAAGTATCGACACTTTTACACACCATTGATATTTTGTGCCAAATAAACAACACTGTTGCTATGAATTCAAATGACCCCCATCTGCCCAGCAGTTTTCTTGACCCCCTGATCTGCTATCTGGATATTCGCGGTCTGGATGCGCCTGCCCTTCGTGCCGACATCGCAGCTCTGAGCCAGGATCCGCGGATTAACACCACCGCCTTTACCGATCTGTTAAACCGGATCTATCAACTGGAACCGGTGCCGGCTCTGGGCATGCGTATTGCTGCGGTCACCAAACCCGAGCATTTCGGCGTGGTTGGCTACCTGCTGACTTCCTGCAGCACTCTGGGACAGGCACTGATTCGCTACGGCCGCTTTCAGGCGCTGGTGTTTACCGGTTTAAATGCCGTTGTACGGAAAAGCCGTAACGCAGTAAGCCACCGCTGGAATTTGAGTGACCAGGGAACGCATCTTTCCTGTGAATACAGCGTTGCTATCTTCGTCAATTTATATCAATCGCTAATCGGTAAAAAAATCCCGCCAGTAAGCGTCGGGGTTCCCATTAGTAAAAATAAGGACTATAAAATATACGAAGCCTTGCTTGGTTGTCCGGTGGAATTTGATTGCTCTTGCTTGCGGGTGGATATTCCAGCCCAAGCAATGTTGATGACCATTTCCAGCAGCGACGCTTACCTGTTGAAATTATTTGATGAGCAGGCCCAATCCATGTTGGGTCAAACCAAAGCAACGTCCGATAGCTTTGATCAATTCCTAAAGCAATTACAGCAACAACTACTGATAGCGATGAAAGACGGCGACACCAGTGCCAACACTGTGGCAAGCCAAATGGGGTTTGCCCTGCGTACGTTTTACCGTAATTTGAGCAATCATGGTTACAGTTACCGCTCGGTATTGGCGAATTCAAGAAGACAATTGGCCAAACGCTATCTGGCCGATCCCGCATTGTCTCCGTCGGAAGTGGCACTGCTGCTCGGCTATTCCGAGCAGAGTGCATTTATCAGAGCATTTAAAGGCTGGATGGGTATGACCCCGGGGGAATATCGCCGAACCCTTACCCGCAATACTTAACTCTCAGCAAATCCGTACCAGAATTCACAATGGTGCTTTTGATGGAAATTCAAAGTGGGGTAAGCCAGCCACGGCTTGAGACTTTGCATTACCGGTAGCGACGTTTTAAAACGGAACCAATAAGGAGCCAGATTCACATTCGGATTTCCGTGACGGGCAAAACTCGCCCAATAGCTGAGCATTTGATGCTCCAGCGCTTGTTGCGGTTTGGTTTTTTCTGTTACCAGGCTATTCGGCGTTTGCATAATATATTGCACATCCGAGCCATGATACGCGCCGTATGGGAAGCTGATGGGCGGTAACAAAGGCGCAGGTTCAGGGTCTGCAAATTCATAGGCATAAGTAGGTACAAATGCCGCCAGCCAAAACGACATAGCCTGCGCGTTGCAGGCAAACGCCGCATCGGTGCCCAACGCTATTAACGCCAATCCGGGAGAAGCATAATCGGACAGCGGATACTCGGCCTGAGCCAAAGGCGCAATGACCTCGGGTATGCCGGCCCCTATTATGGACTGCAAATAGTTTTCCTCTGTCACCGGGTTTCCTACCAGTTCGTTTAACGCGGCCACATACAAACTAAACTCATCACTGGTTGAACCGTTCATCACCGGCATATGATGAAATTCGCCGGTGGAAATCGCATTGGTGATTTGCTGTGGAATGGTCGCGCCGTCCACCACGATCGGATACTGGGTAGCGATAGAACCCTGGTTCTCCAGAATGGTGGCCACCTCCAGATTGCGCAAACATTCCGCTGATTGATCTTCACACCCCATGGCCACGGCCAGTGCCGAACCGGCCACTTCCCATTGCTGCTGGGTGGGCTCTTCTAACGTATAAACGCCGCTCTGCACGATGGCTTTATGAAACAAGCCAGCAGAAGCCGGTGATACCAGGTTCGCCAGGACACTATACCCGCCCGCTGATTGACCGCTGAGGGTAACGTTATCCGGGTCGCCGCCGAAGGCTGCGATGTTATCCCGCACCCAACGTAAAGCCGCCTGCTGATCCATCAAACCGTAATTTCCAGAGTTGCCCGCTTCGGTTTCAGCAGCGAGCGCCGGATGACTGAGGTAACCCAGAGCACCCAAGCGGTAGTTGATAGTCACCACAACCAGATTACGCTTCACCAGCTTGACCGGGTCATAGAGGCTGCTCACGCCGCTGGTCAGCGATCCACCATGCATCCACACGACCACCGGCAACTTCTGTTGCGCATTTTTTCCTTGCCGGGGTTTGGGCTTGTATACATTTAATGACAAACAGTCTTCATTTTCACTGCCCACTCCGTAGGGGGACGCAATTTGCGGGCAGGCCGCTCCGGCTACAGTGGCATCAAACTCCGAGCCGATCACGGCCGGTTGTGGGGGCTGCCAACGCAACGCATCAACGGGTGCGGCGGCATAAGGGATGCCAACAAAGCTGGCTCCGTAATCGGTGGATATGCCGTTATAAAGCGTTGTGCCGGTATTTACAGAGGCTTGGGTCGCGGGTGTATCAACCCCGTTCGCGAAACCGGGAGAAGCGTGCAGTAATCCGATACTAAGTAGCGTTGCAGTAAGCAAGCGCAATTTAACGTTAAACAGATCTTTCATAAGGAATCCCTGTCCTGTTTTTTATTGTTTAGATTGAGTGAAAGTAAGGCAGCACAAGAATAAACATTCATTCTACAGAAGCGCAACCGATTCTTTGTGAAGAACGTACCCGGGAGCGGCAATTTCGGCGGCCTTATTTACAAAAACCCTCAGGATTCCGCTACCGCCATTAACAGTTTTATAAACGATTCGCAGGAGGAAGCCGCCGCCGATTCATCCATGGTGTGATACCCGGAAGTGGGAATCTGAATGGTGGTGCCGTCCACCAAGCCACCCGATGTGGATGTAATACGCCCCAATTCGGTACTGCCCAACGACATCACCGAAGTAATGCCTTCCAGCGCATTTTGTTTGTTTTTTGCTTCTATGTAGGCGTCTTTATAGGAAAACGGAATATTCATCTTGTGACAAAGCGATTCTACTTTATTGGTCAGGTCCACATTGAACACCGCGTTGGCGTCCTTTCTGCGTAACACGACGTGTTGCTGGTCAACGGCTTGGTCATCCGGAAAGGGACTGGTATCCACGACGATTAAATGGTTGGTGGAACGTCCGAAGCGACGGAACCACTCCAACAGATAGCGCCAACTTTTTCCGGACTCTTCCTGGGCCGTGAAGAACGCGGTGCCCTCAAAACCAAGCTCGAACAGATACACTAATGCAGCCGCCGTTAACACGTTATCCAGTTGCCCCAAATAACGCCCGTTCTCAATACGCAAACGATCGTTAAACGCAACCGGGGTGCCCGCAACCAAATACTCCAGACCGTCGACACAAAAGATCAGGTTATTACGGAATTCGCAGATATAAGCGTCTTTAATGGTGCCCGCGCCACGGTAGGCACCAGACCAGGGATCATAGGCCATCACCGGAACGGATTTAAAGCGATGAGCGACGGTATTCATCATTTGTTCTGACACGGAGTTTCCCAACAGATCCGAACGACTGCCGGACACAAAGGCAGCGTATTGAAACTCATTGGGGCCGGTACAAATTAAGCCATGGCGATCAATATGAGCAGAATACATCGCACTGAATGGTTGGGAACCATGCGCCACCAGCACACCTTCGTACCAGGTTACGGACGCACCCCGCTCCACCAGTACCCGTTCCAGAACTCGAAAAAAACTGTGCTCACACCCAACCACGGTGGGGTAGCGGATCAACTCTTTCAGGATATCGGTATAAGCGGATATATTCATCGAAAATACTCAGAGGATAGTGGGCGGCATTTGGCTGATTTTGCGCGGTAGAAAGTTCAAATTCTATATCAATTTCACGACAACGCTGTTTTATTTACAAAATTGTCATTATTTCAAAGTCGCTATCCCGAATTTACCATAGGCGCACGATTCGATCGGGACCAAAGCTACGAGCAATTTATATATTCCTTGAAATATCAGCACGTTAAATCGCCGAACCAACGATGGCAACAATCTTGCTCAATCCGATCTAGAAATAGTAAACCGACGAGACCGTGAAGCATGACCAGCCACATACAAGCGTCACCCTACCTTAAACCTGCTCCTAGCCTGGATATCTGCGATCATCAATTCGTGGTAGTGATCAATAGTGGCTCCGGCACCGGCACCCCTGAAGCCATCATGGAACGATTGGCGGAACACGCGGACACTATAAAGGTAAAACAAAAAGCGATTTTGCGATCCGGTGACAACATCGAAAAACGCATCAGCAAGATTTTCACCTATGCGTCCAGGAAAAAAATGGGCGTTTTGGCCGCCGGGGGTGACGGTACTATTAACTTATGCGTGAAGTACGCTCTGAAATACGATGTACCCATGGCTATGCTGGCCCAGGGTACTTTCAACCTGTTTGCACGTCATCATGGTCTATCGGTGGATCCTGCAACCCAAGTTGCACAGCTGGCGGATAGTCGTATCAAGAAAGTACCGATCTGCTGGATCAACGGCCTGCCATTCACCACCAGCGCAGCCTTTGGCATTTATCCGGACGTCATTGACGACCGGGAACATTACCAGAAGCGTGCCGGCTTTCGCAGCCGCACTACGGCGATGCTGGCGGGGGTGCTGACTTTTTTCCGCCATGAGAAACGACTTAGAGTCGCTGTCGAAACCCCAGAAGGAATAAGAAAAGTAAAAGCCATATTACTGATGGCAACACAGAATCGGCCACAGCTACAAAATTTTGGTTGCGAAAAGGAAATGGACCAGGTCGACGGGCGCTTTGCGTTGATTACGGTGAAACCCCTGGACTGGAAAGGAAAATTGCGTCTGCTTATGAAAGGATCCGTTAAACAACTTCCGCAACAGGAAGAGTTCGAAACGTCACTGCATCAATCCCTGACGCTGCACTCTTCCCACAGCTCACTCAAATGCGCTTTGGATGGTGAAGTGATCGAACTGGCAACACCGGTGCACATGCACGCACAACCGAGAGCACTGTCTTTATTTGTGCCCAATCATATTGACGGGAACCCCTGAATCTATGCCTGATCGTTTTAATCTGGTTCAGATTTCAGACACGCATTTCGGGACAGAACAAACGCAGGTGGTGGAAGCGCTGGTGGAGCGAATCAACGCGATCTATCCGGATGTTTTGATCTGGAGCGGCGATATTACGCAAAGAGCCAGAGCCAACCAATTTCGAAGTGCCCGCACGTTCCTGTCGAGACTCAAATACAAAAAGCTGCTGTGTGTGCCGGGCAATCATGATGTCCCCCTGTACAACTTCTTTTTGCGAATTGCTTCTCCGTTTTATAGCTACCAACGACACATGCAGGTACCCCTGCAATCCGATCTGGTTCTGGACAGTGCGGTGATTATTGGCTTGAACTCCTGTAATCCCTGGCATTATAAAAACGGCCGCATCACCGAACAGAAAATTGAAGCGGTTCATCGCAAACTGCAGGCTCATCCTGACAACGTTCTGAAAATGTTGGTATGCCACCACCCGTTCGACGTCATTCACGATCACGATGAAGAGAACATAGTCAAACAGGCGCAACCGGCTCTGCAACGCTGGAGTCAGGCCGGGCTCGATCTGGTGCTGGGTGGGCACATACACCATCAATTCAGCCGCAGTTTAAAAGGGCGTTACCCCGGCCTGAGCAAAGACGTTCACACTTGCCAGGCCGGCACGGCACTGTCTTATCGTGTCCGAGGCGGCCTGCCAAATTCGTTTATGCAACTAACGTCGTTTCCGGAAAAAGCGGCGACACATATACGTCAATGGGACTTTATCGAGAGTCAGTCTTCCTTTCATTGTACCGGTGAGTTTTTTCCCTGCCTGCGACCTTCCGATTAACGCTTTACTGGAATATAGGTTGTTCCGTTGACACCAGCTTTTGCGTGTCAATGCCTTTTTCCTGCAACTGCTGCAGAATCAGGTCGTAGGTAGATTCATCCAGTTGCGGCGTTCGGCTCAACACAAACAAAGTGTATTTAAGCGGGTCAGTGACTACTGCATACTGATAATTTTCCGAATCCAGCACCACGATCAAATAGTTAGCCCAGGGGAAATTAGGCACATCCGGAAAAGTCACTTTCAAGCGCGCGTTGCTTTCCTTATCAACCACTTTCGCAGAGCCCGTAATGTCATCAACAGGCCCTTGCAATGACCCCTGATAACCACGGTTATAAACCCGGACTGTGCCGTCCTCCAACAATGTATAGTCAGCGGTAACGCCCACCAACCCTTCGTTAAACGAAGTTTCGTAAGCCGATATCTGATACCACTGCCCCATATACCGCTCTACATCGACATAAGACACCGTTTCCGGCCCTTTACAGGCGGCGGTCAGCATCAGCCCTGCGACGGCAAAAAGCCCTATGAATTTACGCGCACAAAACGTTACCAGATGCATAGCGTTGTTCCTTGTTTATCAATGAGGTTGAAGGTTGAGCCGAAATTGTGATGCTGATGTCGTGAACGCAACGTGAAGCCGCAAAAATTACAACCCTTGCACCTTCAGGCTGTAACTCTTTCAAATTTCGGCTCAAGCTAATGTGCCACGACTAGCAGAACATGGGGATGCTCCCGTGGCATGCTCCTTGCTGCTGTAAGGGTTGAATAGAAGGAAACATCGAATTCCAGGAGGAACTCATGCAATCTGCTACGCAAAAAACCATCTCCACCATCAACCCAAGTAATGGCAATGAAATAAAATCGTATCCCCTGATGAGCGAAGATCAGGTTTCCCAGACCATAGAAAGCTGTCACAAGGCCTTTTTGTCCTGGCGTTTACAGCCCTTGACCGAGCGGGCCGAGATCATCAAAAAAATCGGCCTGGAGCTTGATAAAAACAAGCACCAACTCGCCGAGCTAATGACGCTGGAGATGGGAAAGCCCCTATCGCAGGCTATTGAAGAGGTCGAACTGTGCGTGGCAATCTGCGAGTTTACTGCAAAACAAGGTCCCGAGTTGCTGCAGGATGAAAAGCGCCGTTTTGGTGACGGCCAAACAGGCTACGTTAGCTATTGCCCTATCGGTGTCGTTTACGGCATACAGCCTTGGAACTTCCCTGCCTACCAGGTTATACGCTACTCCATTGCCAATCTGATGGCCGGCAACGGGGTGCTACTCAAGCACGCGAGCAATGTAACGGGATCCGCGATGCTGCTGGAAGACATCTATGCCAGGGCTGATTTACCCGCCGGGCTGTTCGCAGCCCTGTATATTGACCACGATCAATCAGATCGGGTGATCGAGCATGAACTGATTCGAGGCGTTACCCTCACCGGCAGCCCTGATGCCGGACGTCTTATCGCTGAAAAAGCCGGAAAAAACCTGAAGAAAACCGTGATGGAACTGGGTTCAAATGACGCCTATATCGTGTTGGACGATGCCGATATCAAGAACGCCGTTGAACAGTGTGTTGCAGGGCGGGTTTACAATAACGGGCAGACCTGTGTTGCGGCGAAGCGCTTTATCGTGGTGGACAGCGTATATGAACAATTCAAGGAGCACTACGTCAAAGCGATGCAAGCCCTGACAGTGGGCGATCCCACATCCGACGACACGGATCTCGGCCCGATGGCGCGAGAAGATCTTCGTGACAAACTACACGACCAGGTCATGAACAGTGTTAATAAGGGTGCCGCGCTGTTGTGTGGAGGCGAAATTCCTCAAACCGATGGTTACTACTATCCAGCGACGGTTCTGGAAAATGTGGAACCAGGGCAGCCGGCCTATGATGACGAGCTGTTCGGTCCGGCCGCTTCTTTAATCCGGGCCAAAGATCAGGACGATGCTCTACGCATTGCCAATGACAGTGATTTTGGTTTGGGTGGCGCAATATTTACGAAAAATACCGAATTAGCCCGCGAACTGGCCACCCGGTATTTCGATACCGGAATGGTGTTCATAAACGGCTTTGGGGTTGCTACCCCGGAAATGCCGTTCGGTGGCGTCAAGAACTCCGGCTATGGCCGCGAACACGGGGGCTTTGGTATGAAAGAATTTGTCAACATTAAATCCGTTATGGTGATGGGATAATCCATGAAACTATTTAATTGTCAGAACTGCGGCCACACCGTTTTTTTTGAAAACACCCACTGCGAACAGTGCCGTGCTGCTCTTGGCTTCATACCTGAGCTCATTAATATCAGCTCACTCAAGCCCGCCGGCAACGGCGGCTGGATCGCTGCGGCGGACTGCGAAAAAACAGTGCGATTTTACTGCTCAAATCATCAACATCAGGTCTGCAACTGGTTAGTGGACAGCGAAGACGAAAACACCTTGTGCATTGCTTGTCAGATGAACCGCTATATTCCCAATGTGGCGGATGCAGAGCAAAAGCTTTCCTGGCAGGAAATGGAATTCGCGAAGCACCGGCTTATGTACAGCCTGTTGCGCCTACAACTGCCTTTGCAAAGCAAGGATGAAGCACCGGAAGAAGGACTGTCGTTTGATTTCATAAATACGGAACAACCGCTGCCGGATGACGCCCAGTCCACCACCGGCCACGCCGAGGGACAAGTGACGATTAATCTGGCGGAAGCGGATCCCGCCGAGCGCGAGCAGATGCGCAAGGACATGAACGAAAGCTACCGTACCCTGATCGGCCATTTCCGGCACGAAGTGGGACATTATTACTGGGACCAGATCATCGCTCCGTACCAACAACGGCTAAAAGCCTACCGGCGTTTATTTGGCGATGAGCGGGAAGACTATGGTGAAGCGCTGAAGAGCCATTACGAACAAGGTGCACCGGCTGATTGGAACACCCGCTTCGTCACAACCTATGCGTCGTCTCACCCCTGGGAAGATTGGGCTGAAACCTGGGCGCACTATTTCCATATAATAGATACCTTGGAAACAGCCTATGCTTTCGGGATGACGCTGGGTGCACCACAGCAGACGCAGCAGACCCACAACATGGTTGCGATGACAGCCGATATTGACCCCTATAATCACGCCGACTTCGAAGAGATACTCAACCGCTGCATACCGCTCACCTTTGCCGTAAATAGCCTTAACCGCAGCATGGGGCAACCGGATTTATACCCCTTTGTTTTGAATGAACCGGTCAAAACAAAGCTGGGTTTTATTCACCAACTGATGCTGAGTTATCGGCCCGTGACCACTGCGGAAACCAACGAAAGCACTAGCGAGCCAGTCGCGAAACCGGCGTAAAAGTAGTGTCTGCTTGTGTCCGTTTCACTTGGTTGGGAAATTGTTCACGAGCGGCTTTTTCAGCAAAGCGGATCATCACGTTATTTAAGCCCGGAATGGTAATGCGAACCAACTCGGCGCCGAAACGCAACGGCTCCCAGATAGCCACCCGTTAACGCGAGATTACGCAAAACCCGCGAGTTCTGCCGAGCTTAACAGGGAAGCCGCCATGATACAATCATCCCATCATCGTCTCAGAGATTCATTCCCCTATATCTTCATTCCATAATTCAGGCGCATCCCGGATAAAGTCTTCCATAAGCTGTATGCACTGATGATCCTGAACCACAGACACATCCACACCACGACCTTTCAATAAATCTTCTTCCCCCATAAACGTCTGATTTTCACCAACGATCACCCGGGGAATCCCATAAAGCAAAATCGCACCGCTGCACATCGGGCAAGGTGACAGGGTGGTGTAAAGCGTGCATTCCCGATAAACACCCGCTTTTTGACGACCGGCATTTTCCAAAGCGTCCATTTCACCGTGCAGTACCACGCTGCCGTTTTGTACTCTCCGGTTATGTCCGCGCCCGATTATTTTGCCTTTATGAACAATCACACTGCCGATCGGAATACCGCCTTCCTGCAGTCCGAGTCGAGCTTCATCAATAGCTGCCTGAATAAATGGGTCCATGTTTTTACTCCTCAATCAATGGGAACACCGGATAGGGTTAATCTATATTGCTACAATACGATGCCTGCTTCACGCTAAAATTTTTCCGTCATTGTTTTGCAATAGAGTGGTCTGAGGTTTACCACTATTTTGCCGAAACCAGAACAATGTTATGTTGGGCTCCTCGTAATGTTCATTGAATACATCCAATGCATGACCATGGATTTAGAATCAACTACACAGACTAAACCAAACAAGTGAGAAGGAACTACTTATGAAAAAACTACAACGTCGGGCCTTGCTGGTTGCACTGATGGCCCTGCCAGTAGCAGCTATCAGCGCAGAAGACCGGGATACCCGCGGCTACGCAACCGATTTTCAGGGTAATATTCTGATGGATAGCTATGGCAATTGTGTTCACTCCGGTAGCTGGAGCCCGGAACTCGCAATAATCGATGGTTGCGACGGCTATACCGCAAGTCGCCAAGCGGTACTGCTCAAAGGCGAGCCGATTGAAGGGGGCGTTGTTAGCTTTGATGTTCCGTTCAATAATATATTTGAAGTGGACAAAACCGAGATCAGCGACGACGGTAAAACGGTACTGGCAAAAACCGCTGAGAAATTGGAAAACGTGCTGGCAGAAGCCTACTCCGTTACGATAATAGGACACACTGACAATACAGGCGGGAAGAAACATAACGAACAGCTTTCGACGAAACGAGCCGAATCGGTGGCCGATTATCTCGCCAGCCTGGGACTACCCAGGGACAAGTTAAGAACACTGGGTGCCGGTGCGGAAGACCCCATCGCAGCAAACGATACCAAGCAAGGCCGCGCCATGAACCGGCGTGCCGAAATCGTTGTTGTAGGCCAGCCGAGAGCACTGGACCGTATGGTTATGCCGAGTGTAGCCCTGTTCCCCCGCCGCAGCGCCGAATTATCTGCGGAGGGTAAAGCCATGCTGCTTAAGAGCGCACAGGAAGCCAGAGAAACCTTTAAAAAGGCGGTGATGATTGAAGTGGTGGGTCATACCGACGATGTCGGCTCAGCAGAATACAATATGGAGTTGTCCGAAGCCCGCGCGTTAGCCGTCGGCACTTATTTAGCGGAAGAAGGTGTGTTACCTGCCAACCGGATTTATATGGTCGGTGCGGGCAAGGACCAACCAGTAGCAAACAATTCAACTGACGAAGGTCGCCAGGAAAATCGCCGAGTCGAAATACTGGTGCTGGGCCGCGCAAAGCGGTAATAAAAAGTCTGGTGCGAACTCCCCCTGCTGGAGACGGCGAGGGGGAGTTCTTTAGTGGCAACGGAAGAAAATACCGCTTATTTATTGAAGTATCCCTTTAGATTACAATATTATCCCCTGGGCTGCTGCATAGGCCGAAGCCCAAGCCCACTGAAAATTATGGCCCCCAAGGTGCCCGGTCACGTCCACCACCTCACCCACAAAAAACAAACCACTCTGCTTTTTACTTTCCATATTTTTTGAAGACACTTCTTGCGTATCCACCCCCCCTAATGTGACCTCAGCGGTACGATAGCCCTCAGTGCCAGACGGCCTGAGTCGCCACGCTTTCAGGTTCTGCATCACCGTCTGCAAAAGTGTGTTGGGTATTTCCGCCATCGGGGTTTGACTTTGTTGCGGCCACCACAGCGTTTCCAACTCCGCCACCAATGCTTTCGGTAAGCGTTCGGCAAGCAGCGTTCTCAATAAGGTTTTGGGTTGCTTCTTCTTTTTGATATATAACCATTCAAGATCGTGTTCCTCCGGCAACAGATCGATATCTATCGATTCCGACGCCTGCCAATAGGACGAGATCTGCAAAATAGCAGGCCCACTCAAACCTCGATGCGTAAAGAGTATGTTCTCACGAAACTGCGATTTGTGATTACTGACTATCGTATCCACAGACAAGCCACTTAAATGGTTGCTAACGGTTTTTATGTTGTCGGTGAAAGTAAAGGGTACTAAACCCGCGCGGGAAGGAATTACCTCCATACCGAATTGTTGCGCCAGTTCATAGCCAAAACCGGTCACGCCCATGGATGGGATGGAGAGTCCACCGCTGGCCACTACAACCACCTCCGATTCAAAAACACCCTTATTAGTGTGAATTTTATAATGGCCGTTATTAACCACCTGCTGTATATCGCAGTGCATATAAATATTGACCTTTGACTTGTCACACTCCGACAACAACATGGACAAGATATCTTTCGCGCTATTGTCACAGAAAAGCTGTCCCAGCTTTTTTTCGTGGTAGGGAATATTGTAAGAATCCACCAGGGCAATAAAATCCCACGGGGTATAACGACTCAGTGCAGATATACAGAAATGGGGGTTCGCGGAAAGGAAATTTTCCGGTTCAGAGTACATGTTTGTAAAATTGCAACGCCCTCCACCAGACATAAGGATTTTCTTACCCACTTTGGCGGTACGCTCTAACACTGCGACCTTTTTCCCAGATTGCGCAATCCAGGCGGCGCAGCTTAACCCGGCCGCGCCACCGCCGATTATTATTGCGTCGTATGCCAGCCTGCCCTCCACTGTACTGCCCTCCCCTGGTAACAACCGAATTGCATTTATCTATTCGAAAGCCACACAGTTTGATATGGTGCCAACGTTAAGCTGCCCGCCAAATCGTCTACTTTCAATCCCGACAATAAATCGACCCAGTCGTCGGTTCCAATCAAATTAATATCACTCAGTGCAATATCCTGAACTTCGTTACTGATATTGTTGATACAAAATATAGACTGATCCCGTCGCATGCTTTGACGCCAGAACCCGAAAATCTGCAATCCCAAATGCAAGGTAAACTGGGTTGCATTCGGATGAAACGCCGACTGCTTTTTGCGTATCGCGATCAATTCGTTCATGCGGCTGAAGACTTTACTGTGATGACTGAATTTATTTTCAATCTGATCTTCCAGTTCGCTGATGTCCCATTGACTGCGGTTGATACTGCGCGCCCTGCCGGTATTTTCCATTCGCGCATAATCGTTTTCAGTGCCGAATAGACTGTGAATATAAAACGCAGGAATACCTTCCAGCGCCATCATAATGGCGTGAGCGCACAAATATCGCTGCAACTGCCATTTATCTTCACCCTGGGCAATAGTACCTTTCATTGCATCATACAAACTGATATTCATTTCATAGGGCTTATCAGTGCCTTCGCGGGAACGCCGGTAGGTCATTTGCCCACCGAATTGCAGCATGGTACTGACCATTTGATTTTTTTCTTCTTCTGCCAACAAGCCGTCCGTAGGCCTAAGGCCCACCCCATCATGAGAGGCAATAAAATTGAGATAAGTGGTTCCCATCTGCGCCGGCGGCATACTCATCAACCAGGTTTTAAGATGGCGACAGTCGCCGGAGATGAGGCTATAGATTAATAGAGGCGGCAACGAAAAGTTGTAAATAACATGCGCTTCGTTGGCATTGCCGAAATAAGTCAGATTTTCCCTGTTCGGCACATTGGTTTCAGTAATAATCACCGCATCAGGGCTATGATGCTCTATCAAAACCCGGAACAACTTAATAATTTCGTGAGTTTCCTGCAAATGAATACTGGGAGTCCCGGCTTTTTTCCAGAGAAACGCAACCGCATCCAAACGAAATATTTTCACTCCGTGATCCAGATAATGCTTCACAATATTCACGAACTCCAGAAGCACCTTGGGGTTTTCAAAATTCAAATCGACCTGGTCTTCGCTGAAGGTACACCACACAAAGCGCTCACCGTCCTCCGTGGTCACGGGGTTGAGCAAAGGTGAAGTCCGAGGCCGCACTACGGCACTCAAATCGTCCTGAGGATTTCCTTCATAGAAGTAATCCTTACCCGGGTCAATCCGCTTTTTGAAGTTATCGAACCAGCGGCTACGGGCCGACATATGGTTGATCACCAGGTCGGACATGAATGTGAATTCGTTTGCAATGCGCTCGATGTCCTCCCAATCACCATGCGATTCGTTCACCGCCAGATAATCCATAACGGAAAACCCGTCATCTGAACTATAGGGAAAATACGGTAAGATATGAACGCTACTGATGGTCTCTTTCAGATGCCCCTGCAAAAAATTATACAAGGTGACCAAAGGCTTTTCCGTCGTAGCCGCTGCTGTATTATGAATACTGTCAGCGTAGGTAATCAAAAGCGTCTCTGACTCATCCCAGTTATTTTGATGATCTTTCGGGTTCTGACATTGCTGGTCCAACCCCATTGTCTGTATTAATTCATTGGCCAAAAAGGACGAATCCAGGTCCGGGTAAATAAATTCCAATGAACTGACTAACTTTTTCTTAAGATCTTCAAGCATGATGTCGGGCCTTTAACAAGCTAACTTCGAAAGAAATCCCGGGTGTCCTGTTCTACGGCATCCTTTAGACGTTCCATTACATCTGGAATCGCGCTTATAACGCGGTTCCAACTTGGAATGAAGGGCGTATCCATCGGATTATCGAGGAAATAGGCACCGGCTACCATAAGATTTTGTGCGAATAATTCCACTGCCTGCTCTTCAGAGTGACGATCAAACTTAAGGCCGTTGACGATCGCGTCGTTTTGATAGCTTTCAATGAAATCCAGGGCAATCCGATAATAGGTGGCCTTAATGGTTCTGAATTTTTCGGTAGAAAATACCTCGCCGTTAGTGGCGAGTTTTCGAAATAGGGCTTTGCAGATATCCGTGCTCATTTTTGATAAGCCCTGCGCCGCATCTTCCGGCGATAAATCCTGATGTTTATGATCATAGGTGTCCGCAATATCCACCTGACACAGGCGGTTGGTTGCGTAGTTACGCTTCATTTCTGAAAGAACCCCCATTTCCAGCCCCCAGTCACTGGGAATGCGCAAGTCACTGATCACATCGGTCCGGAAAGAAAATTCCCCGGCGAGCGGATAACGATAACTATCAAGATAATCGAGAAAGTCAGACGGCCCACAGACTTTTTTCAACGCACGGATTAAAGGCGTTACCAGCAACCGACTGACACGTCCGTTCAACTTCGATTTAGCAACTCGGGCATAGTAGCCTTTGCAAAACATATAGTTAAAATTGGGGTTCGCGACAGGATAGATTAATCGGCCCACCAAATCCCGCTGATAGGTCAGGATGTCGCAATCGTGCAACGCCACCGATTCACTTTTGCCAGAAGCCAGCACATAACCGAAGCAGTACCACACATTGCGTCCCTTACCCATTTCTCTCGGGGCCAGACCATGTTCTTTCAATTCGTCATCCAGCGCCATCAAGCGCGGTCCGTCGTTCCATAGCACTCGATGGTGCTGCGGCAGTTCATCGAAGTATTTCAACGCGGTTGCATATTGATCCTGATCGGCGCGGTCCAGCCCGATCACAATCTCCGCCAGATAAGGTACTTGTTTTAACTCCTCGACTATGTGTTTGAGCGCTGGTGCTTCCAGTTCAGAGTACAATGAAGGCAGCACCAGGCTCATAGGCCTGACCTTGCTGAATTCAATCAGTTCGCGCTCAAGATCTTCCAGGGTTCGGCTTCGTAAATTATGTAATGTTGTGATTATGCCGTTTTGATAAAAGTCGCCCATGCTGTTTTCTTCTCTTCCCAGATAAATTGCCAGTTAATCAATGGTCGGGGCGCGCCCGGTCAGCTGATCCAGCAACGGTTGCATCGCACCGTTCCAGCCAACAGGCCCCATTCCCTGTGAAAAAATCACCATTTTACCTACCGTAAACTTCAGTTGTCGGGAGTTTACTCCCCGTATCACGACCGCATAATCTGCAGCCTCAAGCATGTTCAAGTCATTCGGGCTATCACCTAAAGCGATCGACAAAACCTCCTTCTCTGAGTACCGAATCTGATATTGCTTTAACAAATAATGCATGGCATCGGCTTTATCGTATTGGCCCATGGCATGATAAAAGCGCCCGCCTTTGACCAGCTGCAAACCGCCCTGCTGCAAGCGCTGCTCGAATTCCACAAGGGCCTCATTGGAGCCAAGCCACAATAACGGCTCGGTCGCTGTTCGTTGCCTGGAAAGCGCCGCCTGCTGCTCGGTAAGCCCCGTCAAACCAGCCAATTCAGCTACCGTCATATCCTGAAATCCGCGAAAGGCAAACCCCTCTTCACGGAGGGATTCCAGTTGCATCAAAACATCGCTGACCGGTGCGGCAAAATACACCACTTTCTCCTCTTTATTTCCCAGGCAGCCAACAGGCACAACCAGAGCCGCGCCGTTCTCCACAATAAAAGGAGCAACGTTGTTAAGCTGCTGCTGTATCGCTTCCATCTCGGGGCGGGTTTTGCTGGAATTCAGGATCAACGGAATACCTAACTGGTTCAACCGTTTTACGGCGGGCAAAGCCGCCTCGAATGAATAGGTATCGTGATCCAGCAAAGTTCCGTCCAGATCGCTGAACACAACAATGGGCTTATTGGTCATGTTTGAGCACCTCCGCGATGCGGTGGGCTTCATCAATGACCAAAACCACGTCAGCATGGGAGGGCATCGTGTCCAACATGGCCCGGGTCAGTCGCTCATAGTGCATAACGAATCGTTTGATCTGTGACGGGGACATAATTCCGGACACATTTGCGCCATTATGGTGCGATCCGATTTTTTCAGCCAGTTTCTGCTCCTGCAATGTCCTCCACTCCACAATGCATTCCATTGAAGGTGCTTTCAGCATTATCAAAAAGTCGAGCTGACTGAAAAAATCGTTATAAGCGCCTGCAAGCTGCTGATTGACATAGCTTCGCCAAAGACCCTCAGCGTCTTCGGAACGTTCAAGTTCATTCATTGGCTGAAGCAGCTGCGCTCCGTCTGTGACCGGCCTTGCGGCCATGCACCACCCCTCCAGCAAGATGACCTTGGCCACACCCTCGTGGTGCTTCCAAGCAGACGGGGCGGAGCGGTCGTCCTGGGACTTATCGAATCCGGGGATCGGTACCGTAGTGCCGGAAACAGCACGACATAAAGCATCCACCGTAGCCTGACCCAATCCAAGGTCGTGGGTACCGGGTACGCCGCGGGTGACAAAGAGGGGGTGCACAGTAGCGCCCAGGTGCTGTCGCTCCGCCCGAGTCAAATAGATATCGTCCAGGGAAAAGCCGGCACAAGGGCAGTTAAGATGGTGGGTTAGGATCTTTTGAAGAAACAGCGCCAGTGTAGACTTTCCGGTGCCTTGGGCACCGTTGATGCCGACAATCATGGGCCGGCCCAATGCGCGCTGCCTTTCCATGATTTGTTGCGCCAAAGGCAGGTAGTAGGCGAAAACGGTGTCCAGAAACTCCGCTGGCAACCCTTCTTCCGCAATCAGGGATTCAATCCCGGGCTTTAGTTGTTCCCATTGTATTTGCGACACATCAATCTCTTTCTGAATATCCTGCTTTGATAGAACCGCCTGACTTGGTCCTATCGCTCGCTAAGGTCTATTCACAAACCATACCAGGTTTGGATTTGTCTGTGTTCAGCTGAGTGAATACTTGTGCTTATTTAGCAAAGGGTTAGCGTACATTTCAAGGATATATTGTTGCACCTGAACCGGATAATGGGCTAAACGGGCGGAAAACTCAGCGGCCTGCCTGGCCAGGTCCTGAGGTTCGATTCTGGCCAGCGACTCCCGGCTTTGCAGGGTGATTTCGTTGATTCTGGACCGGTATTCTTCTTTAAAAGAATGCATAGCCTTACCCAGGTTAGCCAAATGTTCAATGGCCAGCAGGCTGGGGGGGAATAATTTGTAGTTCTGTACAATCTGCTCGTCTAATGCCTGAGCCACTGCATCGGGGTCAGCATAGGTGCCTTCCAGCGGTTTCCCGATCTGGATATGGACGCGCCCTTTGGGTAAGGCGATACCACGCATAATGCTCTCGACATCCTCACCTTCACTCTTCACATAGTCGGCGTTTTCGCGCGCCTGCATTTCAGTGGCTTTCAGACCATCGCAGGGATCGTATTCGTAGGAGATGGACACCGGAACCAGATTCAGTTGCGCGATCGCCGAGGCAAAATCCATTCCGGATTCCTTTTTAGGCCAGATATGCAGCATCTTCATAATGGCAGGATCGGTGATATCGAAACCGTCTTTCGCACGCCCCTCCCGTTGAGCGATCCATATTGAGCGGCCATTGTCTTTTGCGTCATGAATGTAGTGGGATAAATCGGTAAGCGCCTGGTATTTGGCCTTGAGCCCACTGACCGATCGTTTCACAACAAAACTTTTGTTCAGTCGCAACAGATCGGAGACTAACGGATTACTCAGCAGATTATCGCCGATCGCGATCTCTGCGGTATCGTGCCCTGCCTGCACCAGCACGTAATTGAGCAGCGCAGAGTCCATCGTAATATCGCGATGATTGCTGATGAAAATATAAGGTGTGTCCGGTTGCAGGTTTTCATGACCACCGTAGGTAAACTCGGTGATACTTTTATTAATCGTGCTTTCCAGGAAACTGTGCATGCGGCGCTGAAAATCGTCTACGGTTTTTACGTCCTTCATATTATTATGAATACGATAACGCATAAAACGCACCAAACCTTTTTCAAGGTAGCGCGAAGCAAACGGAAACTGGACGTGGATTATCGCCTGAATTAGAGCATCCGATTGGAGAAGCCGCTCTATAACGTCGGGAACTTCGTAATCATGATAAGGCCGGATGGCATCAAACTTCTGCATGGGTTTTTAGTCAACTCTTTCGCGTTGCACTTTTAAAGAATAAGGCAACAATAACATCGTTTATCTTTTAATTTTAGTCATTCAGCAGCTAATTAACACCATTGGATTTCGCTACAATTTGTGTCAACTTCGATATAATAGCGGCTTATAAAAAGGAAACACGTTATATTCCGAATTACAACAATGAAAACACCCGACCAAAAACAATCACAAAACCGGTGTAAGCGGCTGATTTTTTAAACATTATTTAACAACTTTCATTTGGCATCTCATCCAGCATCGCAATATGCAAACGTATTGCATAGGAACTATGTCGCCAGGATAAAGCCGAATCTGATATCTGAAAAGTGATCCGTATTTGACAAAGGAAAATGGAATGACTCCTCTTAGCCCAGCTGATCAGCTGTTTCTCTGGCTCGAGAAACGGCAACAACCTATGCATGTTGCCGGTTTAATGCTGTTCTCCTTCCCGGAGGGCGCAGGTCCGAAATACGTAACGGAACTAGCAGAGTCGTTGCGCGCCTACCAATTACCCGAGGGTCGCTATGGAAAGCGCCTGGTTAATAGAATGGGACGGTATTACTGGCAAAACGACGATTACTTTGACCTTGAACACCATTTCCGCCACGAAGCGCTGCCCAAGCCTGGGCGCATAAGGGAATTACTCTCACGAGTGTCTTCAGAACACAGCAATTTAATGGATCGGGAGCGTCCGCTGTGGGAGTTCCATCTAATAGAAGGTGTAAGGGGCCGACGCTTCGCCGTGTATTCCAAAGTGCACCACAGCATGATGGATGGAGTGGCGGCAATGAAGACCTGCATGAAGTTTTTGTCCTATGACCCGACCGAAATGAATCGCCCGCCTATCTGGGCTATGCCCAGACCAAAACGCGAGCAAAAGCTGATTACCCCGAAAGAACTGGTTAGTGGCTTTGCCGGGCTCGTGGACGGGGCAGGCAAACAGCTGGGCACCGTACCTAAAATCGCAAAGGAATTTGCCAAAACGTTCCGCCGTGCCCGAAAAGAATCGGCCCATGTGTCTATCTTCCAGGCACCGGATTGTCTGCTAAACGAACCAATTACCGGCTCTCGTCGTTTTGCGGCACAGTCTTATCCAATGGTGCGTATCCGGGCCATTGCAAAAGCCTTCAACTGCACAGTCAACGATGCGGTATTAGCGATATGTGGCAGCGCATTACGGGACTATTTGATCATGCAGCACGCTCTGCCGGACAAACCGCTGGTGGCTATGGTCCCTATGTCACTGCGTCGGGATGATAGTGACGACGGCAATCAGATTGCCATGATCCTGGTCAATCTGGGCACCCATATCGCTGATCCGGCTTTACGCATGCAGGAAATCAAAGCCTCGGTGAAAGACTCAAAAGATCGCTACAAAACCATGACACCGGAAGAAGTGCTCAATTACACAGCACTGACTATGGCGCCGGCGGGGTTTAAAATGATCACGGGGTTGATGTCCGGTTGGCAACCTTTTAACGTCATTATCTCCAACGTTCCCGGACCGCGTAAACCCATGTATTGGAACGGAGCGCGTCTGGATGGCATGTATCCGGTATCCTTACCTATGGACCGCATCGCGCTGAATATCACGCTACTTAGCTATGATCAGAACCTGGAATTCGGGCTGACCGCGTGCCGCCGAACCCTCCCCTCAATGCAGCGTTTACTGGATTTTATTGAAAATGGAATTCACGAATTAGAAGTCGCTGCTGATATCCGCTAACGAATTCCGGCCTGTTGTGCAGGCCGGATTTTAAATCTTTAAAAGTGCTGTTAAGCTTCCTGCTCAGAATAATGCAATGGATCTTATATGGCGCTCAAATCCACCATCTTTAAAGCGGACGTTCAGATTTCGGACATGGATCGCAATTATTACCATCTCCATGGCCTGACATTGGCGCTGCACCCCTCGGAAACAGAACAACGGATGATGATCAGGCTGTTGGCCTACGTACTGAACGCCAGCGAATCACTGCAGTTCGGGAAAGGCCTGAGCAACGAAGAAGATGCAGCTCTGTGGGACAAGGATCTGACCGGTGAGATCAAACTTTGGATTGATGTTGGCTTACCGGACGAGAAACGAATTCGAAAAGCCAGTCACCGCGCACAACAGGTAATAATCTATTGTTATGGTGAAAACACCGCCTCTATTTGGTGGCAACAGAATAAAGCAAAAATCAAAGCCATGCATAATGTCACCGTGTACCGGGTAGGCGAATCCACCTGCGACGAACTAGGCAGCCTTTGTCAACGCACCATGCGCCTGTACTGTTCGATCATGGATACCCAGATTACACTTGGCAGCGACAACAACAGTGTCGAAGTTAAACTGGAACCTTTAAGCTGACCCCGCTTCCCTATTCTTCTTCAGGTTTATCCATATTTTCAGTGACTTCCAGCCAAAGCACGTTCACGATACCGAACGCGCAAGCCAGTAAAACGCCCAAGATCCAGGTGAAATACCACATAGTCTTTACTCCTGTTAATACAATGAATGGCTGTTGTCATTAATATGCGCTTCATCCAGGCGCCCCCACATTTTGTAATAACTCCACAGGGTGTAACTCAGCACCAATGGGACAAAGACGCACGCCACCATCAGCATTATATTGAGCGTCAGCGCGCTGGACGTTGCATCCCAGAGTGTCAAACTATGATTGGGGTTCAGGCTGGACGGCAACACAAAAGGAAACAACGCCACTGCCGCCGTTAAAATAATACTGGTTATCGCAACACAACTGGTAGCAAAGGCCAAACCGTCCAGCTTGGCTTTTGCCAGAAAAGCCGTCATCAATGGCATAAGCATTCCCGCCAACGGGAACAACCAAAGCAACGGCCATTTATTAAAGTTGTTCAACCACGCTCCCTCCTGCACTGCAACCAGTTTACCAAGAGGATCGTTATAGGCATTGGGATCGGGCAAGGTTTCGATAACAAAGCCCTTCATACCGGAAAAAATCCAGATCCCGCAAATGCCGAACAGCAACGTGGTACTGACAGCGGCAAACAACGTCGACCGTACTGCTTTTGCCCGCAATTCATCGCTGGTTTTCAATCCCAGCCAGACCCCACCATGCATGACTAACATACTCAGGCTCAAAAACCCGGCCAATAACGGAAACCAGGTCAGCAAACCCAATAAGCCCGCTTTGAAGTCGGGACGCAAAAACTCATCGAATTCGAATGGTAGCCCTATAAATAAATTTCCGAAGGCCACTCCAAAAATAACCGGAGGAATAACCGACCCGGCGAACAAGGCACGATCCCAATTGCGACGCCAACGTTCGGAATCCTTTTTAGCGCGGTAATCAAACCCGACCGGTCGCATGAATAACGCCAACAGAACAATGATCAAAGCAGCGTACATTCCGGAAAAAGCACTGGCGTAAACCATAGGCCAGGCAGCAAACAAGGCCCCGCCAGCAGTCACAAACCACACCTGATTCCCTTCCCAATGGGGACCGATGGTGTTGATCATAATACGTCGCTCAGTGTTGGTGGAGCCGATCACGGGCAACAATGCACCGACGCCCATATCAAAACCATCAGTGAGCGCAAAACCGATTAATAGCAGCCCCACCAGACCCCACCAGATTAATTTCAGCGTTTCATAATCAGCAATCATGACGCGGTCTCCCGAGGATTAGAGCGGCCGGATTTGGATGCACTGTCGTTATTTTCGAAAAAATATTTTCCGGTACCCAAGCTGCTGGGCCCTTTACGGATGAAATGCAACATCAAATACATTTCAATAATGAACAGAGCAGTATAAAACAGCACGATGACTATCAAGCTAGTCCAGACATCCGATGCAGCCAGATTGGAAGCGGAAAGATTTGTCGGCAAAACTTCGCCTATGGTCCACGGTTGTCGGCCGTATTCAGAAACTATCCAGCCGCATTCGGCGGCTATCCAGGGTAATGGTATCGACCATACTGCCAACTTCAGCAGCCACCGGCTTTTCGCGACCTGATGCCGTGTGGATTGATAGAATGAAACGACAAAGACAAACAGCATCACTATGGCCGACCCAACCATAATACGGAAGCTGAAAAACAGCGGCCACACCTTGGGGATGCTCCGATCAACCGCCGACTGGACCTGGTCATCGGTAGCGTCGATCACATTGGGGGCAAATTCTTTTAACAGCAACCCATAACCCAAGTCGTCTTTAACCAGATTGAATGCTTCGCGGGAAACATCGTCTACTCCATTTTCACGCATATCCTGCAGTAAGCCATAAGCCACCATACCCTGCCGGATGCGTCGCTCATGAAGCTGTTTAAGATCCGCTATACCCAAAACCGGGGTGTCCAGGCTACGGGTCGCAACAATGCCCAACATATAAGGAATGCGGATAGCAAAGTGAGTTTTCTGCGCGATATCGTCGGGCCAGCCAATCAGCGTAAAGGACGCCGGCGGCGGATGCGTTTCCCACTCCGCTTCTATTGCGGCCAATTTCACTTTTTGCACATCGCCTATTTCATACCCGGATTCGTCACCCAACACGATTGCCGATAAAATCGAAGCGGTCCCAAAGCTTGCCGCGATCGCAAAAGATCGCCTGGCAAACGGCAGGTCCCGTCCTTTCAGCAAATACCAGCTGGACACACTTAACACAAACATAGCTCCGGTTACGTAGCCGGCCGCAACCGTATGCACAAACTTGACCTGAGCCACCGGGTTGAAAAACACTTCGGCAAATGAAGTCATTTCCATACGCATCGTGTGAAAATTAAATTCAGAGCCTACCGGATTCTGCATCCAGGCATTGGCGATTAGAATCCAAAGAGCCGACAAATTAGAACCCAGCGCCACCAACCAGGTTACCGCCAAATGCTGGCGTTGCGACAACCGATCCCAACCAAAGAAAAACAACCCGACCAGCGTGCTTTCCAGAAAGAAAGCCATTAACCCTTCGATCGCCAAGGGCACTCCGAAAATATCGCCTACATAATGAGAATAGTAGGCCCAGTTAGTGCCAAATTGAAACTCCAGAGTCAGTCCAGTGGTAACACCCAAGGCAAAGTTAATGCCAAACAGCTTTCCCCAGAAGCGTGTCATATCTTTGTACACCGACTTTTGCGTCAAGACATAAGCCGACTCCATAATTGCCAGAATAAAGGACAAACCCAACGTGAGCGGAACAAATATGAAATGAAACAAAGCCGTTAATGCGAATTGCAACCGGGCAACTTCAACGGCAGACAGATCAATCATGTGACCTCCTTAAGGGTTGTGTTTGTGGCTCAGAGGTATCGAAGTAAATATCAGCCGGCAAATGCTGTTGCTCTAGGGAAGGAAAAAAAATCAGCCGGATGGCAATGATGACTAGCACCTTAATCAGAACGATCAAGACGATATGTTTGCGCAGCGATAGATCCGTTAGTTTCATGGCAGCGACTGTTCCTGTGTAACCGGTTTAGCGCGTTCTGGCAAACTGACTATGCCACACCCTACTAACCATTATAAAGCCTGAATGTGTATACCACTCCAGATACCCGCTCTGAGCCAATCCAGTGGCGATTACGGCAATAGTATTCACCGTTCGATCAAAGTACCATCTTTCGTTGATCGAAATATATCGTCCCATTCTTAAGCGAGCTTATGAGAGGAGCTATCCGTGCAATTCACCGAACTTCTGAACAACTGCCAGCCTAAAGACGGAGCTGTGTCGTTAACCGTACCCCCTACCTGGATGCAGGGCCGAAGCGTTTTCGGGGGGCTTCAGACCGTTATTGCGTTAAGCGCCATGCGGGGCTTGGTGCCTGAGGTTCCCTTACGCTCACTACAGACGACATTTATTCAGCCGGGAGACGACAATACGCTTACCGCCAAAGCAACAATACTGCGCTCGGGCAAAAGTGCTATTCATGTCGAATCACGATTAATGAATGGCAATAAGATTGTGGCGATCGTCATCGGGGTATTCGGCAGTGCAAGGGACTCTGTAGTCAGGCTGGCTCCGGAAAAACCGCCTGTCCCATCTGATAACTCCAAACAGGTGCCCTACGTTGAAGGTCTGACACCTTCTTTTCTTCAGCACTTCGAAGGCCGTTGGGTTAAGGGAGGCTTTCCTTTCAGCGGTGCAGCGGAACCTGAAAACGTAATTGAACTAAGCATGCCGACAGAACCAAGCTCCACTGAATTCCATATCATCGCGTTAGCGGATTATGTACCTCCGATCGCCCTTTCGTATATGAAAAGGTTTGCTGCCGGAAGTTCCATGACCTGGATGCTGGAATTTCTTACCGATAAAGTAGACGGATTGCCCATGCAGGGATGGCGTGTGGACAGCACCATGTTAGCGGCAGCGGACGGCTACACCAGCCAGTCAGTGACGCTGTGGGGCCCCGACGATCAACCGGTTGCGTTCAGCAAACAAAGCATGGTGGTTTTCGGTTAGGCAGATCGACAATAAAAAAAGCCCCGATAAATCGGGGCTTTTTTTATCTCAGGTTTTACAGTGAGACCTACAGATCTTTCATCGCAGCAATCATTTCCTGAAGTACCAGTTTCGCATCACCATGCACCATCAGGCTGTTTTCATTGATGAACAAGGCGTTGGGAATACCGGCAAATCCGGGAGACAATCCACGCTTGACCACTATCACCGTTTTTGCATTCTGCACTTCCAGAATCGGCATACCGAAGATAGGCGATTCCGGATCTTTTGACGCCGCCGGGTTGGTAACGTCATTCGCTCCCAGCACAATGGCCACATCCGTCTGCGTGAACTCGGGATTGATAACATCCATTTCCACCAACTGGTCGTAGGGCACTTCAGCCTCGGCCAACAGTACGTTCATATGTCCAGGCATACGACCCGCAACCGGGTGAATAGCATATTTAACATCAATACCACGATCCTGCAGCATCGAAGCCAACTCACGGGTTGCATGCTGAGCCTGTGCAACCGCCAAACCATAACCGGGAACGAATACAACACGGCTGGCAGAGTCGAGCAGCATCGCGACTTCATCCGCGCTGGTGGTTTTCACTTTACCATCATAGAACGCGTCGTTTTCATCACGGCTGATACCGGCTTTAGCCGCCATAGAGCCGCCGAACAGGACGTTGGTCAGCGAGCGATTCATCGCTTTACACATGATGGTTGTCAGGATCAGCCCGGACGCACCCACCAATGACCCAGTTATGATGAGCCCGTTGTTTCCCAGAACAAATCCAGTGGCTGAACCTGCCAAACCGGAATAGGAGTTCAGCAACGCGATTACCACCGGCATGTCCGCGCCGCCAATGGGAATAACCAGCGCAACACCCAGCAACAGACAGATCAGAATCATAACGATCAGCAGATCGCCCTGCTCAAGAGGGTTAGAAGCCACAAAATAGGCGGAACCCGCGATCAGCAGCACAAAACACACTTTGACAATGGCCTTGAACATACCGATTGAGGCGGGGTCACCCAGCTTGCCCATCAGCTTGCCCACGGCCACGAAGCTACCGGTCAGTGTCACTGCGCCGATCAGGATGCTCAGAATGAGCGCGATGCCCCACATCATAGTTGGCTCAGGAAAAGCGCTTTCAGCAGCCGCTGCAAGCTCATAGCCCCGGCTCATTTCCAGATAGTTTGCAGAAGCGACCAGTAATGACGCGGCGCCGCCAAATCCGTTTAATGCCGCCACCATTTCCGGCATGGACGTCATCTGAATACGCTTAGCCAGGAAAATACCGATACCGGCACCCACCACGATACCCAGGATAATATAACCGTAACTGACTACCTGAAATTCCAGCAAGGCTGCAACCACAGCCACCAACATTCCCGCAGCAGACAATTGGTTCCCGCGAACCGCTGTCTTGGGGGTGGTCATACCTTTAATACCAAAAATAAACAGTACCGCTGCAACGAGGTACCCGAAATTAATTAAAACGTGCATGAGTCTTCCTTCTACTTACTTTTCTTTTTGAACATATTGAGCATGCGATCGGTAACCATAAAGCCACCAAAAATGTTGATACAAGCCAACACTATCGCGAGCACACCAAGAAAGGTTGAAAGACCCGTGGCTTGTTCGCCACCCCCGGAACTAATAATGGCACCAACCACAACGATACCCGAGATGGCGTTGGTTCCGCTCATCAATGGCGTATGCAATGTAGGCGGAACCTTGTTGATGATTTCCACACCGACAAATATGGCCAACACAAATATTGTGAAGGTCAGGATTAACATTTCCATCAGCTTGACTCCTTCTCAATGAGTTCACGCAAGCCCGCATGCTTGATTTCGCCACCTTCGGTAATCAGTGTGGCGGACACAATTTCATCTTCCATATTCAGGGTCAACTCGCCTTCTTTGGCCATGTTGAGCAGGAATGTGGTGATGTTTTTTGTATAGAGCTGGGAGGCATGAACAGGAACGCGGGAGGGATGATCGATATAACCGATGATAGTGACGCCATCGACAAACGTTTTTTCGTTTTTGACAGTGCCTTCAACGTTTCCGCCACGTTCGGCTGCCAGATCGACAATGACCGAGCCGTGTTTCATTTTTTTAACCATATCAGCGGTGATCAGCACCGGTGAAGCTTTGCCGGGTATCGCTGCGGTGGTAATCACCAGGTCAGATTGAGCGACCTTCTCGGCCATTTGCTCACGCTGGGCGCGATAAAATTCCTCTGACTGCTGCTTGGCATAGCCGCCTGCAGTAGTACCTTCTTCCTGGGGCAGATCAAACTCCACGAATTTTGCACCCAGACTTTCTACCTGTTCACGGACTTCCACGCGGGTATCATAGGCTTCCACCACCGCACCCAGGCGTCGCGCCGTTGAAACCGCCATTAAGCCGGCAACGCCCGCACCCACAATAAAAACTTTAGCAGGGTGAATGGTTCCGGCAGCGGTCATTAACATAGGAAAGTATTGCGGTAACGCCATAGCGCCCGCCAGTACAGAGCGGTAGCCCGAAATAGCCGCCATTGAACTCAACACATCCATACTTTGGGCCCGCGTAATGCGGGGTATGAATTCCAGTGCAAAGCACCTTACCTTGCGCTCAGCAAGCTGCTTGATCAACGCTTGGTTGAACCAGCCGTCAAGCATACAAACCAATGTGGTACCTTCCTTAATCAAAGTCGTTTCATCATCAATCAGATGGCGTACTTTCAATATAAGATCGGCTTGTTCGTACAAGGATTTGGCGTCTGGAGCGATAGTCGCACCGGCTGCACTATATGCCTCATCGTCATAGTGTGAAGCTTCACCAGCTCCACTTTGAACCACCACTTTAAACCCGGCACCGGTCAGAACCTGAATTCCGGGCGGAATAACCGCAACACGATTTTCCCCAGGAACTATTTCCTTAGGTATACCAACTAACATACCTGAACTCCAAAACCTTATGAAATTTATAGCGTTTTTTATAAATCAATAATATTGCGGGCGCCCCAAATCTTGCCATTCCGGGGCCGCAATTTTGAGAGGTGTTAACCTATCGTGAGTTAAGAGATATGACAAGCCCTATTTTGTGTCCAATAGGTAGCATATTCCAACAGCGGAACCTGCGGTATCGCCGACCTGCATCCGAACATCGGTCGCTTTGTCCAAAAATCCCTGGAGTTGGCCATTTAATACCGCTACCACTGGGGGACAGCGGGTATGTCAGGCAACAAGACTAACCCCCATTACCTGCCATTTCTTTTTAGCCGGCTGCG
Source organism: Ketobacter sp. MCCC 1A13808 (assembly GCF_009746715.1). Lineage (NCBI taxonomy): Bacteria > Pseudomonadati > Pseudomonadota > Gammaproteobacteria > Pseudomonadales > Ketobacteraceae > Ketobacter > Ketobacter nezhaii. The sequence continues at coordinate 706,386 of NZ_VRKW01000001.1, forward strand.
AACTGAAACATATAGGAAAGATGCGCCACCACACTGATTGATTCGCTGATCCGCTTCTTGCTACGATGCCCCACATAACCAGCCAATGTGATCGGTATAATATGAATGATAGAAAGTGGACCTCACAGGATATCCCTTCACAAACGGGGAAACGAATACTGATTACCGGCGCAAATAGCGGAATCGGATTTGAATCAGCTCGCGTCATGGCCGGGCTGGGTGCGCAAGTCATTCTTGCCTGTCGAAACGAGGCAAAAGCCGTTAGCGCCATGGCGAAGATACGCAATCAGTTTCCCAAAGCGCAATTGCATTTTCTGCCACTGGATCTGGGGTCGCTGGATTCGGTGCATGTGATGGCCAACATGTTCTCGGAGCAATACGACAGCTTGGATGTTCTGCTCAATAATGCGGGAGTGATGTGGCTACCACAGGGAATGACGGAAGACGGCTTTGAGAGTCAAATAGGTATCAACCATTTGGGGCATTTCGCATTAACCGGCCTGCTAATGCCTGCATTGCTGAACCGGGCAGGCTCAAGAGTCGTTACGGTCAGCAGCATCGCCCACCGCTCCGGCAATCTGGATTTTGAAGATCTATTTTTTGAACGCCGGCGTTACGGTAAGCAGGATGCTTACGGGCAAAGCAAGCTAGCTAACCTAGTGTTTGCCCGGGAGCTGGAACGGAAGCTGAATGCATCCGGCGCACAAACCATGTCGGTCGCCGTGCATCCCGGCGTAACCAGCACTAATCTGGCCACGCCAGGGCTGCAACAAAGTGGATCGGTGTTGCTTGCGAAACTGGTTAAAATGGTCACGCCCCTGGTAACACAATCTGCAACCAAAGGCGCTTTACCATCACTGTATGCAGCTACTTCAAATGAGATAGAGGGCGGTGAATATATCGGGCCGGATCGGTTCTATGGTACGTTTGGTTATCCGACAGCAGCGACGTCAACCCGGCGCTCCAACAACCCGGATATCGCCCGTAAACTTTGGCAGGTATCTGAAAAGCTTACGGGGGTTCAGTATCCGCTTTCCGCTACGACTTAATACAACGCGCGGTTTTTTTCATCCACCTGTCCGTTCAAAGTCCAATAATCGTAAAGATACCCCAGCAGAAACAAACCACCGGTGAGTAACCAAATCAACCCGGTGAACCACTTACCCAAATAAAATCGGTGGATACCAAACATACCGAGAAAGGTCAGGAGAATCCAGGCCACCGTGTAATCCAGTCGACCTTCCTGGTATTTTCTGCCCGCTTCCCTATCCATTGATGGAATCAAGAATAAATCAATAATCCAGCCCACAAACAACAGCCCGGCAGTGAAAAACCATATTGTTCCGGTAATCGGCTTTCCATAATAGAAACGATGCGCCCCCAGGAAACCAAAAATCCACAAAATATAGCCAACCAGCTTTGAATGCGTATCGTTTCCCATAATGATCCTCTGAAGTGGGTCAGGTCTAAGTTTGGACACACAGTACGAGACTTTAAGCACAGTGTCTATGCTCAGTGGTGCAGAGGATGTAGTTCACAAATCAACCTAAGCCTCATTGCCAATGATCCCGCGCTTATAGTAGATTGTCATTAGACTTTATAAGTGACTGAACTTCTTTCTGCCGTAAATCAAGGAATAGTAATCAACATGATATGCAAAGAATTCAAATGCATTTTTGTTCATGTACCCAAAGCCGCCGGAATGAGCGTGGAGCACTATTTTCTTAATCTGTTGGGAATGACCTGGGAGACCCGCGCGCCACTTCTGCTACGGCCAAACGATGACCCGAGCAAAGGTCCCGCCCGGTTAGCTCACCTCTATGCAGAAGAGTATGTGAAATTCGGGTATATCAGTCAGGAGCAGTTTAACGAATATTACAAATTTTCTTTTGTTAGAAACCCCTGGGCCCGTATCGTCTCAGAATACAAGTTCAGACATCATAATATTAGATTTACCTTCAGCGATTTTATTAAGCATCACTTACCCGAACCCGGAATGGACGATGCTTATCGTCATATCGTGCCGCAATACAACTTTACGCACTCACCGGACGGCCAGTGCCTGGTTGACTACATCGGCAAGTTTGAGAGCCTGCAAAACGATTTTGACGTGGTCGCCAAACAACTGGGTTTCGCGGATTCAACCTTACCTCACATCAACGACACAAAGAAAAACGCTCAATACGGCCTTAATTGGAAACTGCGTAAATGGCTTATGTCTTTTCAGCAAAAAGAGCATAAAAACTATCGTGATTATTATAACGATGAGCTAAAAAAAATCGTTTCAAAGCTTTATGAGCAGGATATCGACACCTACAAATATCAATTTGATTGAATTCTTTAGTGCCTGTGAATCAGATGAAGTGCATCCAGCCGCATCGACATTAAACTACTGATTGTTTTCAGGAGGATTCAGTTCGGCCGATCTGCGCCGCATCGGTAACAGCACACGAAACACGCTGCCTACACCATGCTCGCTTTCCACTTCGATCCTGCCGCCGAGTACAGACACCAATCTAGAGGTAATGGCTAAACCCAACCCGGTGCCTTCGATATTTTTTTCCCGAGCTTCATTGGTGCGCACAAATTCATTAAACAGCTTTTCCTGGTCCTTCGCCGTGATACCTATTCCCGTATCCGTCACCTGTAAAGTCAAGGTCTGCCCCCAGGACACCTCGAAGGTCACATTAACACTGACAGAAATGCTGCCTTTGCGCGTGTATTTCACAGCATTGGACACCAGATTATTTAAAATCCTGAGCAATACATTCTTGTCAGTCACCATCGGTATTGGGGTTACAGGCAAGCTCACTTTGAATTTTAAATTCTTGGCTTTGGCCCAGGGTGCTAAAGCCTGCAACTGTAAATCCAATAGTTGCCTTACATCCAACGGCTCAAGATTCACATTCATGTGGCCGGACTCGACCTTGGACAAATCCAGGATGTCATTAATTAAAGACAGTAAATGGTGTGCATTGCGGAGCACGGTTTCCAATCCATCCTGCTCGCGCTCACCTAAAGTCACATTGCTGCTTTTCAATACCCGTTCTGAAAAACCAATAATAGAATTGAGCGGGGTCCGCAGTTCGTGGGACATACTAGCCAAGAATTCGGACTTGTACCGATTCGCTTTTTCCAACTGTTGGATCAACCTGTGCCGTTCTGTTATATCAGTGACCGAGACCAGAACTTCGCCCTGCTCTTCGTAACGCAGGGGTTGTAATGCCACATCCAATACCAGTATAGACCCGTCTCGGGTTAGCCCTTTGATATCGGACCGGCTTCCCAGACGTTTGGGTCCTGCGTTCAACAAATATTTCTGTACATGATCGCGATGCCGACCATGGGCTTCCGGTGGAATCAAAATGTTAACCGGTTTCCCCATGAGTTCTTCCGCGGCATAACCAAACATGTCGGACAGGCTGCGATTCACCAGGCTTATCTTCTGACTGCGATCCACCAGCATCAGGCCACTGGGTGCAGAATCAAATAGCAGAGTAAAACGACGCTCCGAATCCAGACGGTCAGTTATGTCATTACAAATCACCACCATGAACTCGGTTATACCGTTGACATTTTTAATAGGAACCTGATGGATATTGAAGTAACGTAGCCCCTCCAGCGTTTCCACTTCCAGCTTGCTGATAAAACTTGCGCTGAATTCGCTGCCGGTCAATCTCACCTGGCTATTAAATTGTTGTTGGAAGCGATCAAACAATGCCATTGTTGAGTGATCGTTCGTCTCGAACAAACGTCGGGCGTGGTGATTTAATCTCACCACTTCACCGCCTAGTACGTTCTTCACGAAAAGTACATTAGGCAAGCTATCGATAATGGCGTCCGCAAAGTTTTTCTGTGTTTCCAATTCGTACTTAGCCGATATCAATTCCTTGTTTCTTTGTTCAGCAATGGCTTCCACCCGATGCTTCATATGGCGCATGGACAACAGAACATAAAACAGCAACACATCAATAATGATTCCACCGAGCACAACAAATTTGGGTATTTCACGACCATCAATTGACTGGGTGAACTCGGACCCGGGCGTAAAATATAAGGTCCAGGGTTGGCCATTGAACATAAAGGTGTTTCTCCACCTCAGAGCCCCTGACTCTTCAACGCGGCGGACATCATGTACACGGTTGCTGTCGAAAAGCAGGTTCTCGCGATCGCTGTTCTCACCATCGTAGATCTCAAAATCGATAGAATAAGCTTCCCCTTTGGTTATCCCCAGCATCAGGTCTCCGGTCCGGAAAGGCGAATAGACCCACCCCGAGAAGCTGGCTTCCCGCTCGGATTTGGTTGATGGTGGTGGGCTGGTGGAATAAACAGGTAAATAGATGAGGAATCCACTTTGCGTGTCTTCCTCTGTCTCCTGTACCAGGGTGATTTTTCCGGTGGTTGCCAACTCGCCGCTGCTGCGCGCACGCGCCATGGCCTTACGCCGCAATAGATTGGTGTACATGTCATACCCGAACGCACGCCGGTTACGCCAATCAAATGGCTCAAGATAAACAATGCTGGTGTAAAAATCCCGCTCACCTAACGGCCGAATATCGTATTCAGGAAACCCCTGGGCGCGCACACTTTCAATGTGAGCTTGTTTCTGCTGCGGGCTAATCGGCACGCTCAAACCCACTCCCTGGATACCGGGCCAGAAACGGTTTAATTCCAGGTTGCGCACATAGGTTGAAAATTGTTCACGGGTGGGAGGGTCGGTGGCGTAATAGAAAGCCGCAGCATTACGCAACACTTGATTATAGACTTCAAGATGGCTCTCGATTTCTCGTTGCAGCTGCTGGGCGCCGTAGTTGAAGCGATCGCGTATGCGCTGTTCGATAAGGTGGGTGGATATCACAAAAGCACCCACAGTCAGCGACAGCGATATGAATAAAATTACCCAAACCGCATAGCCGCTGTGAACCACATCAGCGACAAGATACCAGCGAAACTGCCTGTCCTTGCTCATCCTTTAGCACATTATCCCTTTTGTAGTCGTCCGACAAAGCCAGCATACTCAGGTGCGGACCTGAAATCAGCTTAGTCAATATTACCCATTAAGGATAGCAGCCGGACGCTAAAAACGGACATCCCCACCCATAATTACGCGGATCGAGCGAATTTCGCAATTCCTACAAGGCGCCAACTAGTGGTGATGACCACCAACACCATGAGCATGCCCATGGGCTTTTTCTTCTTCGGTCGCATCACGTAGCTCTACGATTTCAATATCAAAGGTCAACACCTTGCCCGCCAAAGGATGATTGAGATCGCAATCCACATTGAATTTACCGACCTTCACCACGGTCACCTGCCGTTGGCCTTTCTCGGTTTCCACCCACGCTACCATTCCGGGCTTCCATTTTTTGGCTCCACGCAGATGCTTGACCGGGATGCGCTGCATTGAGTCCGCTTTACGCAAACCATAACCGTCTACCGGTTCTACTGTCACACTAAAGATATCCCCTGCTTCGTGTGCCTCCATCGCTTTTTCCAGCCCGGGAATAATATTGTTGTGACCGTGCAGATACGCCATCGGATCACTACCGATGGTGGTTTCGATCTGTTCGCCTCGTTCATCTTTTAATGTGTAATGGAATTGAACCACCGAGTTCTTACTGATGGGCATAGGGTTACCTTTTCGTTAAAATATCGAGCTACTGGTTATGCTGGATAGCCCACTCAGCCGTTTCGCCATCACCCAGTTTTTCGGTGAGGTACGGCAGACCCTGCTCCAGATCCGCTTTTAGCGTCCAGGGTGGGTTAATCACAAACATGCCACTTCCATACATTCCGTGCCCTTGAGGCGGAGAATTTACCCGAAGCTGAACATCAAGCCAATTGTCACAGGGCAACTTTTTCAATTGATCAGAATAGCGCTGAGCCGGCAGTGAGTTTATCAGCGGGTACCAAACCAAATAGGTTCCGCTGGCAAAACGATTCAGGCTTTCCTTCAGACAACCCGGAACCCGCTGGTAATCCGTCTTCATTTCGTATGACGGATCAACGAGCACAATGCCGCGGCGAGTGACCGGGGGCAACAAACCTTTTAGCAATTGAAAACCGTCCCCATCCATCACCTTCACCCGCCGATCACGACAAAAATGCTGCTCCAGCTTTGCCCTGTCCGAAGAATGCAATTCAATTAAGCGCAACCGGTCATCCGACCGCATCAGCGCCGCAGCCACCACCGGAGAGCCCGGATAGCTGTGGAGTTTGGGGGGTTTGACTTTATTGAAGGAAGACACCAAGGTCAGATAATCAGACAACACCGCCGGGGCTTTGGCGTCATTCCAGATACGGGCAATACCGGAATCGGATTCGGCAGTTTTACGGGCGTACGCATCCATCAATGAATATTGCCCGGCCCCCGCATGGGTATCCATGTAAAAAAACGGCTTATCTTTACGCTTCAGGTATTCCAGGCACAACACCAGAACCCAATGCTTTAATACATCGCCCTGATTTCCTGCGTGATAGGCATGACGGTAGCTTAGCATTGAGTCTTCGCATCCAGCTTTAGTAATGACAGGTCTATTTGGTTTTGCAGCATTGGGGGGCACCAAAAGTGAGTACCGGAGATGGGCTGGGAGAAACGAAACAGGCCATCGGTAATACCGTCGTCCATCCCGACCATCCGCTTCATAACACGATCGAATGCTTGCAAACTATGTCCAAAGCCAAGAAACACCAGACCTTCCTGGGCATCTTTACTCCAGGGCATGGAGCGACGCAGCATAAAGGCCTCGGGAGAAAAGTTTTCCGGGGCGGAACGCTTAACGTGGGCAGACTCAGGAGCTTCATCAAACTCTTCATTATCTGACATTCTACGCCCCATAATATTGTCCTGTTCAGACTGTGGCAAAGCCTTGAAATGCGTCAGGTTATGGAGCCACTGCTGCACTGAGGCGAAGCTGGACCCCTTGAGGCCCGCTGTATCATTGTCGACAAAAGCCGCACGATGGGCGTTTTCACCTTCCGGGTTTTCAGACCCGTCAATGTACCCCGATAAATCCCGGCAATCACGATAACGAAAGCAGTCCATAACCGTGCCAAGTTCAAAACCGCACTCTAGACCCTGCTTATATTGCCGGGTCTTCTCCACTACCTCACCCCGTTCTTCTGCCCGTAACCACACCCACAGCGAACCCGGAGTAGCAGGAACTTCGATAGCCGCTCCCGAGTAGGTCGACGCCATTTGCATGCCTTTTATACTGCAACCAACACTCTCTAGCAGGGGGTAGCCAAGACCCACTACAGCCGAGCGGCCGTCTGCCGCCTGCTGCAGATAGGCCAACGCACGTGCAAGATCTCCAGCGGGAAGCTGATCGAATATCAAATGCCGGGCATGAGCGGGTATAGGCTCCAGAATACCGGGTTGCGCTGGTGTCATAGCAATTCAATCCTGCCGCAAATTCACGTCCGGCTTTATATCACATCTTGGACACGAATTAACAATCCCGGCCCGCCAGCGGATTTTATTGGTCCAATTGGGATAAATCCCGAACACCACCACGATCAGCACTGGTTGCAAGAGCCGCATAGGCCTTCAGGGCAGTACTGACTTTACGTTGCCGCGGATGCTCGGGCTTCCAACCAGCTTTGCCCTTATCGTTCATATTGTGGCGACGGTGAGACAATTCTTCCGTACTGAGCACTACATCAATGGCGCGATTGGGGATATCAATGCGGATGAGGTCACCGGATTCCACCAAAGCAATGGCCCCACCGGCAGCCGCTTCCGGTGACACGTGACCAATCGATAGACCGGAAGTGCCGCCTGAAAAACGGCCATCGGTCAGTAATGCACACTCTTTGCCCAAGCCTTTCGATTTCAAATAGCTGGTGGGATACAACATCTCCTGCATACCCGGGCCCCCTTTCGGCCCTTCGTAGCGGATAATAACCACTTCCCCGGACTGGACTTCATCTGACAGTATGCCTTTTACAGCAGCGTCCTGGCTCTCGTAAATTCGGGCCGGCCCTTCAAATACCAATATACTTTCATCGACGCCTGCGGTTTTTACCACGCAACCATCCTCCGCGATATTACCGTACAGCACGGCTAAGCCGCCTTCTTTGGAATACGCGTGTTCCAGTGAACGGATGCAGCCATTTTCACGATCCATGTCCAGACTATCCCAACGGCAGTCCTGGCTAAACGCCTCTTGAGTCGGAATACCGGCGGGCCCCGCTTTGAAAAAGCGCTGTACCGCCTCATCGTCGGTCTGCATCAGATCCCACTGAGCCAACGCTTCTTCCATGGTGGCACTGTGCACAGTGGACACGTCTGTATTCAGCAGCCCGGCTCGATTCAGCTCACCCAGGATGCTCATGATGCCACCCGCACGGTGCACATCCTCAATGTGGTATTGCGGCGTATTCGGCGCCACTTTGCATAGCTGTGGAACATGGCGAGATAAACGATCGATATCGCTCATGCCGAAGTCCACATTGCCTTCCTGTGCAGCCGCCATCAGGTGCAGAATGGTGTTAGTGGAACCGCCCATGGCGATGTCCAGTGTCACGGCATTTTCGAATGCTTTTACATTGGCAATGGAGCGCGGCAACACGCTGTCATCATCTTGTTCATAGTAACGACGGGTAATATCGACGATACGACGACCAGCTTCCAGAAACAGGCGCTCACGGTCCTTGTGAGTCGCCAACGTGGTACCGTTACCTGGCAGTGACAACCCCAACGCTTCCGTAAGACAATTCATCGAGTTCGCGGTGAACATGCCGGAGCAGGAACCACAGGTAGGGCAAGCACTGCGCTCGTACATATCCGCTTGCTCGTCGGTAATATTAGGGTCCGCAGCGGCAACCATGGCATCCACCAGGTCGAGTTTTATTACCTTGTCTGCCAGCTTGGTTTTACCTGCTTCCATCGGGCCACCGGAGACAAAGATAACCGGAATATTCAGGCGTAGGGCCGCCATCAGCATTCCCGGGGTAATTTTGTCGCAATTGGATATACAGACCAGCGCATCTGCACAATGGGCATTCGCCATATACTCAACTGAGTCGGCTATGATTTCACGGGAGGGCAGACTGTAAAGCATGCCATCATGCCCCATCGCAATACCATCATCCACCGCTATGGTATTGAATTCCTTGGCAACGCCGCCGGCCTTTTCGATTTCCCGGCACACCAGCTGGCCCAGATCCTTAAGATGTACATGCCCCGGGACAAACTGGGTAAAAGAATTGGATACCGCGATAATCGGTTTGCTGAAGTCACCGTCCTTCATTCCTGTTGCCCGCCACAAAGCGCGAGCCCCGGCCATGTTACGGCCTTCAGTGGAAGTTTTTGAACGATACGCAGGCATGTAAGACTCCTCGAATGCGATTAGGGAACTGAATGAATATAAGCCGTTAGAATACCAGGAATAGAACCCACGAGACAGCACAGTAAGCGCTGCCTGGTTACTCGTGGAGTAGTCGTCTCAGAGATTGATGCACGATCGGGGCAAATCCGGTCGATCGGGGGATTTACGGTTTAAGGTCTGCCTTCATTAGGCGCGACAAGGTTTGCAACTGGCTGTCCGGGCTGGCTGAAAACTTCTGGATAACCCCAACCCGGTCCATTTTGGAACGGTTTTGGCTCAATTTGGCCTTGCCTTCCATAGACGTGATCTTAATTCTGAAAAACACAATCTGCTTCATCAGCGTTCTGACCCTGAACTCATCCAGCTGGTCCAGCGACCAGCTGCCGGCATAACGGGCTTCATTAGCCTGACTGAGTCTCTCCAGCAAGGCGAAGGATTCCGATTCCGTTTTTATGAGCTCTGCTTTTCCTGAAACCTGCAAGGTAATGTAATTCCAGGTGGGCACTCCATCCGGCTGGCTGTACCATGTTGGTGATACATAGCCGTGCGGACCATCAAAAATCACCAACAAATCCTCAACCATTAACAAGGTTTGCCATTGCCCGTTAGCCCGGGCCATATGACCAAGCAACTCCCCTTTCTCCCGGTCCAGGTAAAATGGCATGTCGTTAATCTCCAATTTCCCGCGACGGCTGGTCACCAGCTTGCCGAAGCTCCAATCCTCAATCCATTGATAGAGTACTTCCGGGTCAGTTACGAGAAAAGGTTCGGGTATATGCATTATTAATATGCCTTATTGTTCACGCGATTGACTGGTTACTATCCAGCCCTTTTATCAATACTAGGTGCAACCAACCGATCAAACAAATCAATAACAAAGCCAGTGCAACCAGATTGAGTCCGTTCCAGCCAAGCGTCGCCATCAAAAGGCCTGCCGACAAGGAGGCAGCCCCCTGAAACCCGAAAATAATAAAATCATTCCCTGCCTGGGCCTGATAGCGCTCCGCTCCGGGATAGGCCGTTGCCACCAGCTGTGTTCCCGCCAGAAATAGTCCGTTCCAGCCTAACCCCAGCAATACCAGCGCCACCATGTAGTGCAGATAGGTCACCCCCTGCAAAGCCAGAACGACGGCCATCAGGTTACAGATCAGACCGAACAATGCGACCTTTGGGGCACCCCACTTTTGCATCAGTACTCCCACGAACAGTGAGGGCAGAAACATAGCCGCTATATGCCACTGAATCACATTGGCCGTATCACCCATCGCGATACCCTGGTGGTGATGCATACTGATCGGGGTGGCCGTCATCACCAGGCTCATCACCGTGTAAGCTGTGGTGCCACATAGTACGCCGAGGGCATAGCGAGAAGTCCACAGCGAGCTGAACTTGACGCGGTTTTTAAATGTTTGTTCTTGCGGTTTGATCTGAGGCCGATAGAGCATCAAACCACCTGCGGCGAGTAAAGCCAGGCCAGCCAATGCCAAATAGGAACCCGCATAAAGGATGTCAGGAACCAGGTGCTGAGTGAACACCCCCAATCGGGGCCCTACCATTGCGGCACCAATGCCGGCAAACAAAATCAATCCGACTGCAAGACTGGTTTTTGCCGCTGGCACATTTTCCGTTGCTGCGAAACGGAATTGTTGCACAAACGCCAAAGTACAACCTAGTAGAGTCATCCCCGCACAATACAAAACAAAAGAACGCACATAGAGAGAAGCAACACAACTCAGGCAACCGAACACGCTGATCAGAACCGCTGCCAAAAATCCAACACGGCGACCATACCGATTCGCGATTTTAGCAGCCGGGATTGTGGATACCGCGGTACCCGCAACCAACATCCCCATTCCGAAGGTGGCAAGACTCTCGGAAGGGGCCAGCGTACTGCCGACAAATCCATTTAACAGCACCATCATGGGAGCAATACTACCCAGTGTTATATGAGCCCAGATCAGGATCAGGAGATTGCGGATATTCATGACTGTGTGCGCCGAAAAAGAATTCGACTTTACACGCGCTGATAGGTGGGGGGCAAGAACAAGTAGCGATAGACAAAGTACTTCGAAAACGTTTCAAATCGACCAAAAAAGCCGGAGCAACCATGCGCTGGTTTTAACTCCGGCTTTGCAAACGCATTCCAGGATGGAATGTTGGACTGATTTCAATCGGTGCTTGCCACGCATTTTTACTGTCGATACGACCGAGCTTACGTTATCTGGGCGACATCCGGATAGAGCCATCCAGGCGAACGACTTCACCATTAAAGAAACCGTTTTCGACCATCTGACATGCCATCTGACCGTATTCGGAAGGGTTACCCAGGCGTTTCGGAAACTGGGTCATTTCGATTAATGGCAACTTAACGGTATCCGGCGCGGCATTCATCAAAGGGGTATTAAAAATACCCGGAGCAATAACGTTCACACGAATCCCGTAGGTAGAAAGATCCCGTGCGATGGGCAACGTCATACCGACAACCCCGCCTTTTGATGCGGAATACGCAACCTGTCCCACCTGACCATCGAAGGCGGCGACAGAAGCGGTATTAATAATAACGCCGCGCTCTCCGTCTTCGGTAACCGGCTCATTTTTAGCCATGGCTTCAGCCGCCAAGCGGGTTACGTTAAACGTACCAACCAGATTAACCGCAATCACTTTCTGAAAAATATCCAGGGAATGGGGCCCCTTACTGCCATAAGTCTTCATGGCGGAACCAATACCTGCACAATTCACGGTTACATGCAGGCCACCCTGATTTTCCATAATGCGCTGAATAGCACCTTGTACCGACGCTTCATCAGCCACATTCACTTTCTCGAAAAAACACTTATCTCCCAGCTCAGCAGCCACATTATCGCCCAGCTCTTCGTTCAAATCGAAAATGACTACCGTCGCGCCTTTCGCCAAAAACGCTTCTGTTGTGGCGCGACCCAAACCGGACGCTCCGCCCGTGACAATGGCCACTTTATCTTGCAAGTCCATGAAATATCCTCTTCGGTGTATAGAGCAGATTAACCAACTCTAAGTATCAATATGACTATAGGGTCAGCAGTATATCAGGGCAGCCAATGCAGATTACTGGCTAAATCTGCCACATTGTTAGCGTTTTAAGTCAGACTTCGTTACAAGCGGAAGCAGTCGGGTAAAAGTGAGGTAATATCGCCTAAATTCAATAAGATTCGGCAATTCCGGAACTTTTTTGTCCGGTTATTGAGCTGATATACTGGACCGTCAACGGGCGGGCCGATAACACCACGCCAACAAACAAGGAAAAGCCAATGAAAGCTGTGCATTGTAAAGAGTTTGGGCCACCAGAGAAGCTGGTTGTTGAAGATGTCCCCGCCCCGACACCGGGCGCAAACGATGTGCTAATCGACGTAAAAGCCGCCGGCATCAATTTCCCTGACACCCTGATCATTGAAAATAAATATCAATTCAAGCCGCCTCTCCCTTTCATACCGGGTACCGAGGTGTCCGGCACGGTGGCGGCCGTGGGCGACCAGGTTAAACACGTTAAACCCGGAGACCAGGTGATGGGCTTTGCCTTTGTCGGTGGTTATGCAGAACAACTCAGTGTTCCCGCCGCCAGCTGCTTTCCAATGCCGGAAACATTCAGCTACGAGCAAGCCGCCGCATTCACCATGATTTACGGCACCTCTTATTACGCCCTGAAACAACGCGGCAACCTGCAATCCGGAGAAACACTACTGGTGCTCGGAGCTTCCGGCGGTGTGGGCATGGCTGCAGTGGAGCTTGGTAAATTAATGGGAGCAACCGTGATCGCAGCGGGTGGCAACCTGGAGAAGCTCGCTGTCTGCAAAGAGCGTGGTGCAGATCACGTGGTCAATTACAACGACGCTGACTGGAAAGATCAGGTAAAAGCTTTAACTTCGGGCAACGGCGCAGACGTCATTTACGATGCGGTGGGGGGCGACTACACCAAAACCGCATTGCGCTGCATTAACTGGGGTGGCCGCTTATTGGTGGTCGGCTTCGCCAGCGGTGACATTCCCCAACTTGCGGCCAATCTGACATTATTAAAGAGCAGCTCAATTGTCGGCGTATTCTGGGGCGCTTCATTGACCAAAGAAGCACAGGCGAATCAAGACAATTTCAAACAACTTTATCAATGGTCCATGGAAGGTAAAATTCAGCCCTACGTTTGCGCCAGCTATCCTCTGGACCAAGTAGCAGACGCAATGAACCTGCTGTTGCAACGGAAAGCGATCGGAAAAGTCGTCCTCACTACCGGTGAGACCCAATAATCTCAACCCATCGCGAGAAGTATCATGTGGTTTATTATTCGATTTATCCTGGCGCTTTATATTCAGAAAACCAAGCCGACTAAATCTTTGCTGGATTGGGTACACTCACACCATCGGGTTATGCCCTGGGATCTGGATGCCAACATCCACATGAACAACGTTAAATACCTCAAGTATCTGGAACGGGGGCGCGTGGAACAAATGATCCATACGCCCTGGCTGCAGACTATGCATGCACGACGAGTCAAAGCGCTGATCGCGAATACTGAAATCAGCTATATAAAAGAGATGCGACCCATGCAGCATTTTACGGTTGAAACCCGTATCAATGGCTGGGATGACCGCTACGTTTATATCGAGCAACTCTTCACACACGACGGCACTATTTTCACCGCAGCTCTGGTTCGTATGGCGTTGGTGAGTATGCGTACGGGTAAACGGGTGACGCCCACCACTGAATTAGGCGATGCGTTTCCGGATTTGGCGCCGCCTGATTTGCCCGCCAGTGTGACGCTTCTTAATCAACTGATAAAGGCCCAGCGCCAGGAAACGCAAACTCGACTTGAAACCAGGCAAACGCACACTTTCATCGTCCAAACACAACCTCAAAAAGAACCATCACAGGATATAATTTCATGACAGACTTAGTCACTACTCAGATTGAGGATGGCGTTATCACCATCCAGTTGAACCGGGGTGATAAAAAAAATGCACTGACCGGAGAGATGTATCACGCGATCTGCGATGGCCTGGATCAATTGGAAAATGATCCGGCATTGCGTGTTGCGTTGATCAAAGGAACCGAAGATTGCTTCACTGCCGGCAATGACCTGGTGGATTTCCTGAACAGCTCGAGCATCGGCGGCGATTCTCCGGTGGCGAGATTTTTGCGCACGCTGCCAAACCTCACTAAACCGTTGGTAGCTGCCGTCAATGGCCCCGCGGTTGGCGTCGGAACCACCATGCTTATGCACTGCGATCTGGTGTATGCCGCACCGGGATCCAAATTCCAGATGCCCTTCGCAAACCTGGGTCTATGCCCGGAAGCCGGATCGAGCTTGCTGATTCCTCAATTGGTCGGCTATCGCCGTGCGGCAGAGTTGCTGATGCTATGTGAATTATTCGATGCCCACACCGCGAAAGAAATGGGTTTCGTGAGCGAGGTAATTGAGGAAGATTATCAAGCCTATGCCCTGGAAAAAGCGAAAAAGCTGGCTCGACAACCACCCGCCTCAATGCGCATTACCAAACAGCTACTGCGTCAGGGCAATCAGGAACAATTGAAGGCGGTAATGGCTGCGGAAGAAAAATATTTCAGTGAAATGCTGGAAGCGCCGGAAGCAAAAGAAGCGTTCAATGCGTTTCTGGAAAAGCGTAAACCGGATTTCACACAATTCAGTTAACGCTGAAAATGACGGGTCCGGCTGATTAATTTAGCCGGACCCGTCATTTTTCCATTATTACTGACGTACACCTTCGATTGAAATATAAATTTCTGCATACTCGGCCGCAGGCCCGAGGTTGTAATCAATACCGAAGTCTTTCAGTTTAATGCGAGTGGTGGCTTCAAACCCCTGACGATGACCACCCCATGGATCATCCCCTCCTCCAATATAAGTGGTATCTAAAGTGACAGGCTTAGTCACACCTTTCAGAGTGAAATCGCCTGTTATCTTTGCAGTTTTGTCACCGGTTTTCTCAACTTTAGTACTTTTAAAACTGGCGTTCGGAAACTTGGAAACATTGAAAAAATCTTTGCCACGCAGGTGTTTATCGCGTTCTGCGTGGTTGGAGTCCAGGCTCGCCACGTCAATCGCCACATTCACCTTGGAGTTCTCAATATTTTTCTCATCGAGAGTAAAAGTGCCATCGAATTTATTAAAGCGGCCCAATAGCCAACTGAAGCCAAGATGCTTGATTTTAAATTGGATGAAGGCATGGGTGCCTTTGATATCCATTTTATAAGTATCAGCGGCTTGCGCCGCACCGGTCGCAAATAACAGAACAAAGCTCATTATTACCAGAAAAGCGGATTTCTTTTGTACTCGCATTCTAATCTCCATTTTCTATCGATTGGGGAAACAACATTCTTTTGAGGGTGTTATCGTGGTGAAAAAAGTGATGATACAGGGCTGCGGTGGCATGTAGAACCACTAATGCCGCAAACCCGTATGCAATCCAGCGATGTGCTCTGCCTGCCCACTCGGCCTGGTCGGAAGAGAGTTCAAACAGAGCGCCGAGCCAGGCTTGACCGAACAGTTGCAGATCACTTCCATCCGCCGTGACAATAATATATCCACTAAAGGTTAAAACAATTATGAAGCAATACAGCAGGAGATGCGCGAGCCTGGCCAGCACAGCCTGAAGACCGGACTCTCCCTCGAAGGCCGGGGTAACACTGAAAGCAACCCACAGAAGCCTTATTAGCGTCAACACTCCCAGCATTAAACCGACGGCTTTATGCCACTCAGGTAACACGTTATAAAGGGTGTCGTAGTAGGTCAGTTCGACCATATACAGGCCGATTCCAAAGATAAACGCCGCCATCAGGAAGGACAACCAATGGATCGCAATACTCACCCAACCGTATGATTGTATTGAATTAAATAAATTACTCTCCGTCATGGGCGATTATTTCCCTACCGTTTATCCCTAAAAATCAACCAGTTATAAATAACAAAAACCACCTCAAAGTCAATATGGTATTATTTCGCATTCTATATCCTGTTTAGTTTATAGAAGTTGTTTGGTTATTCGGGAGAATGGTGGTTATCAAGTCTCCTTATTTAAAGGGAAATTCACTCTTCGCTTTTGTCGTTTGCGCTACGCATAAAACAAGGGGTCGGGCATCAGCATTTAGGGTAAAGGGAACGGACCATGAATTTGAAATCCATAATGGCCAGCTGGGTCATTGCAATGTGCCTGCTGGGGTTGGTTAGCCTGTTGAGCCAACCGGTGAAAAACGACGAAACCCATCAACAACAGCACTTATTCATGTTACCAGAAGAACAAGCCCCGCAGACCGAAGCCCAGGTGACCGAGCTTGAAGCTAAAGTCTGGTGTGCGCTGGAAAGCAACCAGGCAGTTCAATTTCAGTTTCGGGGCAAAGAACGTCAGATCCGTGGCAGCATGGGTATCGCGCCAGATTGGACACCTTCTGATAAAAACATCAACCCGGATCATCTTGCAGCCTCATGCGAAGACATACGCTATCAACAGTTAGCCGGTCTGAATCACATTGAGAACGATTTTACCGGCTACGATCCGGCTCTGGAATTCATGTTCACCACACTATAAGAAAGCAGGATGTTAATTGCCGGATAACTTTACTACGACCGAATCACAAGGGTAGGAAACACAACTCAATATATAGCCTTGCCTAGCATCCTCAATGGACAGCGAATTAGGCTCATCCATTAATACCGAGCCGGATTTCACCCTCACCTTACAGGTCTGACAGTTACCCACAGTGCACTTTTGAGGAATTGCCACTCCAGCCCTGTGCGCACTTTCCAGAATGGTATCCACCTTTCGTTGGCGCACTTGCACCATCTTGCGTAGCAGCCTTGAAGGAAGAAACGTCAACGCCCGCGGTCTTAACTGTTGTGACAACAGTGAATCCGGAGCTGAATTAAAGTTTTCAATTTTTATTCTGGATGCCGGGATACCGGCTCGAGCGAAGGCTTCTGAACACTTTTTTACCAGGCCATAAGGACCGCATAAATAAAATAACGCACTGGCGGAATCCGATACTCTGGACAGAATTTTTTCGCCGTCCAGGCGCCTGAACGGATCATGGCCATCCCCCTCCTTACGAGTATACTGAAACAGCACTGTCAGTCCCACGTGCTCTGCCTCAAGACGTGCAAGTTGCCGCGCGAATATCGCTTGCTCACGGGAACGGATTGCGTATAGCAACTGAATCTCGGCATCCGGATTTTTCCCTAGCAATTCTTTTATCAGGGAATAAACAGGGACTATGCCGGCTCCCGCAGCGATAAACACGTAGCGCTGATTCTCCGGATGGACAGCGGGCAAAACGAAATCACCAGCGGGATCATCAATATAAAATTGGTCTCCCACCCCCAATGACGATTTGAGATAAGAGGAAACACGCCCCTGGAAAATTCTCTGCACGGTGATGGTATAGTTATTTTCGTGAGTGGCGCTGGAAAACGAATAACAGCGCTGAAAGAAAGTCGCCCCCATCGGCAACGTCAATGTTACAAACTGCCCTGCTTTAAAGTTAAGCCGGTATCCTTCCAACAACTCAAATTCAATGGTGATAGCACGGGGGGTTTCGTGATGAATACGAACAACTTCTGCTTTATAGCAATTATCCAGGATAGTCGATTGGCGATCCGGACGGACGGACGGCACGGCCACCCCCATCGGTTGCAAAGCGCGATTCAAGCGCTGCAATACCCAGGGTGGTAAAGTTTGATTGAGAGTTTTAGAAATTCTGCCCACAGCTTGAATCCGTCATTCAACCTGCCACATTAAATCATATATCAAAAAAAATTATCCGGTAATTGGCGCTAGTCGTCCCAAAAACGTCGCAACTGAAACGCACAATAACCTACAGCGAACAATACGTTCACTACGATACTGGTCTGGGTGCTGGTACTGAGCTGACGGGGAGTCATGACGTCCTTGGCCAATTGCGATTCCGGTAACCCCCATAGCGCAATCACTACCATAATGACGGCGATAACCAACACACCGACAATCATGCTGATAAAGGCTTTGCTGCGATCGAGCCACTGTTGAATCGCCGCGTATTCGATAAAGCCGTTCAGGGCGCTGCACAGCACCCAGGTCATCAACAAGGATCCAACAATGTAGCCCGCCATCAGTGCTCGCGGGTTTCCTGAAAACGAATGTCGGGCCAGCGTTCCTGGGTCAGCTCCAGATTAACTCGCGTCGGCGCCAGGTAGGTAAGGTATCCTCCGCCGTCAATCGCCAGATTATCGTGACATTTCTTCTTAAAGTCCTCCAACATTCGCGCATCGTCGCAGTATACCCAACGGGCAGTGCTGACGCTGACATTGTCGTAGGAGCACTCTACCTTATATTCATCCTTGAGACGGTAGGCCACCACATCGAATTGCAACACTCCAACCGCGCCCACAACAATGTCATTATTACGCAGTGGCATAAATACCTGAGTTGCGCCTTCTTCTGACAATTGCTTGATCCCCTTTTGCAGCTGCTTACTTTTCAATGGATCCCGCAATTGCACCCGCCGGAACAGCTCCGGTGCAAAGTGCGGTATACCCTGAAAATTCATATCTTCGCCACTACTAAATGTGTCGCCGATTTGTATTGTGCCGTGATTATGCAAACCAATGATATCGCCAGGCCAAGCCGTATCGAGGTGCTCCCGCTCTCCGGCCCTGAACGTCATAGCATCCGAGATTCTGACCTCTTTTCCAAGTCGTACATGGCGCATTTTCATGCCTTTTTCGTAATGCCCGGAGCAAATCCGCATAAAGGCGATACGATCCCGGTGTTTCGGATCCATGTTAGCCTGAATCTTAAACACGAAGCCACTAAAACGATCGTCATCTACCTCCACCTGGCGAATATCGGTTTCCCTACCCTGAGGTTTCGGTGCCCACTGTACCAACCCGTCCAATAGATGATCGACACCAAAGTTGCCCAATGCGGTCCCGAAAAATACCGGGGTTAGTTTGCCCTGCAGAAAGGCGTCAAGTTCGAATTCGTGGCTGGCCCCTTTCACCAGTTCAAGCTCTTCTCGCAGATCGTCTGCCAAGTTGCCCACGGCTTCATCCAGCTCAGGATTGTTCAGTCCTTTTATCGGCCGCACACTCTGAATCGTATGTCCCTGCCCGCTGTGGTAGAGATAGGTGGTATCTTGATATATGTTGTACACACCTTTGAACAGTTTGCCCATCCCAATCGGCCAGGTCACCGGGGCACAGTTGATATTCAAAATGCTTTCCACTTCGTCCAGCAGATCAATCGGATCCCGTATATCCCGATCCATTTTGTTCACAAAGGACAAAATCGGGGTGTCTCTCAAACGACAAACTTCCATCAGTTTAATCGTCCGTGGTTCAACCCCCTTGGCTCCATCTATAACCATCAACGCGGAATCGACTGCAGTCAGGGTCCGGTAGGTATCTTCCGAGAAATCTTCGTGGCCTGGAGTATCCAGCAGGTTCACCGTGCAATCTTTATAAGGGAACTGCATTACCGAGGTGGTCACCGAAATGCCCCTTTCCTTTTCCATTTCCATCCAATCGGAGGTAGCATGACGGTCTGAACCACGTCCTTTAACCGTTCCCGCCACCTGAATTTGGTTTCCGTACAGCAGCAACTTCTCAGTTATTGTGGTTTTACCAGCATCCGGGTGCGAGATGATAGCGAATGTTCTTCGCTTATTGATTTCATTAAGAAAATCGGCGTTTGCCATGTATCCAAATTCCCATTTTGTACAAAAGTTTGTACAAAAAAATAAAGTTAACTCTAAGCCCTGATTTTCAAGTCGTCTGCCAAGGCCTACAGCCAGCAAAACCTCCCATCAAAGCATTGATAAAATTGAGCGCTATTCTAGCAAAATGACTAAACGTTATAAATCATACGCCCAGTACTTCTTTCAGCTTTTCTAGCGCCTGTTTATGTTTTTCATCTGGCATTTTAGCCAGATTAATTTGTTTCCACTTAATGGCCGGAAGCTCACTAACTCCGCTCAACTCGAGCAGCGGCCAGTCTGGCTCACGGTTTTTAAACGACAGTAAAAACGCTTTTTCATTTTCGGTTAGCCCTTGATGAATAAGCGCTACCAATCGCTCCCTAACTGCTTCCAGCTCTTCCAAGGGAACATCTGTCTCGGCCATGTTGGCAAATTCACCTGCGTAGATGGCCGAAATATCCTTAAATTGGGGCTTTAGCAGTTCGGCCATAGGCCTATTGTGGCTTGAGAGATACACCAGCAAAGCTTTGCGAATCTCGTCAGTCAGCCCTTCATTTTCCAAAAGCCACTTAACATCAAATAAGTCTCGTGGATGCTGCCTATCCAATGCTGCACATATTTTACCAGCATATAGATCCGCCAAAGCGACGACAGGAACTTCAACATAACCGAATTCATCTTCTACAGCAGCGCGCACCTCCATGAGCTTCGGCTCATAAACCGTGCCGCGTAATACAGGTGATAATTCCACCTTGATCTGCACACCGTTGCGGGCAACGATCAGCCTCAGTGCATCGCGCTTCGACTTATAGGCTTCGGTCAGCTCTATGTCTTTAAACGCTGCTTTTAATTCAGCACTGATAACATCGAGTGCATCACAAATTTCCTGCAAGGCTTCATCACGGCCTTTCATTGGCAGATACACCAGATCAATATCAACCGACAAGCGCGGAAATTCTCTGACAAAGAGATTAATTGCCGTACCACCTCTAAGCGCAAAACATTCCTGTTTAGCGACAAAAGGCAAAACCTGCATCAAAAGCTGCACTTGCTTGTAGTAAATGCTGTTTCTATCCATCCCCTATTTTTCCCTAAACAAGAGCTTACACTTCACTCACCGATGCCATATGCGACGGCACGGTTATTAGATACTCAGCATCCAACTTCCCGCCTTTAGCAACAACACGCTTTCCTGAGCCCAAATCGTAATCCTTTACCTGCAACTTGCTAAACCAAGAGTAAGATTGGCGCTTCGCAAGCCAGAAGAACAAGCGTTTGGCCTTTACGCTTTTGCATGTGGTTAAAAGCGTATCAAGCTTTCTGGGTGACAAATTCACCAGACCTTGCATAAGTTCATCAGCGTGCTCAAATGACACGCTTTCCGGCAAGTCCATCAACACTTCCAGTATGGCTTTCTCTGGGCATGAAAAATACACAGGTGGCAATTCCGCTTCCCACTCATACTCTTTAACAAAAGCTTTATCCTTAGATAAGCTTTCAGGCCATAGTTTACTTGTACTATGCCCTTTAAACTCAACGGGCAACGATAGTCGTGCCAGCCATGTCGGCAACTTTCCCGCCGCATATAAGTGGATATGTGGCGTATTACCCAATGATAAATACTGTGACAAACCCGATAAGGAGAGAGCAGACAGCCCACCGACCACCACAGGCGGTAGTTGTTCGCCGTCCCGTCTTTCCATACGCTGCATAGAAGCTACTACACCCTCCCAACTCACCGAGCGTGAATACTGGCTATAAACACCTGTAGCTAATAGCAATAGCGTGTCAGTTTTGACCGCATTATCCAGTGCATGGGCACTTAAGCCCTGCTCTGCCAACCACTTTTTGGTAGCCAGCATGCCATAGGGCAAAAGCGTCTTAAGTGACTGTTTATAAGCACCTTTCGCTACGTCTTCCTGTAAAGTAGTGCCCTTATCCAAGCGCAAAAACCTTTCTGTAGTTTATAATTTGCCAATTTTGCGGCGAATAGCGCCGTGAAATCTAATTCATATAAACTAACACATTAAGAGCTAGTTTACCACCTTTAAGTTTTACGGCGCTCACCGCCGTAAACAACAACACTCTTAAACCGCATGATTGAAAAGAAAGGCGCTATCGGTATTAACAATACCGATATCCATCATTATTTAAACTTTTGGGCTCAGCTTGACGACAGCGGAGACAAGACAAGCGAAGCATGAGCGATATAGGCCGCAAGGCCGCTGAGCCCCAAAAGCGCGCCGGAATTTAAGCCCTCACCTTACGGCAAGGGCTCAAGCATTAGCTTAATGATTCCAGAAAATATGCACTTCCTGATAGCCTGTTTCGATGGTGAATACATCACCGCCAAGCTCCATATCACGCCCCATTTTTTCATAGTCAATATATAAGGCTAAATGCTCAGGGATCTGTGTAGTTTCCTCAGTTAGCTCTTCGGCATAATCTGCAAGTGAGGCGTAACAGCCACAATAATTTTCTTCGATGGCTTTTTGTGCATCTTCGATGCAATCTCCAAAGTGTGATAATAAATCGCCTGCAATCTCACCGTGCTCCTCAAGAAAACATGCAACTTCATGCGCACGTTGAATGCTTTCGTATTCAGATATTGAATAACCTGCAAAGCCTTCATAGTCATGAATGGCGTATTCTTCGGCGTCCTGTTCTGGGCTACTGGCTAGCATGTCGTTAATTTGCTCTTGAATGTCGTCGATGTCTTGCGTGGCATCAATCCAGACACCATGCAATATGCCGTTGTTGTATGCGGCTAAATCTGCAACATAAATTCTAATTTCTTCGCTCATTGTCTTGCTCCTGTAAGGCTAAAAATTCATCCCCTTTTGGGGTTAAAAACCCCAAGGAAAGAAGCGAGCTTGCGAGCGAAGATCACATGTTTTGACGCAATCCAGACAGGGGGAACCACCCGTCCTGCACAAGCCTGAACCTGAGAAGGCGCGGAAGGTCGGGGGATGTCTTGATGAAGGCAAGTTATGTGATGGTTTGACGTATACCCAAAAGGGGAAATAAATCCAGACAATGCGAATACGAACGTATTCTGCCTTTTTCAGCGCAGCGATAATTCTGTTCCGGCAAAAGCATTAACACTTTGCCGCTGATCCAATATTGTTTCCTCATCAAACCACCAGCATTGTCCAGATACCTGCTTTAAAATCGAAATGCTGTTTTTCTGCCTGCCGCAGCTCGCCATTACGGCAGCCGTATATCAGGCAAAGTTTTACGAACAGCTTATTCTTTGGCGTGATGCGGGAGTTATTGACCGCCAGCCAAAGCATTTTGATTTCTTCATCATCCAGAACGCGGTCTGTTGAACGCTTCTGGATCTGTAGGTCTTCTTTGGCGTAGATATCCGCTAGCGGATTAGCAGGCACAAGCTTACGCTTCATGGCGAATTTATAGAGCTGCTTGGCGTTTTCCAGTATGCGCTCGCCGATAGCAGGTTTGGTTTTTGCCAGTCCTTCGAGAATGTCCAGCCATGCATGCAAGGTGACTTTCTCAGCGGGAAGCTTACCTAGCTTTGAAAACACATGAATTTCAAAGCTACGTTTGATTTCCACATGGCCTTTCTTGTTTTGGATGCAGTAAGCCTCATACCACAACTCAAAAAGCCCTGAGAGCGATTCAGCGGCGATAATAGCCTGCTTCTCAAGCAAACGTACCACTTTAGGGTTGTGTCCCTGCTCTAGTTGCTTTTTGAGGCGTTGCGTTTCTGTTCTCGCTTCCTTTAGGCTCATTAAAGGGTATGAACCTAAATCTACCCGTCCAGCTTTGCCTGCATGCTGGTAACGCAACGTGTAGGTAATTTTTCCCTTCGGAGAAAGCCTAACGCTTAGACCGTCACGGTCAGTTTTCTCTAAGGCTTTATCTCTCAGCTTCTTGTAGTTGGCTTTTAGCCATGTTTCAGTCAGTGCCACCTTTCAGTCCTTAGCCCGCTTCGCGGTGCTACTTGTACAAATTTTTCAAAGGGGGTTTGTACAAGAAAATTTGTACGAGAATTTATACAAATTTCTTCTGACTGAGGGTGAAACAGACTGTCTTGAGATGGTGATAGGACAATCAAAGACGCGTTATAACATTTTGTTTTTAATGAAAAACCTGTCTTTTCTTGTCTTAACTTGGCTTAGGTAACTTTATTCGGGTGCGAGATGATAGCGAAAGTGCGTCTCTTATTGATTTCATTGAGAAAATTACTATCACCCATACCACTCATACCCTAGTTTGTACTTAAATTCGTACTTGTTCGTTACTTTACCCTTTCGGGGCGAGAAAACGCCTATGTTATCAATAGGAAGCGTTACCAATAAATAACCGCGCTATAAATTACTGCTCCAGAACGCTTTCCAGCCCCTGCAATTGCTGCTGATAAGCCTCTGGATTGTCGTTCTTGAATTTCTCCAAGTTTCGAAGCTTCCAATTCACCGATGGAAAGCGCTGATAGTCGTAATTCGACCAGCCTGGCGCAAGGCGATTTAAGCTCAACAAGAACGCCTTATCCTCTTCGCTCCAACTGGCTTTTGCGGTTTCGATGAGCTGAAGCCTTGGCATATCCCGTACAAAGAGATTGATCGCCGTACCGCCATGCATGGCAAAGCATTCTTCTTTGGCGACTTCGGGCAGCACATCCAAAAGAAGCCCAACCTGCTTTTTATAGGCTTCATCCATAAACAGCCTCCAGCTCTTTGGGTACAGTTATCTGGTACTTCGAAACATAAACACCGTCGTTCACGATAGCGCGTTTTCCTGAGCCCAAATCTACCTTTTCGAGGTTGATATAGCTAAGCCATTCATGGCCTGCCTTATCTGCCAAATACAAAAACAGGCGTTTTACCTTCACGGAAGTACAGCCTTCCAGCAATGTTTGAACACTGGCTGGCCTCAAATTATTCAGCCCTTCCATTAACTCAAATACTTCCAAAAGTGGTTGAGACTTTGGCGCCAAATAAAGGCACTCCATGACCGCTCGTGCGGGGCTGGATACTTTTACCTTAAAGCCCTTATGCTCTATTTCTACCAATCCAAGTTCAGGCGCTAAAAACGAAGTCAGTTTACAGTTCACACTGACACCCCAATCCCGCTTCTTAAACCAAAGGGGCAAACTGTCATTCTTACCACCAAAGAGCTGGACTGATTTAGTCGCCAACGCCAAATAATGCGATTTGCCCTGCATGGATAGCGCGGTTTTAGCAGCTGGATGCACAGATAGTCCTAACTGGTATTGCAAAGCATACATGCCTCCCAGATAGTCCACTTGATCGCTATGACGTATCAGCGCTCCTGTACCGATAGAATCAAACCACTGGCTACGCTTATAGCGTTTCTGCAAATCAAGGCTGTAACCTTGATCAGCAAGCCAAGCCGAAGAAAGCACGACACCCAAAGGCTGAGTGCTGAGCAAATGGTTTAATTTTGACTCATTTTCGGTACTCATAGTACCAATCTAACCATTTTTTTAAACCAGATCAATCATAAGGTTTATATTTTTACTTTTTTGGGTACTTTAAGTACCTAAATAGAGGATATTTTAAACCACTAAACACGCCCCAAAGGCAGCGTGAAAACCAAAGCATCCTCGCGCTCAGAGCCCGCTGGATAATAGTCTTTGCGCACCCCCACCTGTTCAAAGCCCGCACGCTGATAAAGTGCCACCGCCGCGACATTGCTAGGGCGCACTTCAAGCAATGCCTTCTCGGCCCCGTGATCAACGCTCGCCGCCAATACATACTCCAGCAATTTTTGCCCGAGCCCTTGGTTTTGTCGTCGGGGACTAACGCATATATTGAGGATATGGCACTCTCCTACCGCGACGTAAAGAATCGCGTAACCTACCAGCACCCCTTCTTCCAAGGCGACATAACACAGATGCCCGTTGCGCAAGCTGTCCACAAACATTCCTTCCGTCCAGGGCCAGGGATACGCCTGCTGTTCTATTTCCATAACAAGCGGCAGATGACTAAAACTCATCAATTGAAATTGCATCGGGCACCCAGACTCACTACAGAAGAAATTCGCGCAGCCGGGCCCATGCTTCGGCTTTCAGCTTCCAATCGGACTGCATCTCGGCAAAACCCGCTACAAGCCCGAATTGACCGGGCATACGATCCAGGGTTTGTGGGTTAACGCTCTGTACAAGGCCAAGCGCCACACCTGCCTTTGATCCCATCACCAAAGTCTTGGGCACTGCCTCGGTGGTAGCCAAAAACGCAGACAGCGCGTCGAAAGCCGCCACCGGATCGGCAGCCATGCGTGGGTTATTGATTACCGGCCAACGGTACAGTTTTGCAGGAAACTGGTCGAGCGCATTAAGGGCTCCCAGAGCCCCTAATAAGTCGGACAGCATCCGGTGTTCCAGTGCGGATAATCCGGGCGCATCAGCACCTGCAAGCTCCAGTAGCACCCGGAACTGACCCGGCAAGGTAACCGAGACACAACTGAACGGCCGCACACTGCTGACAACTTTCGATGCCTGAGACGACTTTTGTTGAACCGCGCCCAACCCTAACCTGGCTAAATCCAGCTCCGGGATACCGGTATCAACCGCCGGCAGGTGCTCGGCAGAGCCCTCTGTTTCCAAGTGCGACTTCGAAGGCGCGATCGCCACCGAGGTTTTTTCTGCTGCGCTCTCAGCTGGTATTTCACTAAGACCTTCAAATGCCTCGCCTTGCGTGTCGTGATTATCTGCATTATTTGCAAGCCCACTCCACTCTTCCGCATGGGGCACTACTTCATCCCACTCCAATACCGGTAATTGCAGCACGCCGCTTATCGCGGTGTGCGCGACATATTGGGTGATGCCGAGGGCTTCCAGATAAGCGATGCGATTTGCTTCGGGGATCATTTACACGCCTCCCTTCTGGGGGTGCGCTTTCTTCGAATCCGCGCTAAGGTGATTCAATGCATTCAGATACGCTTTTGCGGATGCCGCTACAATATCGATATCCGCTCCATGACCGTTGACAATGCGCCCGCCTTTTTCCAGCCTGACCGTCACCTCACCCTGAGAATCCGTGCCGCTGGTGATCGCACTAACATTGTAAAGTTCTAACTGGGCGCCGCTCGATGCAATCTGCTCAATCGCTCTGAAGGTGGCATCCACCGGCCCGGCTCCTTCGCTTTCCCCGTGCTGCTCTTTGCCGGCGACACTCAATACAATTTGAGAGGTCGGCACTTCGCCGGTTTGAGAACAGACACTGAGCGATACCAGTGCATATTGCTCGTTTTCACTGGCTGTGAGGATATCACTGATAAGCGCCTGAATATCCTCATCAAAAATTTCATGCTTTTTATCTGCCAGGTCTTTGAAACGCTGAAACGTTTCATTCAGTTCCATTTCCGATTTCAGCACAATACCCAATTCATCGAGCCGCGCCCGGAACGCATTCCTGCCTGAATGTTTACCCAACACCATCCGGTTTGCATTCCAGCCGACATCTTCAGCTTTCATAATTTCGTAAGTTTCACGGAACTTTATAACACCGTCTTGGTGAATTCCCGATTCATGCGCAAACGCATTGGCGCCGACAATGGCTTTATTGGGCTGAACCGGAAAGCCGGTGATTGATGAAACCAAACGTGAAGCCGGTGCTATTTCCCGAGTATTAATATTGGTGACGACATCGAAAAAATCCGGACGGGTTTGAACCGCCATTACAATTTCCTCTAGCGACGCATTTCCCGCCCGCTCACCCAAGCCGTTAATCGTACATTCCACTTGGCGAGCGCCCTGCGCAACCGCTGACAGTGAATTCGCAACGGCCAGACCCAAATCATTGTGACAATGAACTGAGAACACCGCCTTATCTGCATTCGGCACTCTCTCCAGCAACTGCCGAATCATTTCACCGAACTGCAGTGGCACGGCATAACCCACTGTGTCAGGGATATTGATCGTGTTGGCCCCCGCATCAATCGCAGCCTCAATAACCCGACACAAAAAATCCACATCCGAGCGCCCAGCATCTTCACAGGAAAACTCAACGTCTTCACACAGATTGCGCGCCTTTTTTACGGCTTTGATGGTTTGCTCGATGACCTGCTCCGGAGTCATCCGTAATTTATATTCCATATGGATCGGAGACGTGGCGATAAAGGTATGTATACGGCCCGCATTGGCATTTTTCAATGCTTCCGCAGCGCGCTCGATATCCGCATCAACCGCTCTGGCCAAAGAGCAAACCCGGCTTTCTTGTATGGTATCTGCTACTGCTTTTACAGACTCAAAGTCGCCCTGGCTGGCGATAGCGAAACCCGCTTCAATGACATCCACCTGCATCCGTTCCAGTACTTTGCCGATACGGACCTTTTCTTCCAGTGTCATGGACGCGCCGGGGCTTTGTTCTCCATCCCGCAAGGTGGTATCAAATACGACTAGCCTGTCTTTACTCATGGTTCACTCCGCTAGAGTCGGTGCAAAATAGACGCTAATGATGATCGCTCCGGCCAATGATCTCAACCGTCGGCAGGGCTTAATGCAGTATATAAAAAAACCCCGTCAAATGACGGGGTTTTATAAGCACTTGCTTTCAGTACTAAATAGGGGTCAGGGCTGACTACATCATGCCGCCCATGCCACCCATTCCACCCATGCCGCCCATATCAGGCATTGCAGGAGCGCCTTTCTCTTCAGGGATATCAGCAACCATCGCTTCTGTCGTAATCATCAGACCCGCAATAGAAGCAGCAGCCTGCAGAGCAGCACGAGTTACTTTGGCAGGATCCAGAATACCCAACTCGATCATATCGCCATATTCACCGGTCGCAGCATCGTAACCGTAATTGCCGGTACCTGATTTTACTTTATCAACAACAACAGAGGCTTCTGCACCCGCGTTAGCCGCGATTTGACGGATTGGCGCTTCCATCGCACGCAATGCCAATTGAATACCGGCAGTCTGGTCTTCGTTCGCTCCTTCCAGAGAGCCGATTGTTGCCAAGGCACGAACCAGAGCAACACCACCGCCAGGAACAACACCTTCTTCAACTGCCGCACGTGTTGCATGCAGAGCATCTTCTACACGGGCTTTCTTCTCTTTCATTTCCACTTCGGAACCGGCACCGACTTTGATTACCGCAACACCGCCGGCCAATTTGGCTACGCGCTCTTGCAGTTTTTCTTTGTCATAGTCAGAAGTCGCTTCTTCGATTTGCTGACGGATTTGCTTAACGCGAGCCTGAATCTCAGATTCTTCACCGGCACCGTCGACCACGATGGTGTTTTCTTTGGTAATGGTTATCTTTTTAGCCGTACCCAGATCATCCAGAGTCGCGCCTTCCAGAGACATACCCACTTCTTCGGAAATCACGGTGCCGCCGGTCAAAATGGCCAGATCCTGCAACATCGCTTTACGACGATCGCCAAAACCGGGAGCCTTAACAGCAGCCACTTTAACGATGCCACGCATGTTATTCACAACCAGGGTTGCTAATGCTTCGCCTTCAACATCTTCTGCGATGATCAGCAGAGGCTTACCCGCTTTTGCAACCGATTCCAGAATCGGCAACATGTCACGAATGTTGGAGATTTTCTTGTCGACCAAAAGCATGAACGGGCTTTCCAGTTCAACGCTCATTTTTTCTTGGTTGTTAATGAAGTAAGGAGACAGGTAACCACGATCAAATTGCATGCCTTCAACAACTTCCAGTTCGTTCTCCAGGCCGCTTCCTTCCTCAACCGTGATAACGCCTTCTTTGCCTACTTTTTCCATGGCTTCTGCAATGATGCTTCCTACAGAAGAATCGCTATTAGCAGAGATGGTGCCTACTTGCGCGATCGCTTTAGAATCTTCACAAGGAGTAGACATTCTGCTCAGTTCTTCAACCACAGCTACAGTGGCTTTATCAATACCACGCTTAAGATCCATCGGGTTCATACCGGCCGCCACCGCACGCAGGCCTTCGGATACGATCGATTGAGCCAGCACGGTTGCGGTAGTTGTACCGTCACCCGCTGCATCGTTTGCCTGGGACGCAACTTCTTTTACCATTTGCGCACCCATATTTTCGAACTTATCTTCCAGTTCAATTTCTTTCGCAACCGATACACCATCTTTAGTGATGGTTGGTGAACCGAACGACTTTTCCAATACTACATTGCGGCCTTTTGGGCCCAGAGTGACTTTAACTGCATCTGCTAATACGTTAACGCCGCGAACCATTCTGGAACGGGCGCTGTCGCCGAATTTAACTTCTTTAGCTGCCATTTTTCTTTCCTTTTGAATTCTTAGAGTTCTTCAATCGCTTGTTGATTGAAACCTGTAAAGTTCGGGTCGCTTAGCCTTCCAATACACCGAAGATTTCGCTTTCAGCCATGATCAGCAGTTCTTCACCGTCAATTTTGACGCTGCTGCCTGCATACTGGCCAAAGATTACTTTGTCGCCGGCTTTTACATCCAGAGGACGGACTTCACCGTTCTCGGTCGTTCGGCCCGGGCCAACCGCCAGAATTTCGCCTTGAGAAGGTTTCTCAGCTGCGGAACCAGGCAATACGATGCCACCAGCACTTTTTGTTTCCTCTTCAACACGGCGAATGACGACGCGATCATGTAAAGGACGGATATTCATGAGTTTTCAGTCTCCCAATTAATCTTGTTGTTTAGACAAGTAGATTTGCTACGTTTAATTTTGGTCAATTGCGCGGCAATCCACTTATTAGCACTCTCAACCGCAGAGTGCTAATAATAATGCTGCCGATGAATCCGTCAAGAGCCTCTTACACATACCTGGACTCTTTCTTCGGGATGCCTGCTAATTTGGGATGCAAAGCGAATTTTCAAGGCCTGGAGTAGTATTTATTTGATAAAATCGGCTAATTGTAGTGAATTCGTCACCCCGGATAACCAATTACCCTGCTGTGGGATCCGGTATCGGTGAACTACCTGCCGCATGGGGGTCATTACCAGCGTCAGGTCTTGTCTTTCTTTTCCGCCTCACCTTCAATAATCAGGTGACCTTTTCCGTCTTCATAGACCTGCGGATTGTCTGAATCGGCACTAGCCTCAGGCCGAGCTCGACGATATTGCTGACCATAAGCGGATGCTGAAAATGGACCAGTTGCCCCCCCGCGATGTATCCAGACGCCGGATGCACCGGCCGCACTGCCCATTGTGCCCACGGAATTCAGCATGCCCTTCTTAATCACATAAGACGCCATACCCCGGCGGGTGTGGGGCAGCAGCAGCAGAAACCCGATGCCGTCCGTTATAAAACCGGGAGTTATCAGCAATGCCCCACCCAATAGCAGCATCACACCTTCAACCATCTCATTACCCGGCATTTCACCTCGCTGGATTCGCTTATTCAGCCTCACCCAGGTTTGCAGGCCCTGCCAGCGAAACAGCGCCGACCCTAACATCGCCGTCAACACGGTAAGCAGGATTGTCACGCCCCATCCGACGGCCTGTGCCACTTGACCGAGCACCATGGCTTCCAGCAAGGCAAATATGAAAATAAACAGAAAGACGCGCCCGAATCCCATTATGGTTCCTAAATTTGTATGTATGGCTTTTAGCAGCCGTCAACTTGGGCTGCAATATCTTTATATGGAGACAAAACCTGGGTTTCCAAGTTCCCTTTTTGATCCGGTTCAGCCAGGCCCTCACCAGAAAAGGCGGTTTTAGGGCAGCCTTAAACGGCGAATAATATCCGGAAATATAATAGATCAGCCATGTTCTTGAGCATGTCTGGTGGTAATATTGGCTGGCTTTCCGAATATACCAACTGAATTACCTCATGAATAAACGCTGTATCAATACCGTCACAACCCTGTTCACCCGACCACTCGCCTTTCTTTTGGTTGTGCTGTTGATGGCCTGTACTACCTGTGTTCATGCAATAGAGGATGAGCCTGCTAACTACGTGTTCGCATCTTATTTAGGTAACGGACTTTATAACGGTACTGACAATTCGGTGTTTGTGCTCAACATCCCCTTGAGCTATGAAATCCCGGGACACTCGGATTACCGCCTGAGAATAACCACCTCGCTCGGATTTTATGAATATGGGCGGGATCAGATCGACGACTTACAGCTACCGGATGATGTCGGCACCATCGCGGTGATTCCGGGTATAGAAAAGGTGTTTAACATCACCGACCAATGGGAACTGACCCCCTACCTGGACATTGGCTGGGCCAAAAACCTGTCTACCCACGAATCTGCCCGAGTGTTTTCGACAGGCGTTCAAAGCCGCTATTCAATGGCGAGCAAATACGCAGATCACGTGTGGGTCAACAAACTGATTTACGTGGGCTATGAAACCGAAGATAGCCACGTGAAAGACAGCTATGTCAAACTGCTTACCGGGTATGATTTCAAAGTCGGTGCCTACATCCCGTTTATGGGGAGAAAGCTCGTACCCACCGTCTATGGTTCTCTTTTCTGGAGCTACAACGGCCTGGACTATTATCAGCGGTGGAAAAATAATTTTGAGAATGACCTGGTGTTCGAGATCGGCGCCTCACTCTTTACCAAAGAACCCATAGATCTCTGGGTTAGCGACTTTCAACGTATCGGCATTGGTTATCAGCATAACCCGATCGGCGGCGTGATCCGTCTTTTTCTCGGCACCCCCTTCTGATACAGACGTCCTGACCACACGCGCAGCTGTCCCTTTCGCCCCTGGAAATCCGGCGTTAAAACAGGAATAATCGCGACTCACAAGTCGAGCCTACATGAATAGAGGAACATGCTGTTATGGAATTGAAAGATAAAGTCGTGGTAATCACAGGGGCCGGCCGCGGGCTAGGTCGCGGAATGGCGATGACATTCGCCGGCAAAGGGGCCAATGTCGCCATAGTCGACTTGAATGAAGACGATATCGCTCAAACCGTTGCGCTCTGTGAAGAGCTTGGCGTGAAAGCCAAAGGCTTCAAAGTCAATGTCGCTCAAGAAGCGGAAGTTGAAAAACTGTTTAATGATGTGGTGACGGAGTTCGGTACCCTGAGCGGTGTCGTGAACAACGCAGGTATCACCCGTGACGGCCTGCTAATCAAAGCCAAAGACGGCACCATTACTAAAATGTCTGCCCAGCAATGGCAGATGGTAATCGACGTGAACCTGACCGGCGTGTTCCTGTGCGCAAGAGAAGCAGCCGCCAAAATGATAGAGCTGGGCGTGGATGAAGGCGTTATCGTCAACATCTCCAGCTTGGCTCGTCACGGCAGTTTTGGACAGACCAACTATTCTGCTGCCAAAGCAGGCGTCGTGGCCATGACCGAAGTCTGGGCAAAAGAATTATCCCGCTACAATATCCGCACCGGCGCCATTGCACCCGGTACCATCAATACCGACATGATCGCATCCATGAAACCGGAAGCCCGTGACCGCCTGATCGGTGCCGTACCGTTGAAGCGCCTGGGTGAAGCTGAAAACATCGCTAAAGCAGCTACCTTTATCTTCGAAAACGATTATTTTACAGGCCGGGTTGTCGAGGTGGATGGCGGGCTTCGATAGCAGCCACTTCACAATACGACACCCTGTTCTGCTCAAGGAGGGTAGCTTTGCCCCCTTGAGCCTGACTGTTATTCCTTTCAAGGTTATCCGCTCCGGACAGCCTGCTCCATAGCTTCTTGGAAATCGTGCCTAACTGATCTGGCTAGATCTTATTTGATCATATTTTAGTCGAAATTCTTTACACAAACCGATTCAGTAAAAACGCAGAATTGGCTCAACCTCCTGATCTTTAGGCCGTTTTCAATATTGGCATCCTGATTGCTTTTTAACCAGTCAACTGGGTCACATTCTCCCGATACGCTTACTGACAATGACACTGCGATCGGCATCACCGTTACCCAATAAATACAGCACCAAGCTAACACTAAGATCATCAGGAGATTACACATGAAAAAAATAACTACTGCTGGCGCTTTCGCCCTTTCGATGATGGTTATGGCATCACCTTCGTATGCTACCTGGGGTCATGCCGGCGGCTATGACAAGCCCGACCTGAAGCAAATTTTTCAGAAGATAGAGCAAGCCAAAGAGAAAAAGCACAAGAAGATTGCGAAGATCATTAAAAGTAAAAAAAATCACCATAGCAAGAAAAAAGAGCGCTGCAACACGGTTCCGGAAATGGATGCTGCGGGCGCAGGCTTAGCCCTCGCTTTAGCTGGTGGTATCGTATCAATCGCCCGTGAGCGTCGCCGTAAACAGAAATAACGGCCAAAAAGGTGACAAAAAAGGCCTCTGAGTCCACACTCAGAGGCCTTTTTCATTTATTTCACACTGACTAGAGAAGCATCTTTAACCATGTGGCACCGATCTAAACTGGATGGTATTTTAGTTCTCTCTGCCATTGGAATCTTGGCGCTGGAACTGCTCTTCGTCTCTTTGCGATTTGACGCTGGGCTGCTACTAAGAAACAGTAACCTCTCCATTTGGCAATCGTATTTTGGTTATTTCGGAAGCCTGGCGAAGATACTGGTAGTCGCGGTTTTCATACTTTTGTACATCTGTAAGTCCCGCCTCAATCTGATTTGGCATCAACTACTGGCACAGTTTTCCAGACCCCGGTTTTTTATCGCCCTGACTCTGCAGTTACTTTGTTATCTTGGCTTACTGTATTGTTCAACCCGCATCTTCAGCAAACCCGAACTTGCCGACGATACTCCTGCTTTTCTTTATTTAGCCTGGTTGGCCTTCGTTGTTGCAACCGCTGCCTGCTGGGTGAGCTGCGTGACCAACTGGAATCATCTGCGTACCGTACTCGCGGCAGAACAAAAAGCCCTCGCCCTGACGGCTGTTACCACCGGCATTGTTTGGGCATTAGCGCTTTTAAGCCAGGAAATGTGGCGCTTCCTTTCCGTTATCAATCTTGTTGAAGGCACATTTATTATTTCGCATTTTTTGCTGGGGTTCTTCGACAATTCCCTGATATACATGGACAGCACGAATAAACTGCTGGGCCTGGGCGATTTTACCGTGCAGATTGCGCCGGAGTGCTCTGGCTACGAAGGGATCGGGTTGATTTTGGCTTTTACGTTGCTGTACCTGTATCTCAACCGCAACGACTTACGCTTCCCCAGGGCATTATTGTTACTCCCAGTCGGCGCTATTGCGATCTGGCTACTCAACAGCGTACGCATTACGGCTTTAGTCATTATCGGCCACACGTGGTCACCGGAAGTGGCCGTCGGCGGCTTCCACTCCCAGGCTGGCTGGATCACGTTCATCATCACCTCCCTGGGGGTCCTCTGGTTAGCGGATCACAGCGGACTGCTCAGAAAGCCTGTCGAGCTGGGCATCCGGGTAGAACCTGTGCCCGCTTCCCTTAATTTACCTATTGCAACCCTGCTTCCCCTGGTCGCTCTTCTGGCTACCACGCTGCTCAGCACCGCGTTCATTAGTGGCTTCGATGTCCTGTACCCGATACGGGTGGTAGTGGTCGCGATAGCCATTAGCAAAGTATGGCCGCTTCTGCACCTGCGCCCTTACCGGCTAAGCTGGGAGGCGCCGTTCGCCGGCGTGCTTGTTTGCGTGTTATGGATTCTCTTACTGGGAACTAACCCGGAAGCTAACACGGCGTTCATGTCCGGTTTGGTCGACCTGCCCGGGTATTGGGCACTAGCCTGGCTAGCATTCCGTTTTATCGGATCTGCAGTGACCGTACCCATTGCCGAGGAACTGGCTTTCAGAGCCTACCTGCTGTGCAAACTCGCACGAGCTGATGTGACCACGCGGGGTGACGTTTCGGCGCACGGCAACCGACTCATCGTGGTCAGCTCAGTTGTCATCTCTTCACTCGCGTTTGGAGCATTACATGGCGCGTGGATAGCAGGAACAGTGGCTGGCGTCGTTTATGCCTTGGTCAGAATCCGGACTCGCCATGTCGGAGATGCCATTTTAGCCCACGCAATCACCAATGGTTTGTTATGTGCCTATGCTGCTATGACCGGCGAATGGTCCGTTCTGTAACCAGGCATATAAGCATGGACTAAACGGCACCACTGCCTTTCAGAACCGCAGGCACCGTCAACACGAGTATCTTAATATCCAACCAGAGTGACCAATTATCAATATACTCCAGATCCAGTTCCAGCCACTTCTCGAACGGCAGATCACTACGACCGGAAATCTGCCAGATACAGGTTAGACCCGGCTTCACACTAAACCTTTTACGCTGGATACCCCGATCAAATAAATCCACATCCCGCATCGACATCGGCCGCGGACCTATCAAACTCATGTGGCCCCGCAGGACGTTCAACAGCTGAGGAATTTCATCCAGACTTGTTTTACGGAGAAAGGCGCCCACCCGGGTCACCCTGGGATCGCGCTTCATTTTAAAAATCGGCCCGTCCGCTTCGTTCAAATGCTCCAGTTCTTTCAATTTCTGCTCCGCATCGATACACATTGTGCGAAACTTCACCATCGGGAAGCGACGTTTATGGAAACCCACCCGCTCCTGGATAAAAAAGACCGGCCCGCCATCGTCCAACTTGATAGCGATAGCAATAAAGGCCATCACGGGTGCAATTATCGGCATGGCCAACACGGTAAGCACAATATCAAAAAGGCGTTTAGTTACCAATTTTCCGGTGTCGTGCGCCACCGGTTCAAACCGAAGCACCGGGATTGAGCCCAAAGAGGTGAGTGAGATTCTGGATGCGTTGAGATCATACAGATCCCCCATCACCAGAAACTGTACCCCCTCTTCTTCACAGGCGGTCGCAATCATCGCAACATCATTCATCATGCTACGCGGCAAGGCGAGTATGACTTCTTCAACGATATGCGTTCTCAGGATGGCCGAAATCTTATCTACCGTGCCCAACACCTCAACCTCGCCAACGTGCTTGCCTACCATAGCCTCGTCTGTATCGAGGTAACCGACTATGGAAACGCCCCATTCCAAATTAGATTTCAGCTCTTTGGTCAACCGGTGCGCACGCTCACCCGTCCCGATAATTAAAACCTTTAGATAATTGGCTTCTTTCTCAACCTTTTTATTGAAATACCACCAAACTAAAAACCATCGGTTGACGATAAGCACCAAAAACAGCACCACGAAATAGCTACTGATTAATTCTCGGCTCAAATAATCAATTTTCAGCACAAACGAAAAAAGCAATGTAACAAACAAAGCAATCATCAATGCCTTGAAGGTGGAAAAGGCAAAGCGGGAGAGCTTTTCAGGCCTGAAGCGATCATATAAACCGCAGGCATTCATGGATAACGCCAATGCCGGAAGTATTACAGCGAGCAACGGCATGTTGGCGTACATACCGGACTCATCACCGAACAAACGAATATGTATCCGCGTCAGCGAAACAAAAATGAGCGCCATAAGGCAAATATCTAAGATGATTAATAATCGCCTTAACAAATGTGTCTTTGCGTCAGTCATGGAGGTTCTAACAGCCCTTAGCGAGTGAATAGACTATATTGGAATACAAATAAATAATCGGTACTAAAAAGTGTATTTTAAGTTTTAACAACTGAGTAGGCCTTACAATGGCTGACCTTTAGGACAGGAGCTTCTTCCACCCGATATCGAGAATCTTGTTGCAGCTGATTCTATTGAACGTCTATGACACCAGATACACCAGGGATTCAGCACTATAAGCTTGAAACATTGCTGCATCACACTGCAGAACATCCATGTTAAGGGGCGCTAAGTCGCATATTATTGGTTATAGCGATTTATTCCAACTTTTTGGAAGCATCTTCCAGCGACAATGTCCCGTTTCCATTGCTAATTGGCGTCAGCCCCTGTTTCTTGTCGTTGATAACAAGCATCACAATTTCAGCATTGATCTTGGCAGACAAGAACGCATATCCGTAAATCAGAGCTGTATCACACAAAACATTAATAATACGGGGTAAGCCACCGCTGTGTTTCCAAATCAAATACTTTGATTCATCATCGAACAGCGTAGGATCACCACCTGCCTTGGAAATACGGTGCATTATATAAAGATAAGTATCCTGCTGGCTAAGGTTACTGAGGTGGTAATCAACTGCAATACGCTGAGCGAACTGGCGCAGCTCAGGTTTGCGCAACAAATCCCGCAACTCCGGTTGCCCCACCAGAATAAACTGGATTAACTGGTGCTTGCCAAAATTGATATTCGAGATCATGCGAACTTGTTCAAGAAACTCAAAGTCCAGCTTTTGCGCTTCATCTATAATCATGATGCACTGCCGGCCTTCTTTATATTCGCTAATTAAGAACTTAGTCAGTTCACCATAAAGCTGAACCTGCCCCTCAACTCCCTCAGGAATAATTCCGAAGCTAAACAAAATCCACTTCAGTAATTCAGATCGTTCGTAAACCACAGTATGGTTTAGCAGCCCCACGGTGTACTTGGAATCATCCCGATCCAGCAGCTTCCGAACAAGCGTCGTTTTACCTGTTCCAACATCGCCGGTGATGATAGCGAAGCCGTCTTTAGTCAGGCCGTACTCAAGTACACTCAACGCCTGCTGGTACTGACTACTCATAAAAAGATAGTCAGGGTCAGGCACTAGATTGAAGGGCATCTCTTCGAGCCCATAAAACTCACAATACATAAGTTTTCCAATTCACTGTTATGTCACACAAAGGCTGTTGAACTAATGAAGTCATTACCAGCAACTACTTGAACCAAGCGAGCTATGAATACTAATACCCCCACTCCTGCTGAGCTTTCCGATCGCTATCTGGAGCATTATTAAGCACATAGCCGGCAATATTTACATCTTTCAACAAGTCCATACAGGATTCCAGCTGTTCGCGGGTAGTATGACCGGAATCCACAACCACCAATACCGCATCCAGGTTTGCGGACAGAGCGACCGCATCATCTCCCACGAATACGGGGGGCAAATCAAAAATGGCTACCAGGTTATCGTCATTCTGCCTAACCTGGTCAATGAGAATCCGCAATGCATCCCCCATTAACAAATCGGAGGAGCCCTGCAGGGGGTGCGTGTTAACAATCACACCTAAATCGTCAATCCCGGGACAGACAACTACCTCTTCCAGAGAAGCCTTCCAGGATAAAAACTCACCCAGACCGTAATCCGGGTCGATTCCGAACATTCGGCTGAGTGCAACTTTCCGCATATCCGCATCAATCAATAGCGCAGAATGGTTCGGCGTCATCGCAATAGCAACAGCCAAATTAGTGGCTGTCAACGTTTTACCGGAGGAGGATGACGGTCCTGTTACGCCAATCACCCGCCATTTATTCTGGGACATCACACGAAGAATTTTAGTGCGCAGTAAGCGGTACGACTCCGACACCGGGTTGGTCAGCATACCCGCAATAATCTTGTTCGACTCCAGCAGCGGCTTCGGAACTTCAATTCTGTTGTCAAAAGCAGAACCCAGACCAGATACAATTCGCTTGTCTTCCTGAACAACTTCGCGGGTTTTGTTCGCCTGTTTAATTGCCCTCGTAATACGATCCATATTATTCAAACCTTCCAAAGGAAGATAACTTCCTGAAAATGCAACACTTCATTATCGGTATTAGCCCCCATGCTCAAATGTTCCGGAATAAATATACGCCTTGGTTAACATACTATCTACCAAGGGTCACCACTTTACGGCAGACAACTAACTCAGTTCATTATAACGTAAGGTGCTTATATTTGGCCTGCTACCTACAACTATATAGTGTAGCTTTGATCACTATTTATGAAATAATTTCAAGCCCCCTCAGCGCAGGCGAACCCCACCATGTGCAATCAGGGCATTGATCGGGCAAAACTTCAAGCCAGCCTCAGCGAGAAAGGCAAAATTTATACCAAGATAACAATACTGGTAAGGAACACAACAACATCGGGGCACTGTTTGTACCTTCACCCGTTATGCCATCGGCATATTCACTAATTCGCTCCTAAACCACTAAGTCTCGACGCTTATACGGTGACCTATAATAAGCCGAGGCGACAATATTAGACAGCTTTATCCACCTAACAGCATCGAAGTCTATACAGAAGTTAACACTGTTATATACAGGCCCGCGAACCAAGCAAATTCTGAATTAAAACTTACAAGCCATTATCAATGAAACAGTTTTTGATTCAGGTAGAGTCGACTACAATGACCCCGCAAATTATACCAACCGATAGCGCGCACTGCATTATCGGTATCAATTTGAAATTCCGGGCTTCCACCACGACCATGCGATCGACTGGTCCCAAGTATGCCCTGATTCCAAGCCATATTCACAAGGCCACGTATGCGCAGCAGCCCCTTTATTAAAAACATTATGCTCATGATAAGCGGAGGCGCAGCGGGCTCACTGTTTTCTTTGGCCATAGCACCGATTATCAGCCGCTTATACGACCCTGCCGACTTCGGTGTAGCAGCACTGTTCCTGTCCATTGCCGCACTCATAGGCAACCTTGCCCCGCTCACCTATGAGCGAGCGATTGTGATAAGCAAAACCCAGGATGAAGCAAATTCGCTGTTGAACGCCGCGTTATTTTGCATGTTAACCGTACTTATATGCACCACGTTGATCTTGGTCACAAACTCAATGCATAGCTTCCTTCCTTATCAGGATAAGCTCGGAGCCTGGCTGTATCTAGTACCCGTAATGGCGCTAATAGTCGGATCCGGAGTGATTCTCGAGATGTGGACCGTACGCTACAAACACTTCAAAAATCTGGCTATGGCCAATATGGTAGACCCAATATCACTCGGTTCAACCAGGCTGGCACTGGGTTATTTTCTAGGGTCGGCCGTTTGGCCGCTAATTAGCGGCCTATTTATTGGTGCACTTTTCAAGATCGGAATTCTGGCTTCTTTAAGTTTAAGCACACTGAAAACTGCATTTAGGAGCTTTAACGCACGATCCCTCAAAAAGACCCTGCGGGAGTATAAGGATTTTCCCATATTTAATGCGCCTGCAAGCTTTATCAACCGACTTGCGTCCGAGCTGCCCATGTTGATATTCGGAGCACTGTACGCGCCTGAAATCGTGGGTTTCTATGCGATCGCTATCCGCCTGCTGCAAGCCCCCGTTACGGTCTGTTCCAATACTGCCAGGAAGGTATACCATCAACGCTTGGCCGAGCAAAAAAACAACGGTAAAAGACTTACGAAGTCGTACATTCAATTTCTGGCGTTCTGTTTTGTAGTCGGCCTGGTACCTTTTGGCGCACTTTATTTGTTCGGTGAGGAGTTTATAACCCTGTTGCTCGGGGAAAAGTGGAGAACAGCGGGCGTCTACAGCGAAATACTAATTCCCTGGCTTTTCTCTCTTTGGCTTACCATACCCAGCTCGGTCGTCGTTGAGGTGCTTAGAAAACAAAATATTTGGCTATATGTGCAAGTATTTCACCTGAGTTCAAGGTCGTTAGTCTTCTTTCTGGGCTCCCTATACGCTCTCAGCATCGAGGAGATGTTGCACTATTTTGTTCTGGTTTGCTTGGCTGGAAGCTTACTGGTCATGACAGTTTGCTTTGTGACCTCGTACCGTTATGACAAGGGTTTGAGCGACGCCAACTCTCCTTCCCCTTAATCAGTAAACATAGAAGCCCATCGGGTATCTTTATAAGCGGCCTTGAGTTCCGAATAGTTCTCTACTAAATCTGGTAACTTTTCCGGGTTTTGGCGCTTTAACACGGTGCGGGGAGGTAATCTATCCATACCTAGAAAATCCAGGATCTGCTGGTAAACTTCCGGATCACGCACAAAATCCTCATAAAACACAGTCATGGTCTTATGGTTCTTAAATGTCGTGTTCGCTGTCTCAACCCTTGATTCCGTCTTTTCGAAAACATCTCTAAGCTCTTCGACTGATATATAAACTTTCTTTTTTTCCGTCGCCCCCCTGCCCTGATGGGTGGACATCCACTGGTCATTAGCGACCGCAATTTTGTGGGATACATGGCTTTTCAACACATTACGGCGTTGTAAGTGGATCACGCGAATGTCCTCCATGCGGGCAAGATCGCCCCACACATCACATGTTTCCTGATCCAACGGATGATAATAAAAAATTTTGAAGCCTTTGGCCTTGATATAAGCTGGCTGCTTACGGTAAGCGGACTGCAGGATAGTCTTGTAGTTTCTGCCACTCAATTTCCAGAATTTCTCGCCTTCACAATATACGTTCGGATGAGAATTCAGATAAGAGAGCAATAGGTTCGACCCGGTCCGAGACTTCGTCAAAACCATGAATTTCTGGTAATCACGCCCCCCAAACAAACCGAGCACATTCAGTTTAACGACTTTATATGCTTTAGCTGGGTCTTTTTTCGCTGCTTCAAACATTTCGATGTATTTGTTCATTGGACCTTAATACCTTCAACCACATCCCACCAAATGTCCGTCGATTCAGAACCTGGACTGAATTGGCTGCAGACCCCAAGGCCAGCCCCCCAAACTGTCCGGGAACCAGATCGCCCTATGGACTCGCGGCACAAACTATAACTCTAGCCCAAATCCTGCCCACCACGACAGTGGCCCAATGGAAATGGCCCAGTAATAAGACAGTAGAAGCAGAATCGACAAAGAGCCGCAAGATTACAACCGAAAACTAGCCAGATCAAGACGAAACAGCCCGTACGGGCCGTTTGAGAAAAGCCCAATCAAAATGACATAGAAGATCACACCAAAGCTCGCAAAAATGAGACATACCTCACACTAGTACCCCCTCACCCCCCTATAATAAGACCATCAAATAACTGCACAAGTTTTCGTATGTGTCAGTTTCCATGGAATATGTGCAACCCACATCTCAGAATTCGATATTGCGTGAGGTCTGTATCACATATCAGCGGATCAATGCCCTGCCTTGATTATTTCTGGCTATGGCTTGGACTATAATGAATTCGTTAACCCAGCGAGCACTTGGCTCAGCAAAAAGCGATTTAGTAAGGAGATTTTTCAATGAGCAGATTTACTTTAGGAGTGCGCAGAAGCACATTAAAAAATGTGTGTAAAGCACTTACAGCGAGCCTGGTACTAGCTTCGCCCCTAGCCTATTCCGATATTTTATATCGCGGGGATTTTGAGACTGGATATATAAAGACAGGTGGAAAAGACCGCAACAATAGTTTTTATTATGGTGCTTTCGGGCCTAACTGCTCAAACAGCGTTAATGCCTACAATAAAGACAACGACAACCGTTTGGTAACTAACGACGTACGATACGGCAAATACGCTAATGCCCAAACAATCAGGTATAACTGCAACTATAGCTCCCTCAATAACGGCATTCACCAAAAGCCGCGTCAGGCTATAAGTATTTACGAAAGCATGAAGATCGAAGAAGGCAAAGAATATTGGGTCGCTTTCTCTTTCAAAGTGGATAGCAGCTGGGTAAGTGACCATGCTCACAACAGAGACAGCATATTCCAGCTATACAAAGAAAAGAACTCGAACGGGTCATCGGGCCGTAGAAACAGCGCCAACGCTATCAATATCGAAGAATTCGAGGGCAAGTTCAGGGCTGAATTCAGAAACAGTT
Organism: Ketobacter sp. MCCC 1A13808; assembly: GCF_009746715.1. Classification (NCBI taxonomy): domain Bacteria; kingdom Pseudomonadati; phylum Pseudomonadota; class Gammaproteobacteria; order Pseudomonadales; family Ketobacteraceae; genus Ketobacter; species Ketobacter nezhaii. The sequence continues at coordinate 749,847 of NZ_VRKW01000001.1, forward strand.
ATAGCAGCCCAGGCAAATCTAAAGCCTACTTTTGGCCTACGGTAAAAAATAAATGGCAGGATGTTGTCTTCAATTTCCGTATGTGTAAAAAAGGCACAAATAACTGCAACGGCTTTATCAAAATGTACCTTAACGGCAGCTCCAAACCTGTTTTCACTCATAACGGTACAAATACGGAAACAGATCAGCATAAAGTGGCACTGAATATTTACAAGTACTCATGGCATTGTATGGATGCATCTGGAAAGACTTACAAGCAATGTATGTCTAACAAAACATCGACCCGCTCAACTAAGCCCAGAACAGTTTACTTTGATGAGCTTATGGTGGGCGACCACAATAGTAGTATCGGTGAAATTGCACCATATTACTTTGGTTCAGCGCCTAACCCACCAAGCTCATTAGCTGCAAAAGTTAACTAACCGTGAAAACTGAAAAGTCAAAAACCGCCAATGGCGCAATGCTGTTTACTTAAGAATGTCAGTTGACAGCAGGGTTTGAGAAAATCCGATATCATATGTGGTATCGGATTTTTTTATGTCTTGTCAGAATGATTTACTTGATCTAACCGAACTATTCAATTTTTCCAATCTCAGCTCTTTTACTCAAAATATCCCTATCGGGTAGGCGGAATCAGCCTTACGACTTTCCAGTTCAGCAACCATTCGGTGACGTCGATTGCCCACAGACCAGGTACGTTGGTTAGTGTTAGGTATGGACCTGTTTCGCGATGAGCCCGTTCATGAGGCGGCGCGGCGGCTCAACATCTGCGCCCAAGGGTCGGCATCGGACAGCTTGCTTGCTCGCAGCGGCGTTGCCAGCGCCCGAACCCGTTGCGCATTAGTTTTGCCAAACCGGCAGCCAATGGGAGCATGAGCGTTATCCAGATGATATATGGAGTGGCTTAAGGGTCATGGCCGTTAATGGCGCATTATTTCGGACACAAGATACGGATGAGCTTCGAGCCCATTTAGGACTCCACAAAAGCGGTGTCACGCCTCTACCAGCAACGGTGCGGAATTTAGCCCGGCTTTCGCGATATTAAAAATTCCATGCAGAAAAATGCCATCACGCTACGAAGCAAGCAGGTTGAGTCAGTTTATCAGGCGTTGTGGGGGCTACTCTTGTGCTACGATTCGCCGAGAAGCGTCGATGACAGAGGTAAGCTTTGATCGGTCTCCAGCGGATATCCGCTTTAAGCCGGTTTGCGATTATATCGGCGCAGCTCATTGTGATGGCGGCATCAACGCCCCTATCCGGTGAATCGCAATGCTGCTCCTCTTAGGTGAACAGCATTGCGCCAATGGCGGGGGCATTAATATATTGCAGAAGCGACATAACCAGACGAGTTAATCAATAACAGGGATGATGCCAATTGGCTTCGCCCCGGTAATAGCCAGCATATCTCTTGCACTACGTACCGTATTATCCATCGCCTCAGACATGAAAACACGACCACCGGCGACGACAGCTGCAAAAATAAACGAGAGCATAAACAACGCTATTCGATTTGGTCTAACGGGTTCCCGCGGCAAATTTGCTCCAGCAAGCAAAGTAAATCTCTCGCCTTTTTGCTCCTGCTCCATACTTTGCGCTAATTGCGCTTCGTACAATCTACTTTTAATGTTTGAATACTCTTTCTGCGCTCTCTCCAGATCACGCATCAACTGATTATATCTTAATTCCACTGCGGGATTGGCGCTGAACTTTTTGCCCAACTCATCTATCGTACTTTGGAATTGTGCTTTTCTTGCTTTCGTGCTTTCCAGCTGAGAAATCACCTGATTCAACTCCTCAGAAATCGAAATGTATTCGGGGTTGGTTGCCACCACCAAATCACTTTGTCCCGCATAAGTACCAGCTTCTATCTCATTCTCCAAATCCTGAATTAACTTTTGCTGCTGAATCACATCCGGATGATTTTTAGTGTATGACTGCAATGCAATCTGTAAATCCAGCTTGGCCTGCTGGAGACGAACCACTGGATCCTGCATAGCTGCGGAATCGGTGTTATCAGAAATAACGTGCTTCCGGGTGCCTTTCAATCGCGCCTTCAATTGGCCTTCTCTTGATTCCAAAAAGCTAATTTCGCCGTTGATATTGATCAACTCTTCACGCTTACTACCCACTTCTTTCCTGGCATCATCCAACTGCTCAGGCAGGAACTCAAAATCTTGCTCACGAAGTTGTGCAATTTCGTTTTCCACTCCCTGAATTTCGTCTTTCAGCCGCGCCTGCACTTGGTTAAGGAAAGTAGTTACCTGCACCGTTTTCTCGGACCGGGCACTTTTATTTTCAAGCAACAATAACTGAGTTAATTCGCTGGACATCGTTGCGGCCAATTTCGGGTCAGTCGACTCGTAAGCCACGACAAATGAAACCACCACGTTGCTACTACGCCCACTCTTACTCTCAGTGACCGAAACGTCCATCAAATCAACATACAAATTTTCAAAAATAGTATCGAGAACCTCCAACTCATCTTCAGTCAGTTCAGCTTCGACGACATCAGGGCTTGTGGTGGTCAGATCTCCGAGCCCTGAACTCTCAATATCTTCAACAGTCAAATCACTGTTACTCAATTCTTCTGCCAAGGTCGAATCCACAGACTCCGGGTCCGCTTTAGGCGCTGGCTCTGGCTGGGATTTCAGCATGCCGACCTTACGGGCCAGTTTGATCAAATTTTGCTGGGAGTAGGCTTTTTGCTGTAAAACCTGGATCCGCTCCTGGATATTTCCGGTAATGGTTGTCGACACCAAGTCAGCGGATATTTGCCGCTCGATCAACACCGTGGACTCCGATCGGTATATGTAAGGCATAGACAGTACTATGGCGACACCCACCACCAGTGTGATGGCAAAAGTAACGATGAAGGCTATTTTTCTCCGCTTAATCGCATCCCACAGGTTTCCAATATCCTTCAAACTACTTGCTTCATTCATCGATCTAAAATCCTTCAGGGTTGGACACGTGAATTCACTTAGGCTGGGTGACCTGACTAAGGATGTCGTATTATTCTCTTCAGTCCATTTTAGCGCAATAGAAAGAGTGTGACACTAAGACCACAAACTATCCCAATCAAGTAACAATGCGTAAGCAGCCTTTACAACTTTTTGGGCCAAATAGCTGAATCGCTCAGATCAACCAACATACTTTCCCTAAATATCGGGGCAATTCAGGTCTATAGTAACAATTGCATAAACAAGTTCACCTTCGTTACCTTGACTTTAAAGGAGCCGTAAATGCAAAATGAGCCTAGCATTTTCCCTGGATCTATTGGCACCACTTTCCCTGAATATTACTACGTTCAGTAGCAATATTCAGGGAAAGTGGTGCCGTATATCAATCAGACTAGGCAATTGAGCAGCCTGATTGAACAGCTTTTCGGGTCTGTCCCCACCGCCGGCTAACCAATCAATTGAAACCAAAAAGATAGAAACAAAAAATAATGGCTAGCTATATGAATTATATGAAAGTCATCTTGCAACTTATGGATCGAATTCCGAATTGGAAACGGTTTTCCTTTACCTTTTTCTCCGTACTTTGCATTGGCTTGGTGACGGTAAACATTATTCCGCCAACTTACAGATCCTTGGTCAAAATAATGTTCACGCAAGACGAAATCCCTGAACCATTGCTCAACACCACGGTAGAGGGATCAATAGAGGAAAGGGTTAAGATACTTTTCACCAAACTAACGGCACCCGAGCAAATCAAATACTATGTCGTGGAACATGAGCTAAAGTCTCATTCTCCAGATTCACTTACAGAAGAAAAAATTGACCGCTTAACGGACAACCTCCTAGATAAGCTATCCTTTAAATTCTACGAAGAAATCGTAGGTTATCAGGCCTGGGGAACGGCCATTTACAAAACCACGGGGTTCGTCATTGGAGTGGATGGCCCTGATCCAGAACTCACTGTAGCCATAATTAATGCCCTGGGCGTTGACATGATCCTTGAAAACCAGAATTCAAGAGTTAGCGAAGCTCAAAGCGCGCTGAATTTTGTATTGTCACAAGAGACGTTCTATAAATCGAAGATAAAAGAGCTGGAAACACAGATTTCCACCTTAGAACAGACTAACTTTGATATCCTGCCAAAGCAAAATCTGGCAAACCGCAACAAACTGCTGAAGTTAAGATCTCGTGCCAATTATTTAAGCAATACGATTGAGCTAGAAGAAAGCATTCTCAGCCAAACCAATCAGCAACTCGACTTGTTCCCATCAGACGCCAATGCGGATCAGGTAACCGCGTATTTACAAAAATTATTAAGTGATTACAAAACCCAATTAACCATGCTTAATGAAAACTTTAAAACCGATCATCCCGATATTGTGAATCTGAAGGAAAACATACGAGAACTTGATCATCAATTGGCATCCGGAAATACCATACAAAACGCATCTATTCTGAAGCAGTCAATTTACTATAAACGAATAACCAATAAAAAAGACAAGCTTGTCTCTGAAATAACCAGAAGAAAGCTGCTTTTAAACGAAGCCAAGAAAGACATTGCCGAAATAAGCAGCATCCTCCGCAATGCTGACAATTCAATAGAGAAACAATATAACGGGCTTGCGTTAGACCAACATATTGCACGCACGGAATTGGACGAACTAAGAAGGAAAATATACCACGCACGAGTAGCACTCGCCCTGGAAAAATCAGGCAAGGCAGGGAGGTTAGACCTCGTGTCCCAAGCAACTCCACCCAAACGCTCAATTTACCCGAATAAAACAGCTTATTACATCTTCATTGTTTATGTTGCTCTTTTAGCTTCCTGGATGAGCACCAAAATGCAGGCTCGAAAAAATGTCACTATAAAGAGCAGAAAAGATCTCGAATCAATTGTCGGCTCTAGGCTGGTTTATACTATACCGACTATTCCTTAGACCGAATTCACAAAAACATTAGGTTTCGAACACTTCCACAAGCCGTTCGATATTAGTTTCTTTTGAAAACTCATCAAAGACGTGAGATTTAGCACGAACAACCATCTGAGACCTCAATTGGACGTTTGATATCATCATCAGCATTGATTGCGCCAAATCGGCTGGATTCTCAGGTGCGGCCAACAACCCGGTAATTTGATCTATCACCAGCTCAGGCACTCCGGAAACTTCCGTGCTAATCGAAGGGATGCCATAGGACATTGACTCCATCAAAACGACAGGAATTCCGTCAATGTCCCCACTCTTAGCATCCTGTTCACACGCCAAGACAAAACAGTCCAGATTACGCATCCAACCCGACACTTTGGATTGATGCAAAGCGCCAACCAATTTAACTTGATTCTGGATACCGAGCTCTTTAATCAGGCTTTCGATTTCCCTGAGCTGAGGCCCACTACCTGCGATTTGCAATTCGAGTGGTTGCTCATCACTTAATTCCAAAAGTATTTTATATGCCCGCAACAATGTAAGAAATCCCTTTTTCCGGACCAACCTGCCTAAACTACCAAAAACGAATCGCCCTCGCGTCGAATCGGGTCGACAAATGTCCTGATCTAACTCGGGCAAATCCAGGATGCATCGGATAACAGAAATTTTAGACGATTCTACTCCAATGGATTCCAAATACTTTTTATTAAACTCCGAAATGGTTACGACGGACTTGGCTCGCCGGGATTTCTCCACCAACAACTGTCCATGGGTGTAGATGTCCGTCGCGTGCGCTGTGACGGTGAAAGGAATACCAGACAATGACGATGCGTACATTGCTACCTGGGCTGGACTATGAATGAAATGCACGTGAAGATGATCCACATTTTTCTTGCAGAGACTTCTAGCTAAGTAACTGGAAGCAAACAACTGCACCAACAACTTCCCTTTTACCTGCCAACCTTTTAGCTCAATAGCATCATGGATAAAGAGCTGAAGCGTTTTAAATGTGGCCTTGGGGGACGCGCATAGACAAACCAAAAATGCGCATATATGCGACACTATTGATTTCGAGTAAATTGAGTGGGCCGGTGGCAATCCGTCCTTGTACACATCGAAACTGTCCGGGTTCTCTCTAAGCGCATAGGTGGATATTGGGTAACCCAGGGAGATCAGCACTCGAATTTCACGATAAACAAACGTCTCGGATACCACCGGATATTCCGGAACTAGATAAGCAACATGTTTTTTCGGTTTCAAGTGATCCCGCCCTCTCAAATTAACGAATGCACTAGTTAATGCTTTTTACTTTATATAGTTCAATATACGGACCAGCACCACCCGATGACTCACCGATGAAAGTTTTTACAAGTTCCAGCGTAGAGTTGTTGCGTATGCTTTCCACAAACTGCGGACCGGTTTCCATATATTTAGGGGACTTGGTTAAATAATCGGGACGAAGCACTATGTACTCGACACCTTTAGAAAGATACCCTGCCAAATCAGTCAAATTAGTGTTGTTATATAATTCCAGATCATAACGTTTTCCAGTATTGGCTTCTAATTCGAGCCGGAAATACTTAGCCTTCCCGGGTTGATTTGTTTCTTCAAAATGCTGGATCGCCAATTGAATATTTTCTCTTGAATTCAAAATTGGTGTACTACCGCGAAAACTTTGAGCGGTGAACCCCTCCACTAAAATTGTGGCATTTTCCGGAACATTTTCCTCGATCCAATTCCGGGACACCGTACGTGAGTCCTGGATTGAAAAGCGCATATTTTCCTCGATTACCCCTCTTACACCACCAATCGCCAGCAGCGCAACAAAAACTATTGATAAAACCGAATAATCCAAATGCACATGCTTACTCAGCAATTCGGAAACAATCACAATAAACTGTGCAGCGAATAAAACGATGACAGGAATAATAGGAAGTACGTACCTGGGGAACATCAAAACAGGATCTGCAGATAGTGCTAATGCCAAAAAGAACACACCACCAAACAGCAGAAGTAATATGGCTTCTATCTTAGGTTTTAGAAGCGCAACCAGCATTCCCACCAGAGCAATAACAAAAACGACTAGACCCATACTAGAAAAAATAGCATCGATGTAGAAAGTTAAAGGACTAAGCGCTTCCCCGCTTTCATTTAAGCCACCAATGTCGGAGGAATCCGAGCTAGCTATTTGGCTTTTATAAATCTGGAAAACACCAAGAACTACACTTTTAAAATAAATCAAAATTCCCGGATTACCCAGGATATAAACAAGAGCGAGAAGAATACAGGCTAGAATCCACTTTTTATCAAAAGCAGCTATCAGAATGTTTCGGCTTTCAGATTTCTGGCGGACTATGTGTGCTACAAAGAACGGAAACACCAGAATAAAACCAGGCATCTTAGTCATGGACGCTAATGCAATAAAGCACGCTGCCCACAAGTAATTGCTGATCTTATTATCTTCCAGAACCCGCAATATAAAAATAAAAGAAGCCAAACAAAGACAGGTCAGCGGAATGTCCACTGTAATATAATGGGAAAGCTGAGCGTGCAGCAAATTGACGCAGAGAAGCACCGCGGCTATGACCCCGGCCAGTCTAGAAAACACTTTACTTCCGACTTTATACATCAGAAATAAACTCAATGTTCCAATAACAGCTGTAGTAAAGCGCCCCATCAAATAGAAATAACTGGGGTCACGAATAAACAACAAAGCAAAATCTTTTGCTGATTCAACCATTCCAACCAACTTCAGGAATACAAACAAAAGCCCAAAGTCTGCGAATAGCACATAGAAATATCCACCTTTTCCTATGCGGGTAAAATCAAAACTACCGCTAGCCAGCTGCAATGCACGATTGACTTCGAAGCCTTCGTCCTCGTGATAAAGATTAGGTAGTCCGAAAGAAATACCCCACACTCTAAGCACTAAGCCAATAAATAAAACACCAAGCAACACCCACAACAAAGGAGACTGTCGCACTTCCGATATACTGCTTTTTATATGAACCCAGATTAGCTTCATCGACACTCCCTCAATCCCTTCTGAGAAATTACTTATGTTCAAAGTTACTTCAGCCGCAACGTTTTACGCCAATTTGTTTGCACCTGAATCCAATAATATCTATACAACTCTCCGAGCTCTCGAAGCACGAGCCCGCCGACAATGAAAGCTCTGCGACCAACCGGCCCATTTGCTTACGATCCAAACCGATTCTTGAAGTATTCTGCACTCTCTTCAACACCCCGGGAATAAGGCACCCATCTAAAGCCGAAAACGTCTTCAATACTTCGGCTATCCAATTTAATATGCTGTCCCCAGAGTCTACACAATGAAGGCGGAATACTTTCAGGAAGCCAATCGCTCCGCATCCGGAATTTTCCTGAAATGCGCTCTAGAACTTTAATTGGTGGAGCTATTATTTTAGTCTCGACCGCTAATGTCCTGGAATGTAAAAATTGCAGAGGAGTAGCGTCTAATGCCAGTGCAAAATCCTGAAAATACCGATTCCAGCGCGGACTGTCAGGTGCGGCCAGATTAAATATAAACTCTCCCGAATTTTCTGAATCCCTAATGCAGGATAATGTGGCAGCTGCGACATCGTCAACATGAACCAGGTTTGACCAGCCATCTCCTGCCTCAGCTAAATCCCCGAGGCGCGCGGAACTTAACAGCTTGCCAATTCGGTCTGTCCAGAGCTGACTACCAGGCCCGTAGATACATCCCGGCCTCAGTATATATACTGTGCCACCCTGTGAAACATAAGAGCTAAAAGCCCTTTCAGCAGCAATTTTAGCTTCGCCATACCAGCCAATATCAGCCTGCGTTGCAGCGGATTCTGCGACCAGCCCTTCCTGCCCTCCGTACACCGACATTGTACTCATATGGACACACTTAGGTTTATGCTTGCTGTTCTGAAGTACATCAACAAGCGATACCGAAGTTTCAATTATGGTTTGTTTAGACCCTGTTACGCAATTCACCACACAGTCAACATCGGAAACGACCCGAGCCAGATGCTCCCTGTCTAGTGCATTAAGTGAGATCGCTTCTGCACCCTGCGAAGGCCCCGGCCCTCTTGACGCGATAATTGGACTACACCCTTCTTGTTCAAGTAATCTTTTTACGATTACCTGCCCCAAAAATCCCGCGCCCCCCAGAACTAATACTTTCATGACTATGCAGAGTGCCTCTGTTTCTGATGCGTACTTTTTGAATTCAAGGTAATGTGATTAACCAATCGTAAACCGAGGGCTAAAAGCGTAAGCGTTGGATTTGCCTGGCTGGAAGTTGGAAACACCGCGCTACTTGCAATATACAGGTTGTTCAGCCCATGGACCTGACAATTTTCATTGACCACACTCGTTTCCGGGTCGGCCCCCATTCTCGCCGTTCCGATATGATGCCCGCCATAAGCCCCAAATCGCATCAACTCTGCTTCGAAGCTCTCGTCATCAATTTCAAGTTTACCTACTCCTGCCCGTTCTAGCTCATCGGCAAATACCTGCATTGTCTTACGTACCGAACTAATATCTTGCTGGGTATACCGCCAATCAATATTAATTTTTGGCATATCCAGAGCATCCGTCTCGTCAATTAAGGTTATCCGGCTTTCAGGATTTGGTTCCTGCTCACCATGCACTTCGAGGCTAAATAAATTACTTTTATTCGTAAGAATAACGGAAGGAAACTTTCTTGATGCCAAATTCCTTTTTCGCACCCAGTTAAACGCAAATGTCAGAGTATCAAACGGCGTGGATAGTATATTTATTATATGCTTCAGATAATGGAGTATACCTTGCTCGTTACCATCTTTTAACCGAACCGCATATTCGTAGCGGATAAACCATCTCATGATATAGAGGGAAGAAAGCACGCCGTTCTTATGGGAAGGATCAATTATTTTCGGGAAGTGCAGCCGAAGCGCAACGTTATTCACCTTTAAACGCCGCTGCTCTTCTTCATTCAACATAATTCTACGTCGACAATAAATACCTTCGGGTGATATATCATAGCCATGATGAATTGACTCTATCGGCCCGGAGAAAGTCAGCTTGCCTACGTTACCTGCAATATGACATTGATAGTAGCGTCCTACAACATCGTGTTTGTTTCCGACGCCTTCGGGGTGGATATCGTTAGACGCCAGCAACAATCGAGCAGTTTCGATCCCACCTACAGATAGAATATAGGTTCCCCCCTTAACTGAAAACCGCTTGCCTGTCATGGTTTGGAAGTCAAGCCGATCAACTGTCTCACCTTGTTCAGTGAGTCGAATCCCAGTGCAGTTCGCGCCACTGACTACGCGTAAACCTACCTGTAATTCCAGTCGCCTTTTATACCTTATGAAAAGATTCGTTGGCCTCGAGAATCGCTCAAGACTGTTGGTATGTATCCGTTCTGATTCCAACCCCAAAATCTGCTCGGGTGTTCCTGGCGCCAATGCGGTCCTGGCGTCATAATCTGAGATGCCGGCTTCAAGCCAGTCATTAGCTCGCTGGTAATAGGGTGTCAACTGATCAGAGGTAATTGGCCAGCCACTAAAATTAACATAAGGTCTTTGCTCAAAGTCTATCGGGTCAAATGGTACACAGCGCCCTCCCCATATCGCGGTCGTTCCACCTAAGCGTCGTTGCCGATAAGTTTCAGGGGGATTGTGCAGTGCTCTGTCAGTTACGGTTCCTGAGTAAAGTGCCTGCATGTCGTCGCTCTGGTCTGACTCACCCGACTCAAGAAGCAATACACTAAAACCAGCTTCAGCGAAATCCAGCGCCATTGGAATGCCCGCCGCACCAGCTCCGACTATCACAATTTCTGACTCCAGCACATCTCCTTCACGAACATCTGCAGTGTTTGTAATCATTAACGTTCCAAATACAAATTAAAAGTAGTCATACAAATCTGAATAAGTCACAGATATTAAGCCAATGCAGCAGAGCCGAACCTACTATCAATAGAATTCTGACGATTCCCCAACATGAGTTTTTTCTTATCTGAGAGTGCGAGAAGAAAGCCGAACAGCATATAGGCATATTGCCAATAGTCTGTTGCTGTATATCGAAGATACTCAATTTTTATCTGATCGAACAGAAAATACAAAATTAATAGCGTCGCAAGCTTGGGGAAATTGTCCAGGTAAACATCCCCGGTTTCCCCTTTTATTGCCGACCCAACCCTGCTTAGCATAGCCAGGAAAAAAATCACATATGCGCTAAGCCCAACCAACCCCACTGTACAAAGTATGAACAAATACAAATTGTGCGGTGGTGGATCCATCACAGTATGATCAGGTATATCCATTTCTTTTTCCATGAACAAATTCAGTCTTGGCCCGTGTCCCAGCAACGGTTTCTCTTCAAAGAGTTTTATCGCTGCAGGCCAGGTTTTGGAGCGCGTATCCGGGACACCACCCTCAATCTCTGTTCCTTCAAGTCGATCGAACAAACGATTGTAGCTGGTATAGTTAACGACTATTACGGCCGCAACCACAAATAGAACCAAGCTGGAAGCGAGCAATTTTATCACCCGAACCACGCCGAGCACATTGCTCATAGACATCAGGAACACTGCAAAAAACAATATTAAACCAATGAGCCCTCCCCTATTCCCCGTGGCGATCAAACAACCCAGGTTGGCCAAGGTTAATAGAATTAGATAGGGTTTCTTTTTCTTGTTTTGAGAACAGATAAGGTCATAACAAATCAGTAAGATCGAGATCACGAGGTACTCTGCAATTAAGCCAGGCATAGTCGACCCAAACGGCCCAGCCAATCGTAAGTCATCACCAGTCCGAGCAGGCACAATAGAAAAGGAGATCCCGCCCCCCAGGTTGATTGAATACTGATCTCCCGCCCACATTTGCAAAACATTGTAAAGTAACACCAGAACGTTTAAAACGTGCACCAAATTAAAAAAATACTCGTATGACTTGAGTTTCAGTACGAAATTGTAAACAAGGGCCATACTCAAGAAACTCGATACTAATGCTATCAAATAGTAAATATGATCGAGATTCTGCACTGGATGCACCTGAGTCAGGCTTAAAAAGTAACAAAACAATATTGCAGCCAGCGCAGGTAATAGCGGTATCGAGGTAAGTGATTTTCTTAGGTAAAGAAAGAAGGAAAACAAAAATGCCAATACAACATTGAGCGTTGCGTACCGTGTATCTACGATCTGAAACGGAATTAATAGTACAAAAAAGCTAACGAGGAATTTTTCTGAGGCGCGGTAACTCAAAATCAAGGCGACAAAACACAACACCAAAGCCCCGCCAATCTGGTAGATTTGAGATAGCGTCAGTTCCATATCAAGCGCGTTCCAATTTGAATTTAAAAATATTCATATACACATATTGCAATCACTAAAAGACGCCGGGCTTGGGGTTAGGGTCATCCATTGAATACCGTCGGACGCCCAGCATGCGCAGCATAATATCAGCTTCGTCCCTGTCCTTATCAGATATACGAGACATCCATTTAGCAGACTTGGAATAATCTTTTTTCTCACTTTCCCAGTTCGACGATGCCTGCTGGGATGGTTTAACCAGATCAGACAGTTGGGGGACATTTTTTAAGTCCAGGACTTTCGTCAATTTGGGCCACTCTTCTAGCGGGCTATTAACCAAAGATTCATAGCAAAACACTCGGTAGGTTTCACTTTCAGCCTGCTCCAACGGATATTGATTTTCTATCGCCCATATGAGGGTATTCATCTGGGCAGGACTTAAATCCTTTTTCAGATAACGACCATATCGCTCCCCCAACCCGGCTTCAAACTGTGAATCATGACGATAATAACTCAAACGAGCAACCGGGTCCCAGGACTCACCCCCCAACCGTAATTGAGACTCTATCACTGCGCCCGGGTGCCTAAGAATCAGTGCAATTCTTGTATCAAAATTTGCCTGCAGCCAGCTTAACATTAGATTCGCGCGAATAAACTTTACCAAAATTGATTTATGGTTAAGCGCAGTAGAAAGCATACGGTAATTCTCAAGGAGCTGGGTGAGATGACGCCTGTATGCTTTGATGCTTTCCCAGGATTCCACCTTACTCAAAGAGGGTATTACTCTATCTGGAATCATACGGTAGTCTGACCAGATCGAACGAAACTGCCCATTAAAGACATCGCTCAAAAAGGATTTTAACTCGGGAGACTGATGCTGTTTATCAAGGAAGGCATATTCGAATTGAGGTACTTTACTGGAGACCGATTTTAAAGGCTCAAATACTGGCCTCAAATCATTGGCATTCGCCAGTGAATCCTGAATCCACGTTGTTCCACTGCGCCCTGACCCCAGTATCAACCTGACCGGCTCGCCACCCATTACTTCTTCTTTCATGATTTCAGTCTTAACTATCCCATTTCAACACAAGCCACCCCATTAATCTGTACTGCCCTTGCGCTAAATAGATGTACACAATAACTTAAATTATGGATTCGAAGGGAGAAATGCAGACTTAACCATCACCAATCGGACGCGACATTTTAATACGCAGTTTCAACACTTTAAACAAAAACACGACATTGCCCACAGCATACCGCCTGAACAACCGTCTGGGCTCTTGTGCCAGGCGAAACAACCATTCGAAGCCAGCCTTTTGAATCCAGACCGGAGCCCTTGCTACCGTACCGGTAAGAAAGTCAAAAATAGCGCCACCGGAAACAATCAATCGGACACCGGGCAGTGCATGACGGTTATTCTCGACCCATAACTCCTGCATCGGAACGCCCATTGCAACAATCAGGACCTGGGCGCCGCTATCATTAATCTTCTTAAGAATTTCGTCCGTATCCTTAAAATAGCCATCAGAATACCCTACCACTGGTGCTTGAGGGCATCGTGCCTGGATTTCCCGGCTAGCCTTGGCAACGACTTCAGGCTTGGCACCCAACAAATATACACCCTTTTCGCACAATTTAGGGGTGCTCAAAATCTTCGGTATCAGATCTGTGCCATTCATGTTTTCCTGGAATCGAAATCCAAGTAGGCTGGCTCCGATTTGAATTCCGACGCCGTCATTCAGAACAAAAGTACTTGAATTCAATGCTTTGCGGTATTCCATGTCAACCTGAGCAATGTTGAAACAATGCGCATTCACGAAATTCACCACGACCTGGCCACCGGTTGCCATTTCAGCACGCAGTTGGTCAAAAAATTCAGAAGTGTTTAGCCTATTCATTGATAGGTTGTAATAGGCTTCTTTCATACTTCTGACATACGTGGAATCACTAATTATGTTTGCTTCAAATAGACTCTTCGATGGAGAACCAGTCATACAAGTTCCGTTTAAGTTCAATACATGTCGAAAAGTAAGCATTAGGCTAACCTTTCCCGGACGGGAAATCATTTCGAGATTTGTTACCACTTAACACTGTTAGGCAACGAATTCAGCCGCTATTCACATAATTTGACGCTATTTCAACGATAATCATGCATATCTACTTTAGTAGTCCCGTTAACTACAGTTTGAAACTCAGCATCCTTAAGAAAATGCTTGTAGTAGACTTTAAATAATAGACGATGTGCGTACAAAGTAACCCTTAAAATATTCACCAGAATTGGTAATTTTCGACTATCGTCACCTTTTGAGAGATTACGTTTGACTGACTGAATCAAAGTGAACTCCGATTGTAGCTTTGACGCATTACCAATGACATTGTGCCCATAGGCTAAGCGCTTGCTTTTGGCAAATAGCCCCTTAAGGTCACGTGGAGGGTGGCGCACAACCACTTCGTCTGCATAGGTTTGCTGTAACGAGCCTTCGTCATACACACGCCGCCCCATCTCCATATCACCACCTGAAAACAGGCTTTCTTCAAAACCTCCGAGCTTCTCCAGCAGACTTCGCCGAACCCAGACATTTGCAGTAGGCGCATAATGAATGGAGCTCATATGCCACCGGGTATTAAAATCTATCAACTGTTGATAATCGGCAACCGTCTCACTAACACCCTCACGAATGACCTGGATACTGCCACCGACGTAGTCATGAGTATCCAGTTTCTGCACCGCATTGACGATCCATTGCCGGTCGACAAATATATCAGCATCGACAAAGCCGATCAGTGAGCCGTGACTGCATTCTATACCCCTGTTCCGGGCAAAATATGAACCCCGGTTGGGATTTATGCTAACTTCAACCAGCTTTTCTGTCCTGCAGAACTGTGAAATATCAGGATCTGCGCCATCATTTACCACGATTATCTCAAGCTCGAAACCCGGCACGCCGTGGCACGCTTTAATTGAACCTATGGTGTCACTCAGGCCTGCCAAGTCTTTATACACCGGAATTATAATGCTTAAAAGACTGGCGTTAGCTGGGTTACTAAAGTTCAATTTATTCATATACCACTACCTGAGGATTTTAATTTCCACTTGCCTGTATATTGCATTGTTGTGGAGCGTCATTCTAAGATTGAATCTGGATGGCAAAACCATGCTAAACGCCTGTAGCACGGGTGATAAACGTCAGCTCATGAGCACCTCTGATTCTCAGCACCAGTAGTCAATTGATTTTGTGGGATTGTTTGGCGTGTGATTAGACAATGGATTGCCATCTAAGTCCAGCCAATCCAATAACACACGGGTGTATTTGGTTATCTTTGCGCTTATGTAGATCCATCGCAGAAAGCATCCTTGAAACGTCAGGTTTGGTCTATCTCTGTACCCAGTTCACAAACAACCCTATTTCCTCTCACTGCAGGATAGTAAAGCAGTGCAAAAAGGTCCGGTATGAACTACCCCACAGATCGAAAAGAAAGCAAAAACATCCTATTACAGGTGATAGCCTCCATTCCGAAGGGCAAGGTTTCCACCTATGGTGGTGTTGCCGCTTTAGCCGGTATGCCCCGCCACGCCCGCTACGTCGGTACCGTCTTAAAGAATCTACCCGCCGGTAGCAAGATTCCCTGGCACCGGGTCGTTAACAGTAAAGGCGAATCTTCATTTCCGCCAGGAAGTGACCACTGGCAGCAGCAGCAACAACGACTGCAAGATGAAGGCATCGTCATGAGCGGTCGTAAAATTGATCTCAAACAGTATCTATGGACACCTTAGCCATTCCTATTTTCTCTCGATACATCAGATAGATAGCGAGCATAACGGCCGGCGTCCCGAGTAGCGCAGCGTAAACAAAAAACCACTCATAACCGTGTGCATCCACCATTACCCCGGAAAATCCGCCAATGAACTTGCCAGGCAAGGTCATTAGGGAGCTGAACAACGCATATTGAGTTGCGGTGTAGTGCCTGTTAGTAAGACTAGACAAGTAGGCAATAAATACCACGTTTGATATCCCTCCTGACAGGTTATCGGCGCTGATCACCGTTGCCAGAAAAGCCAAATCTTTGGGCTGTCCCGCCATCCAGGAAAAAAGCAGGTTAGTCAGCGCTACCAGTACGGCGCCCAGAATCAAGGGGCGAAACAGCCCGAAATGGGCCACCAAGACGCCACCCAGAATCGAGCCGGCAATCGTCATAAAGAAACCAAAAAACTTGGCCACAGAGGCGATTTCTGACTTGCTGTAACCTATGTCCAGGTAGAACGGGTTTGCCATCACCCCCATGGTTATGTCACTGATTCTGAACACCGATATAAACAGCAAAATGACTAAGGCATAGGCTCCATTTCGCCTAAAGAATTCCACGAAAGGTGTCACGACCGCCCCAAGAAACCACTCCACGCGGTATCGGGGCAAGAGATAGGGAATCGCCGGAACCCGTTTGGCCACCTGCATGACTTCGTTTTCCAGCTCCATCGTGCCGCGGTCAATATTCACCAGTGGCTCACTCACTAGCAAGGTGCAGATGACACCCACCGACATCAACGCTGCCATCACCAAATAGGCGAAGCGCCAGTCGACCCAATCCGCCAAATAAAACGTGCCCGCACCGGCCACCAACATGGCAATCCGGTAGCCGAATATGTACGTGGCCGCCATGTTGGCCTGCATCTCGTTACCCGCTGATTCGATCCGGTAAGCGTCAATACAGATATCCTGGGTAGCGGATAGGAAAGCCACACACACAGCCAATTGGGCCAGCAAGGTAAGCTCTTTGGTTACATCGGTCATAGCCATCGCAGCCAACGCCAGCATAATGCCCATTTGCGCCAACAGCATCCAGCTACGGCGCTGACCAAGCTTTTTGCTGAGCCACGGTATACTGCGTCTGTCCACCACTGGCGACCAGAATACCTTGATGGAAAACATGATACCGACCCAACTAAAAAAGCCGATAGTGGAACGATCTACGTTCTCGTCCCGTAGCCACGCAGACAAAGTAGAAAACACCAACAGAAAGGGCAACCCGGCGGAGAACCCGAAAAACAACATAGAAACGACTTTAGGCTGACCGTAAGCCTTGAGTGCTTCAAACCAGCTTAATCTGGCATCGCGCTTCATTCGATTTCCTTCCTGAAGACTTGGCGGCCCGATCGCCGCCTATGCATCCTAACCAATAAATGCCTAAAGGCCAAAAAATCAAGGTCAATCAGTGATATAGTCTTCGCCCCTTGGACATTTGTAGCCATATAAAGTAGACAGATCCTGTGCCCTGAACCAAACTGAAATGCTACGTGCTTCAATAACTATCAGAACAACAAACCGAGCTGAAAAACGCCGTATGCCAAATGCAGACTTACCCATAATGGTTGTGGACGATGCCCGATTTTCCGGTGCCGTCATAGGCCGCACACTTAAAGCGGCCGGCTTTAAAGATATCCGCACTGCGAGCAGTGCACAGCAAGCCCTTACAATGCTGGATTCCCGTCCGGTGAGCGTCCTGATCGCGGATTGGTTAATGCCGGAAATGGACGGACTGGAGCTTGCCAGCAAAGTAAGGCAAATGGACGAAGCATCAAACCACTTTACTTACATTATGCTGCTAACGGCCAAGGAAGGGGACAAAGCGCTGGAGCAGGCATTTGACCAAGGCGTCGATGACTTCATAAATAAGTCTGCTATGAATCAGCAATTGTTACCCCGCATCTACGCTGCTGACCGCCTATCCGCTTTACAAAATCGCCTGCTGAAAGAGAACCAACTGCTGGTGGAATCCAATCAGCGCTTTAAAAAGCACTCCCTGGTTGACCCGTTGACCGGGCTCGGAAATGCCCAGTTTGCCATTGAGCGCCTGAAAGACACTATCCTGCATGCCCGCTCCCGTAATGGTGCAGCGTGCCTGATGATTATCAATATCGATAATTACAAGCCGCTGATGCAAGAGCACGGCAAACAAATATTACGTGAAATTATCGTTGGTGCATCCCGCCGCTTGCGTCAACTTGTCCGGCCCTTGGATGCGGTCGCTCGCCTCTCCAACGAGCAATTCGCTATCGTGACGTACCAGGCTGATATCATGCAAGCAAATGCAGTCACCTATCGCCGCATCTATGACGCATTGAATATCAAAGCACTGAAAAGCAGTAAGGGCTTTATCAGTTTGAAAGCAGCCATGTGCATGTCTGCAGCCGATGAAGAGACCGGCTTCCCTGCTGCGGATAAAATGCTGGCAATAACCCAACGGCAAATTCCCTCCGCACGTGAAACCGGCAGGCTAATGGTGGTACGCTGGCGCCATGCAAAAAGTAACTAAACAACGCCTTTCATGAATGGCCCAACGTGGCATGTGCTGGGAGTCGGCGCCATCGGCTCTCTGTTTGCATGGCGTTTGGCAGAGGCCGGGATGAGGCCACGACTGATACCCCGCCACCAGGGGGCTGCGCAGGTCAATCTACGTTTCCAACCGTTTGCGTCACATGAATTCCTCAACTCGACCTTCGCTACAGACGATGGACACACACCCATAAGCCATCTGCTGGTAACGGTTAAAGCCCATCAAACACAAGCAGCACTCGCCTCCGTTCAACAGCGGCTTGGCTCTGGAAGCACACTGCTCTTACTACAAAACGGGATGGGTACCCTTGATATCGCGCAACGCTTATGCCCCATCTCCGCCTGCCTGGTGGGTAGCACTACCGAGGGCGCTCATCGCACGCAAGCGAAGAGCATCATTCATGCGGGCGTGGGCAACACCTGGATAGGAGCGCTGCAACCGGAACTGCAGCCGCAAGCCAGGAGCTTGAGCCAATCATGGCAGGCACGTGGGCTGGAGGTGCAATACGACCCCAACATTCTTCAGCGACTGTGGGATAAGCTGGCGATCAACTGCGCCATTAACCCGCTCACAGTGATCTATAACTGTAACAACGGACAGCTGCTTGAAATTCCTCGAGCGTTAAGCGATATGAGGGCGATTTGCTGTGAAGTGGAGGCGGTTATGGCTGGCGTAGGCGTACGTAAACCCATTCCAGGACAGTTATTTGAACTGGTAAAGTCCGTAGCAAAAAGAACCTCAGGCAACGTATCGTCGATGCTGCAGGACGCTCGTGCCGGGCGCGCAACCGAAATCCATTTTATCACCGGCTATTTGGTTGAGCGGGCTGACACCTTAGGCATTCCCGCAGAACAAAACAAAGCAATCCTTGCTCAACTGGGCTAGTCGCTTAGCTCGCTTTCACCGCCTGATAGGGAATGTAGTTAGTCGCTTCAGCAATTTCGTTGGTTCGTTTCGAACCAGAGCGCTGACTTAATTCGGTAAAGCGATTAAGCGCATCCAGAGCCAGTTGTTGACACAAAATCTCCAACTCATCATCGCCAGCATTGGCACAGGCGACATAGGCCATGTTAGCCGTTGCTTCCAATTGACCCAGCACAAAAAGTTCATGCTCTGTACCGCGGTGCATCAGGGCGGTTCCGGCTGCCGCACTCAAGAGCTCTTTCAATAGCGCTGTATCTACTTTCAACGAACCCATTATCGCCTCCACAAGCTATCCTGCTTATGTTTAAATTAGTTTTTAAGGGCAGGCCAAACTGAGTCTCCGTCGACTTGACCCACCTTCATCTTAGACGTAAATTGCGCCTCTATTCTGTGACTTTTGATACAAAATAAGCTCGCAAAACCACCTACTCACAAGGAGCTACACCAATGGGTAATCGCTTATCCAAGATCTACACTCGCACAGGCGACCAGGGCACCACCGGCCTGGGTGACGGATCACGGGTAGATAAAGATAGCCTGAGAGTGGAAGCGTACGGCACGACCGATGAGCTGAACTCCGTGTTGGGTATGGTTTTGGCAGAAGAAGGCGTTGCCGAATCCATGGCGCTCTGGCTGCAGGAAATTCAGCATGATCTGTTCGACCTGGGCGCCGAGCTTTGTGTACCGGGCCATAGTGTACTGACCGAACGCTTTATTACCCGTCTTGAACAGCATATTGATGCCATGAACGCGGATCTCCCTCCCCTGAAAGAGTTTATTCTGCCTGCCGGAAACCGTGCCGCAGCCAGTTGCCATCTGGCCCGCACTGTGTGCCGACGAGCTGAGCGCCGGGTGATGACGCTTTCAAAACAGGAAAGCATCAATAGCTGGGGTATAAAGTATCTGAACCGGCTTTCGGATTTTCTCTTTGTGGCAGCACGGGTGTTGGCACGTGCAAATGGTGGTAAGGAAGTCATGTGGAACCGAAAGCGGTTCGAGACATGATTGATTTTATATTAGGCGGGGCCCGTTCCGGCAAAAGCGCCATGGCAGAGCGCATCGCCACTACACGGGCGAAGCAAGTGGTGTATATTGCCACGGCCCAGAACCGGGATGCTGAAATGAGCGCACGCATTCATCATCATCAGACACGCCGGCCGGACAACTGGATCACCGTGGAAGAGCCGGTGGATCTGGATCAGGTGCTGAAAGAATATGACCGGCAGAACCATTTAATATTGGTGGATTGCCTGACGCTTTGGGTATCCAACCTATTGTGCCTGAGCGACTCATCTGTTTTTGCCCTAAAGAAAGCGGCTCTACTGGAACAATTACGCCAACAACAATGCGATTTAATTTTGGTTAGTAACGAAACCGGACTCGGGATCGTACCAATCGGTGATCTCACCCGCCGCTTTGTCGACGAAAGTGGCTGGCTCCATCAGGACATTGCTCAGATCGCCGATCGCGTTACCCTGGTAGTCGCTGGCCTTCCTCAACTATTAAAAGACACTCAATGAATTCAGATAACAGTACCCCCCCCTGGTGGCGCGCACCGGTGCAGCCTCCTTGCGCGACGATGAAGCAAACGGCAACCGAGCGCCAATTGCAATTGACCAAGCCTCCCGGAGCCCTCGGAAAAATGGAGCAGATTGCAGTTCAGTTGGCTGCTATTCAGAACAACCCACAGCCGTCGGTGGAGGCAGTTTACATTACCGTATTCGCCGGCGATCATGGCATCGTTGAAGAAGGGGTTTCCGCTTTTCCTCAAACTGTTACCGTGGAGATGCAGCGTAATTTTATCGCAGGTGGCGCCGCCATCAGTGTGATAGCCCGGCATTTGGATGCACAGCTCGAAGTGGTCAACACCGGCACCCACGCCATAACGGAACAATTGCCTGGTGTATTACATGAGCCTGTTGCACTACAAACCAACAGCTTTCTGCGCCAAGAGGCGATGACTGAAGCACAGTGGCAACAAGCTATGTCAATCGGCAAATCCGCGGTGGCGAGAGCCTGTGCAGCGCAAGCCGATTTGTTCATCGGCGGTGAAATGGGCATCGGTAACACCACTTCCGCAACCGCCATTCTTTGCTCGCTTTGCGATAAGCCGGTCACCGATATTGCCGGGCCAGGCACCGGACTAGACCAGCAAGGGGTGGCGCGAAAAATTGATATTATTCGGCAGGCTATCGAGTTCCACCAAGCTAACCTCACCAATGCAGAATCCATTGCCCGAATTCTGGGTGGATTTGAAATTACGTCGCTGACTGGTGCCTATATTGCGGCAGCGCAAAACAAACTGCCGGTAGTAGTGGATGGCTTTATCTGCACCGCCGCCGCCGCGATAGCGTTGCAACTGAATCCGGGCATCGCTCCTTATTTATTTTTCAGCCACAGCTCGGCTGAACCCGGCCACAGGGCAATACTAGAACACCTGGGCATAGACTTTATTATGGATCTGAATCTACGTCTGGGCGAAGGCAGCGGTGCTGCTACGGTGGTGCCGTTGCTGCGCTTAGCCTGCGCCTTACATAATGAAATGGCCACTTTCGCGGAAGCGGCGGTTTCAGCCAAACTGGGAGGCTAAGCGATGTTTGGTCAACCGCAAACCTTTGATACAACCACGCTCGATCTGATCCGTCACGGTGAGCCGGAGGGCGGTGTACGTTACCGTGGTTCGGTGGACGACCCTCTTTGCCACCGCGGTTGGGAACAACTTCGCAACTCCACCAGTCAGTCCGGTTGCCGGTGGAACGCGGTTTTCAGTTCACCGATGCTGCGTTGTCACGCCTTCGCCAGTGCGCTTTCTCAACAACAGCAAATTCCCTTAACGGTAATCGATGGCTTACGTGAACTCTGTTTCGGTACCTTGGAGGGTCTGACACCGGAGCAAGCCTGGCAGCAATACCCGGAACTTCTGACCAAGTTATGGCAAGACCCGGCTGGGCATACACCACCGGAGGGAGAGCCCTACTCTGATTTCCTGGCGCGGGTCAGCGAGAGCCTGGATCAGGTTATCACCGCCGCAAAAAATCAACATGTTCTGCTGGTTGTTCATGGTGGTGTCATCCGCGCCGCCCTGACCTACTTGTTGAATATACAGCCCAGCGATACGTTCTGCTTTGAAGTGCCCTATGCGGGAATGACCCGGTTAAAAATTTACACCGATCAGGCAGGCCGTCGCAATACAGCTCTCACTTTCGCGAACCGATTCCAAGGCTGAGCTATGAATGCGTTCATGATCGCTTTGCAGTTTCTGACTCGTTTCCCGGTGAGGTTAAAGCAATACCCGGAAGAGGAAGTGGCCGGCTCACTCTATTGGTACGGCCTGGTTGGTGCATTATTGGGCGCTTTTTTGTATTGTGCCAGCCTCTTCCTGAATTGGGTCGCACCGGGCTTGAGTCTTGCTGTAATGGCAGCGCTCCTTGTTTTCGCGTGGGTGTTCATCACCGGTGCATTGCATTTGGACGGGTTAGCCGATAGCGCTGATGCTTGGCTGGGGGGCAATGATAAGGAGAAAGTGCTCGCCATCATGAAGGACCCTCGCTGCGGTCCTGCAGGGGTGGTGAGCATCGCTTGCGTTCTATTGCTGAAGTTTGCCTGCCTACAAACCCTGCTTGAACATCACGCGCTGTATTTGATAGTGGTTCCTGCACTGGCCCGCTCAGCCATGCCCTTGCTTTTTCTGACTACTACTTACGTAAGACAGCATGGATTGGGCTCCCCATTTCAAGGCAATGTCAGTCCCGGTAAAACCCTCTGGCAGTTGGGAGCCATATTGTTTCTTGGTTTTTTGATAACGGGCCCCGTGCTGGTCCTTGTCATCACCCTGGCAGCGATTACCTTGATCTATCTACGCGCGTCGATGCGCACCAAAATCGGCGGTGTGACGGGAGATACCGCAGGCGCCGCCATAGAAATTCTGGAGGCGGTTCTATTGCTTGGCCTTGTCGCCTGGGGGTAACACAGAAAGCAGCGATCACTTTGCCCTGACGGCATACCAGCTTTGCATCATTTGCTGCAAACGTTCCATATCCAGATGCTCGTTCACGCAGCGCGCTAGCCGCTCAATCTGCTGCTCTCGTAGCCGCGGGTAGTCCATCGTTTCAACCTGCTCCAAGCCAGCCCACTCCAAAATGGCACTGAGAGCGTTTGACTGATCAAACAGTCCGTGCAGGTAGGTTCCCATTATTTTTCCATCGTCAGAAACCACACCATCCAGGTCACTCTGCGCTTCATTGCTTTCCCCAGCACCAATACCATCAAAACGGATCATCGCATTTTGTAATCCGGGCCCGCTGCTGATGCCAGCGTGAATTTCATACCCCGCCACCGGAACATTGAGGGGAAGAATCACGCCGGTTCTACGGTGCAGCTGTTTATCCGGCATCAACTCTGTGCGCATAGCGACGAGCCCAAACCCCGCAACGCTGCCCGCTGGACCCTCGACGCCCTGCTCATCCACCAACAAATCGCCCAACATCTGAAAACCACCGCAAATACCAATCAATTTGCCGCCATAGCGCAGATGCTTTTGCAAATAGCTGGCCCAACCCTGCTCCATCAACCAGCGCAGGTCGGCAATGGTATTTTTACTGCCCGGTAACACCACCAGGTCGGCCGGCGGAATGGTTTGCCCTGCCCCCACGTAATGACAATCCACCTGCGGATGTAAACGCAACGGATCAAAATCCGTATGATTGCTGATACGAGGCAAAACCGGTACCACAACCTGCAATCGTCTGCCCTCGTTTTTATCTGCCTGCAATGGGTTGATGCCGTCCTCTCCGTCGATATGTAACCCGTGCAGATAGGGAAGGACCCCCAAAACCGGCGTACCTGTGCGCTCCTCCAGCCAGTCCAGCCCGGGCTGCAATAGTGCGATATCCCCTCTGAACCGGTTGATTACGAACCCTTGCACCCTGGCTTTCTCGCTCTCACTCAATAATTCCAACGTACCCACCAGGTGTGCGAACACGCCTCCGCGATCTATATCCGCGACCAGAATTACCGGGCAATCCACTGCTTCAGCAAATCCCATGTTGGCGATATCCCGGTCCCGCAGGTTGATCTCGGCCGGACTACCAGCTCCCTCCACCACCACCAGATCATATTGCTCATTCAAGCGCCTGAAGCTATCCAACACCGCTTCCATGGCAATGGTTTTATAGCCATGGTATTGAGTTGCGCTCATCTGGTGTAACGCCTTCCCCTGGATGATGATCTGCGCTCCCATATCGGTAGTGGGTTTCAGCAAGACCGGATTCATATCCACCATCGGCTCCAAACCCGCAGCGTAAGCCTGAAAAGCCTGGGCGCGACCTATTTCGCCACCGTCTATAGTGACCGCGCTGTTCAAAGCCATGTTCTGCGGTTTAAAGGGCACCACTGACTTGTTCTGTTGAAGGAATGCCCTGCACAGGGCGGCTACCAGAGTGGATTTACCGGCATCGGAGGTGGTGCCTTGAACCATTATTGTTTGGCCAATCATGCTACAATCGCGTCTTTTTCAGGGTTTCAGAATCGTGCCTATTGTAGTGGTTAAAATATTAATTGCACTGAGTCTTGATCAGTGGCTGGGGGAAACCCGCCGCTGGCATCCACTGGTAGGCTTCGGCCACTTGGCTGCCAACCTGGAATCCCGTTTCAACCGTCACCCTGCTTCACGTACCAGTATCGGCCCCGGGCTCATTGCCTGGCTGATTGCGGTTGTGCCATGGGTTGGACTCAGCGTCTGGCTTAGCGCCACCCCGGCCGGCTTCGTTTTTGAGATCGCCGTGTTGTACTTAGCCGTAGGCCGCAAAAGCCTGTTCCAGCATAGCCAGCGAGTCTACCAAGCGCTGTCCTCGAACAACCTGGAACAGGGCCGGTACCACGCCTCCCGAATGGTTAGCCGCGATTGCAGCAGCCTGGATCAATCCGGATGCGCCCGTGCCACAACCGAGTCGGTATTGGAAAACGGCAGCGACAGCATTTTTGGCGCGTTGTTCTGGTTTGCTTTGCTCGGCGCTCCCGGCGCAGTTTTATATCGCTTAGCCAATACCCTGGATGCCATGTGGGGGTATCGCAACCACCGCTTTCTGTGGTTTGGTGCGCCTGCGGCACACCTGGATGACTTGCTCAACCTGGTTCCTGCACGCTTATGTGCACTGTGCTATGCCTTCGCCGGCAGAACCAGTAACGCCATCGCCAGCTGGCGACGATTTGCAAGACAACTCTCCAGCCCCAATGGTGGCCCGGTAATGGCGGCAGGGGCCGGCGCAATTAATGTCAGGTTGGGCGGCCCCGCTGTGTATCACGGCGTAGAACAGGACAAACCCTATTTCGGCGGTGAAGAAGAATGCCGTCCGGAACATATTGTGCAGGCTAACCGCTTGGTTGACCGGAGCTTGCTGATTTTTATTTTGCTGTTTTCCGTTCTCGCTTACACCGGCCATTGGTTTGTTACAGGCGAGGCTTTATGATGCAACCGCAGCACGGCGGTCAACTGCAAAAGGCCGCCCGGCAATTCAACATACCACCGGAACAGTGGCTGGATTTATCCACCGGCATCAACCCTTTTGCCTGGACACCGCCCCCGATTCCGCAATCAGTATGGCAACGGTTGCCGGACTCCTATGACGCGCTGCACTGGGCGGCGCAACAATACTACGGACGCCACTGTATCGCTACACCCGGTTCACAATGGTTGATACAAGGCTTACCGGAAAACCGTTCGCGCTGCCGGGCGTGGATCCCGCAAGTCGGCTACGAAGAATATCGCTACCAATGGCAACGCCGTCAGCACACCGTGATGCTTTACCCGGAATTACCCCGCCCATCAGAGCTGCAACGCGATGACGTAGTGATCGTTATCAACCCGAACAACCCCACCGGAAAACGATTTGAAGCCTCACAACTGATTGAGTTAGCCAGCGTGCTCGAACCTTTAAGCGGCTGCCTGATTGTGGACGAAGCGTTTATGGATCCCACTCCGGAAGAATCTCTGCTGCAATTCTCATTACCCGGCAATATTGTTGTTTTGCGATCAATCGGAAAGTTTTTCGGCCTGGCCGGTATCCGTTTGGGATTTGCCCATTGCACCGGCCCTTTGTTGAACTTTGTCGAGCAAAGCCTGGGCCCCTGGGG
This sequence comes from Ketobacter sp. MCCC 1A13808, assembly GCF_009746715.1. Lineage (NCBI taxonomy): Bacteria > Pseudomonadati > Pseudomonadota > Gammaproteobacteria > Pseudomonadales > Ketobacteraceae > Ketobacter > Ketobacter nezhaii. The sequence goes on from NZ_VRKW01000001.1 coordinate 776,408, forward strand.
CATCAGCCACCCCGCCGCCTACCTGGGCGAAAAAGCCTTACTCGATCAGACTTGGCAGCGTCAGAACCGGCAGCAAATTCACACTGCCTCGGAACAACTTGCTGCGCTATTGCGAGATCATTTTAGCCCATTGGCAATAGACAACAGCGGCCTGTTTTGCAGTTTGCAAAAAGACGCAGATTGGGCCTCCCGATTATTCCGACATTGCGCAAAAAATGGTGTGCTCATTCGTCTTTTCGAAGATTGGAATCGGGTTCGGTTCGGGTTATGCAACACTCAGGGCTTACAAAAGCTGGACCGTACTTTGGGTCAATTCCCATCGCGCTGAACCCGCATTAATGGCAAAAGTGTCGGAAAATTTTTCATATTGGGAAACTACCGCTTTATCCTCTCGGCGTTGCGTCGCGTTCTCTAACACTATTTAGTTATTAAAGCGCTTATCCAATGCCGGTTTATACACTAAAAAAATCGCGGCCTTGTGTGTCAGGTCGCCATGAATGATTTGCGCGTTACCAAAAACACGCTCCCACTCTAACCGCAACTCGGGCAGCGTTTTCAGCGAGAAACAGCGATATAGCGGCATAATGTGACATTTTTTACCACCGGATCTAAATTTCGATTTACTCACTTTAACAATAGATACCGTTCAACAACGAATCTCTGTTGAAATACTCCCGCTTAAGACCCATCTTGATAGTATACGGAACGCATTCGGCCTCGCCCCCGTCCTGGCAGACTCCTTGCTTACTGTAGTAATAGAGATTGGTTGTTTTGACTGGAGTATTAAAATGGGCATTAACAGTCGTGAATTTATGGACTACATTATTCGACCCACATTAAAACTGCTGGGGGTGGAATCCGAATCTGCCAATAAGCTGATGCTGGCCACAGCCTGCTATCAATCCGATATGGGGCAGCATCTATTACAGAATGAAGCGGTCGGTGTATTCGGTATTAGTGAAGACCTGCACCAGGAAGTGTGGGATAAGCATATCGCCTACGACTGCGATCTCGCTAGTACGGTTCGAGGTATGGCTTCACAGCATGAATTCACTAAGGCGCCTCACATTGAGCTGGTCGCCAATTTACGTTACGCCACTGCGATCGCTTGGCTAGTCTATCAATACCGAAATTTAGCCTTGCCTCTGGACGACGATATTGAAAGCATTACCGACTGCTGGCAGCGATACTTCCTTAGCCAGCCCATAGGCATTAAAGAGCGGAATGAGTTTGTGAAACATTTTCGCAAACTGCATTCCGCTGAAAGCTGCATTGCAGCCTGAGCGACCACCGTCAACCCGGCCAAAAATCTTTGACCAACGCTAAAATAGCAAACGTCTTATGTCGCTCAGTTGTCGTGACAAGAAGGTAGTGAAACGAGCGGCATCCGCACCATCCACTACCCGGTGGTCATAGGAAAGGGATAACGGCACCATCAAACGTGGCTCGAACTCCTCACCGTTGTACACCGGCTTCATCTGCGAACGTGAAACGCCCAGAATCGACACCTCCGGCCAGTTCACTATTGGCGTAAACGCCGTCCCGCCAATGCCTCCTAACGACGAGATTGAAAAAGTACCACCCTGCATATCCCCGGGTGATAGTTTTTTGGAACGGGCTTTTTCACTCAAAGTCTGCATATCCAGAGCAATCTCTTTCACTGATTTCTTATCCGCGTCTTTGATCACCGGCACGACCAGACCATTGGGCGTGTCGACAGCTATACCCACGTTAATGTATTTCTTAAAAATCAAGTGGGTTCCGTCCGGGCTTAACGAACTGTTGAAGCGGGGAAATTCCTGGAGACTTTTAGCGCAGGCTTTTACCATGAACGCAAGCAAGGTGAGCTTAACGCCTTCCTCTTTAAGTCGCGCAGACTCTGCCTTTCTGAACGTTTCCAGCTCGGTAATGTCCGCTTCATCAAACTGGGTGACGTGCGGAATGTGCACCCATGCGCGATGCAGGTTGGTTGCCGTCAGTTTGTTAATTTTGTTCAGTTCGACTGCTTCTACTTCGCCCCATTTAGCAAAGTCGATCTCCGGTAGTTTCGGTAATCCCGACCCTTCTGCAATTGCCTCGGCTTTGCCGGATAAGCGCTTATTAACATAAGCGTGAACATCTTCTTTCAATATCCGAGCACGCGGGCCAGAGGCTTTCACCATCGCCAGGTCCACTCCCAGCTCACGAGCTAGTCGGCGTACTGCCGGACCGGCATGCACTTTCTTGCTTGCTGTGAGGGTCTGTTCACCCACACCGGACACCCGGGCAGCTTGCTCTGCGGGCTGCGCTTTTTCGTTTGACGATATCGCCGTACTGCCTGAAGAAGCTGGCTCCGTTGCGGGTTTACTGTCTGCTTCAGCCGGTTGCCCGGTGGAAGCCACCAGCAACTCCAGTGCAGGCGTACCCTGCGAAACCTTGTCCCCCACTTTCAGCAGCACTTTACGAACCGTGCCGGCTTTTGGACACGGAATCTCCATGGTGGCTTTATCGGATTCCAGCACCACGAGCGTTTGTTCAGGCTCTAATTGATCGCCTTCCTGCACGTTGACTTCAATGACATCCACATCTTCGCCACCACCAATATCCGGAATGGCGATCACTTCCATTTGATGACTGCTGGCTGCGGCTGCTTCGGACTTTTTATCCGACGATGAAGACGGCTTTTTCTCAGCAGTCGTCGCCTCTGAACTCTTGAGTTTGCTGTTCTGGTCCTCAGCGTTGCCTGTTTTGGCCGGTGCCGACGGCTTCTCTGATTCAGCTTTCTTCGTTGCTGAAGATGCTTCCGACTCATCGCCGTCCAACTCCATCTCTACTAATTTATCGCCTTCTTTAACAGACTGGCCAATAGAGACCACAACGGTTTTCACCACTCCGGTATAAGGTGACGGTACTTCTACCGTTGCTTTGTCTGACTCCACAACTAGCAAGGTATCTTCTTTTTCGATTCGGTCACCCGGTTGTACCGAAAGTTCAATAACATCGACCCCATCTGATCCACCGAGATCGGGCACTAACACATCTTTAATCGCCACGGTCATTCTCCTGATTTAAACATGGGGTGGGTAGGGTTTGTCGGAACTGATACTAAAGCGCTGTAATGCATCGGCTACCTTACTGCGGCCAATCAGACCTTTGTCCGCCAACGCGCTAAGCGCGGCAACCGTAACAAAATATCGGTCTACCTCGAAGAAATGACGCAACTGTTCCCGTGAATCACTTCGGCCATAGCCATCAGTGCCGAGCGCAGTGTAGTGGTTGCGGATGAAAGGACGGATTTGGTCGGCGTGAGTTTTAATGTAATCCGACGCGGCTATCACCGGATGTTTCCGGCCCCGCAGCAACTTCGTGACGTAGGGGAGCTTCGGTTCTTCTTCCGGATTTAACATGTTCCAACGTTGTTTTTGCAACCCGTCGCTACGCAGCTCGTTAAAGCTGGTGACACTCCAGATGTCCGACGCAACACCGTACACATCGTGCAGTATTTCTGCGGCGGCTTCCACTTCCCTGAGAATGGAACCACTGCCCAGCAATTGGACCTTCAACTTGTTGTGCTCGTCGCCTTCCCGCAACAGGTACATACCCTTCAGAATGCCCTCTTCCGCGCCTTTCGGCATAGCAGGATGCACGTAGTTTTCGTTCTCTACGGTAATGTAATAGAAAACATTTTCTTTCTCTTTGTACATACGCCGTAAACCGTCATGCAATACCACCGCTAACTCGTACGCATAGGCAACGTCGTAAGCAACACAGTTGGGAATGGTAGAGGCCAGCACATGACTATGGCCATCCTGATGCTGCAACCCCTCCCCGTTCAAAGTGGTTCTACCGGCGGTAGCACCGATCAAAAAACCTCGCGCCTGAGAATCACCCGCCGCCCATGCAAGATCTCCGATCCGTTGAAAACCAAACATCGAATAGAAAATATAAAAAGGGATCATCGGGAAGTTATTAACGGAATATGAAGTAGCCGCTGCAATCCATGCCGACATTGCGCCCGCTTCGTTGATACCCTCCTCCAGTATCCGGCCTTTGATATCCTCCCGGTAATACATAACCTGTTCGCTGTCCGTGGGGTTATAGAGCTGCCCCACGGAAGAGTAGATACCCAATTGCCTGAACATGCCTTCCATTCCGAAGGTACGCGCTTCATCCGGTACGATCGGCACCACCCGTTCACCTATCGACTTTTGCTTCACCAACGAATTCAGCATTCGCACAAACGCCATGGTAGTCGACATTTCACGGTCTTTGGTGCCTTCCAGCAAAGGACCAAACACGCCCAACTCCGGCACTTCCAAGGTTTCACACTCCGTGCGCCGTACCGGTAGATACCCTCCCAAGGAATTACGCCGCTCCCGCATATAACGCATCTCATTGCTGTCTTCACTGGGACGATAAAACGGGATTTTCTTCAACTCTTCATCATTGAAGGGCATGTCAAAACGGTCGCGGAACGCTTTTAGGCTTTCCATGTTGAGGGTTTTCATGGAATGGGTTTTGTTGGCTGCTTCGCCGGAACCGGTGCCATACCCCTTCACTGTTTTTGCCAGGATCACGGTTGGCTGACCTTTGTGATTCACAGCAGCATGATAGGCAGCGTAGAGCTTGAACGGGTCATGGCCACCCCGGTTAAGCTGAAAAATTTCCTCATCGGTCATATGCTCAACCATCTGACCTAATTCAGGGTACTTATTGAAAAAGTGTTCTCGGGTAAAGGCGCCTCCGTGGTTTTTAAAACTCTGGTATTCACCGTCCACAGTTTCTTCCATGCGCTTACGCAACACACCTTCCTTGTCCCGCGCCAACAGCGGGTCCCAACGCCGCCCCCAAATGACTTTGATAACGTTCCAGCCGGCTCCGCGGAAAACACCCTCCAATTCCTGAATGATTTTTCCGTTACCGCGAACCGGACCGTCGAGCCGTTGCAGGTTGCAGTTGATAACAAACACCAGATTATCCAGCTTTTCCCGCCCGGCCAGGGAGATGCAGCCTAAGGATTCCGGCTCATCGGTCTCGCCGTCGCCCAAATAGGCCCACACTTTACGATCGTCTTGCTTAATCAGCTCGCGATTCTGAAGAAACTTCATAAAGCGGGCTTGATAAATGGCCTGTATCGGACCTAGCCCCATCGACACGGTAGGAAACTGCCAAAAGTTCGGCATAAGCCAAGGATGCGGATAGGAAGACAAACCCTCTTTTTTCACTTCGCGACGGAAGTTCTCCATTTGCTTCTCGGTGATCCGGTCTTCCAGATAAGCCCGCGCATAGATACCGGGAGAAGAATGGCCTTGATAAAAAATCAGATCTCCGCCGGAGGTCTCAGTCGGAGCCCGAAAGAAATGGTTGAAACCCACATCGTACAACGTAGCCGAAGACGCGAAGCTGGAGATATGCCCCCCCAGATCGTCATCCGATAAGTTGGCACGCTGCACCATCGCTAACGCGTTCCAGCGAATCAAAGAGCGGATGCGCCGCTCGATGAACGGATCACCGGGCATCAGTGCTTCTTTTTCCGGGTTGATGGTGTTGACATACGGCGTCGTCAATTCAGTTACTTGTACGCCAGCATGCCGGGCAGTTTCACCCATTTTATCAAGAAGGTATTTAGCACGCTCCGGCCCTTCATGTTCGAGCACGGACGCCAGCGCGTCTAACCATTCCTGAGTTTCGACAGGATCACTGTCACCATAAAAACGTTCACGAGCCATCGATACAAAACTCCTGGTCCTGTTGGACTTTTGGTCCACGGTTAGTTTATGGGCGAGTTGCCCTTACGTCTTCCGCAATCGTATAAGATCGGGATGACGCTTATGGATGTCTGAGCCGTCATTAGCCGGTTAGGCCACAACTGACTCAGGCAACAATGGTGATCACAGCAATAACGACCAACCAAAATATAAATACGTTGCTGCGCAAATCCTGCACAGCGTGAATCCGCCGCGCGCCCTCCGACGCCAAGGCTTCATCTTCCAGAGGCAAATCCTGAAACTCCAGCCCCATTTTCACCGCCAGTTTCAACACCACTTCTGCCTCTCGGTCAGTAGCGCGAAAACGACGAAACGCGACCGCCACGGCATTACCTTTGAAACACAGTACCGCAATGGTCAGCGCAATCGCCCGGGCGGGCACACCATCCAGGGAATACAAAAACTCGCTGCCGATCTTTTTCCAGGCCGGAGGATCTTTCTGATCCTCCCCGGTAACGGTTCTGGTCAACAAACTGGTAAACACGTACAGCACCAACCCGGCCAAACCAAAAAAAGCGAACCAGAACAAAGGGGCAAATAAAGCCTGGTTAATTCGCACCCAATACTGAGTGATTGTCTGGTTTATTAGCTCATTAGGACTCACCATACGTCCGTAATCAAAATATTGCGAGCCATGTTCATATGACGCTTGCCATTCACGGTTACGCCAGCGTTTTAAAAACGGCGTTAAACTGGCTTCAATTTTCCGGTAGTCCAGGCACGCGCAGAACAAAATAACCGCCAGCAAAGCTTCTATAAAGGAGACAAACCAGCGCGCCTGGTCGTGCCCGAGAAACCAAGCCAGCAGCACCGGGGGAATAATATAAAACCCGTAACCGAGTGCCGGATGGAGCGCACCAAGAAAAGGTAAGCGTTGTACAGCCCTAAGATAGGACACTCCCCATTGGCAGTTGGCGAAATAGTCCGGCACGTAAGACTCTTTTACGGCCCACAACGCCACAAGCAATGCCAACAGTGTCATCTATCCCTCCTCCGGTGTTTTTAATTAGCGTAACAGATTATTGCAGACTTGCCCGATAAAACTCTTTACAAATCATGACAGTCGGGCGGGTTAACTCAGTTGGGACCAATCGAAGCAAGGGCCGGGATCGGTCTTGCGGCCGGGCGCTATATCGGAATGACCGACTACTGGCAACTTCTGTTTTGATGGGTTATTGCCTGGGACGGTAACCCCATAGGCGTTTTGCAGACATTCAATCACTTGTTTTAATCGCTCGTATTGAATTGGCTCGAAGGCAGAATCTTCCGTTCCCTCTAATTCAATTCCGATGGAATAGTCATTACAGTTTTCTCGATCACCATAGCAGGATTGTCCCGCATGCCATGCCCTTAGATTGAATGGAACAAACTGAAGGACCTCTCCATCGCGGCGAATGAGCAGGTGAGAAGACACCTGCAACTGATGAATCTCCCGGAAATAAGGGTGCTCATCAGCGCATAGTCGATTCTGAAACAATTGCTCAATATAGGGCCCGCCAAATTCACCCGGGGGCAAGCTGATGCAATGGATCACAATCAGCTCGGGATCGATCGGGACCGGTCGCTCATTACAGTTCGGAGAGCTTACCTGGCGTGCGCAGGTAAGTAAGTGCTTTTCAACGTTCACAATACATATTTGCTCATTGCGCTATCTGCATTTATTTAATCCGGAAATCAGGGACAAAGCTACAGAAAATTGAAGACAAAAAAAAGCCATCAACCGAACTGTTCGGTTGATGGCCGTTTATGACCTGTCATGCTCCCAGGGCAATGCTATAGGGAGCACTTATAAATTTGCTTGCTTTACTTTGCGTAGATTGCCTATCACGTTCTGCAGTGCGCGATCGAACAACTGAGAATCCTCCAACACCACGACTTCTGCATTTTTCAATGCGTGAGCCAAACCCAACGTCGATTTCTCGTCAATTTTCACTCCGGTGCGATTCACAAAAATCATCTTATCTGCAGATTTAATGTGGGCCGCAAGCTTACAGCGAGTTTTAACACCCGTGTCGTTGCGAAATTCCAGCCAGGTGCCAACATTGATACGGCCAGCGGATAGCAGGTAAGGATCATCATCGGCCAACGCAGGCAACTGAACCGCTGCTTTCTTCGCTGCCTTGGCAGAATCCAGCTGCGTAATTTTGGATCGGGCAGGAATCACCGGAGACGCCCCCATCCGTTCCATATCTTCCGTCACCGCGGCCACCAGATCTTTTGCCGGATCAACCCGCCGGTCGTCCAGATGTCCCGGCGTTTCGCCACGCAAGATCTGCATCTGGACCTGCTCCAACTCCGTTAGCATCTCTCCCATTTCAAATGGATTGAACGAAACAGAATTCAAGCCCTGACGCAGGTTTTTTAGCAACACCGGTACCACATTAAAGAGCTTTTTCCGGGCTATTTCATCGCGCGGAGGTGTCACGCTAAACAACAGGTGATCGATGGTCTTGACCGCACCCATCCAGTTATTGCTTTCCGGGCCGTATTTCAGGAATACCAGTTTCAATACACCCATCCAACCATCTGTTAAAAGGCGCACCACGACTTCCGGAACAGTGCGGCCATCCAATCGTTTGCGCACCGTTTCCATGGCAATTTTTTCCGCTAACTCGGTCTTTGCTTTACCCTCTTCCGCCGCTTTGGTTCTTTGCTCAATCATTTGAGCTCGGCGGGCTTCTGTTTGCATAAACTGAGAAAAATCCTGCAACAACGCTTCAAACAACTCAGGTTCTTTCTGGAATTCATTCAATATACGCTGCGAAGTCTGCTGAATTTTCTTAAACACCAGATCTTTTTGTAATTGATCCACGTCGTCGCTCAAACCGATGCCGGCCCGGGCTAATTCGTTGAGAAGCTTACGTGCCGGGTGCGCCCCACGATTAAAAAAGCTGTAATCCTGAACGGCCAGTTTTAGATAAGGGATTTGTAGCCGTCCGATAATTGCTTTCACTGGAATCGGTAAGTTCTCATCATCCAAAATAAAATCGAACAACATGGCGACCAGATTAATGACGTCGGAATCCGCCTGACCGACTCTTTCCGGGCCAGCTTTAGACTCCCGCGTTTGCAACACATTGGCGACCGCTTCCCGCACATTAAAACGAACCGGCTGAACGTAGCCGGATAACAATTCCTGGTCTCCCGGCTGTGACTGCTGAATGCGTGTTAACAGCTCGAATAATTCGTCATTGGAAACCTCACGGGCGTTGTGCGCCTCCGAGCCGATGGTGCCCACCACCACATCCGTCACCATTGGTACGCTGCGGGCAGAAGCCAGCAACGTTTGAAGCTGACCGAACAACTCGCTGGCGGCCTGTCTGGCTACTTCTTTGGTTGTTTCGGTCGTGCCTTGCTGAGTATCCGACAGCGCGCTGGCACTGCGTCTCTCGGAGCGGCGCGACGTTGCGGGGCTACCTTTCAAATCCGGTAGAATTCCGGCTTCCGCCAATATTGAATTGGCCGCATCCAACACCAGGTCGTAACGGGAGATCACATATTTATCGAATAGCTTGAAGATGACCAGGCGATTTTTAATGTCGCAATCGATCTCGTCAGCAGCGTGCCGGAAGGCATTACAAATATGGGTGGGGTGAAATGGGTTATTCTTATCATTGACCGTAACGTGAAACAGCATCGCATCGAGGCGTGCGCTCAGTTGATAAATCCGGTCCCCGAATTTGGTTTTCGCTTTGGAAATCATACCTTCCAAAGCCACATCCATTTCCAGGTCGTCGTTTTCGACTAACGAGAGCGAGTCCAGGGAGGATATGGATTCCAGGCCAACGGGTTTTTCTTCAATGGCCTGCTGTTGGGTTAACTCTTTAAACACCCCGTTAATTTGCTGAAAAAACTTACGCTCAACTTCCTTACGGTTCAGGCGTATTTGACGCATGGTTTCAAGATAGTCGTCTTTATCCTGGTCGCTGGCCGCCTTTTCTGCATACTCAAAAAAAGTGTCATCCGCTTTGTCAAACACGTCCGTAAGAGACTGCAGCAATTCTTCCAACGCAGCACGACGCGCTTTCATTAGGACCGCCGGCAATGTACCTGCCTTCATAGAAAGTTCGCTATCCTGATTGGTTCCTGTCGAACCCTGGTTAGATCCCGGCATACCGTTTCCGCCTACACATCTTAGATCGGGTTTCTGGGTCATGATTCATCATCTCGTTTAACGTGCCTAAAGCTCATAAACATTAATTTAGCTCAGTATCCCTAGCTCGCGAACTTCCCCTCCCTTATCTGTTCACGGTTTTTCAACCAATTTCTACCTTGCAGACGCTCAAACTATGCACTTTGGTTTTAGTTCAGCTGGGTGACAAACTTTGTCAAAATTGACCCAATCACAACAGGTCTGTAGGGAGTATAGGAGTGATATCAGTAACTATAGAAGCGAAGTGGACGTATTGAGAGACAGATCACAAAGAATTCTGTCTGTTTTTTATCCAGTTTTCGACGGATTATTGACTCAAATACCGGCTGGTCAGTAACTCTTTGATATTCGTATAAATTGAAACTTTGACGTAGAATCGTCAGACAATTAACTGCTTTAGGCATGGGGATGGGGTTATGGAACAGATCACCACAATGCTCAACTGGCTTAATGGGAATATTCTGTGGGGCATACCGATGTTACTTGCCCTTTCCGCTACCGGCCTTTACCTCACGCTTGGGCTCAGAGTAATCAATCTCCGCAAAATCCCCTACGCATTCTCACTCCTGTTTAAAGGACGCAAATCCACTGAAAGCGGTGACATATCCCCCTTCAACGCCTTGATGACCGCGATGTCTGCCACCGTTGGCACCGGCAATATTGTCGGAGTTGCAACGGCAATTGCATCGGGTGGACCCGGAGCCCTGTTCTGGATGTGGTGTATCGCACTGGTGGGAATGGCCACAAAATACGGTGAGGCCTTACTGGCAGTCAAATTCAGGGAAACCGACGAACGCGGGCTCCACGTCGGTGGCCCCATGTACTACATCAAAAATGGCCTGGGAGCGAACTGGGCCTGGCTCGGCACTTTATTCGCCATATTCGGTATGTTTGCCGGATTCGGCATCGGCAATACCGTACAATCGCACTCGGTCGCAGACGCCCTGGAAGGAACCTACTCCATTGATCCCATGATCACCGGCGTTATCCTGGCCATTATCGCCGGGTTAGTGTTAATCGGTGGTATCAAACGCCTCGGGCAGGTAGCAGGTAAATTAGTGCCTGCTATGGCATTTCTGTACGTCATAACCGGACTGGTATTTTTGCTAATGAACGCCGGCGATATTCCGGCAGCCGTTGGTCTGATTGTCGACAGCGCCTTTAACGGACATGCTGCTGTTGGCGGCTTTGCCGGTGCCACCATCATGGCGGCCATTCGTTTCGGAGTCGCTCGCGGTGTGTTCTCGAACGAGGCAGGCCTGGGCAGCGCGCCCATTGCTCACGCCGCCGCCCAGACCAACGACCCGGTCAAGCAGGGTCTGATTGCCATGCTCGGCACCTTTATCGATACCATCGTCGTCTGTTCCATCACTGGCCTGGTGATCGTTCTGAGCGGTGCCTGGTCACACGGGGCCAAGGGTGCGGAACTCACCACCCTCGCCTTCAATTCACTCAGCAACGGCTGGGGTGAGCACGTGGTGGCGATCGGCTTGGCATTATTTGCCTTCACCACCATCCTGGGCTGGAGTTATTATAGCGAGCGCTGCACCGAATTCCTGTTTGGCACCAAGGCGATCATGCCCTTCCGAATTGTATGGATAGTAGCAATACCTGTCGGGTGCCTGATGAGCCTGGACTTTGTCTGGTTGTTGGCAGATTGCCTGAATGCCCTGATGGCCATTCCCAACCTGATCGCATTGTTGGCGCTAAGCCCCATTATTTTCAAACTCACTAAAACCTATTTCGAAAACAAACCATGACTCAAGATTTCCGATTAGAAGACATACCCCGCACCGTCGCATTCGCCCTTGAAGAAGACGTGCGGGACGGCGACATTACTGCCAACCTGATCCCAGCAAACAACACCGCCAAAGCCCGGATCATCACCCGGGAACAGGCTGTGGTGTGCGGAGTGGACTGGGTGAATGAAGTATTCCGGCAGGTAGACCCGCAGGTACGGGTCGAATGGCAGGTGAAAGATGGCGATACCGTACAACCGGACCAAAACCTGTTTACTCTGGAAGGTAAAGCAAGAAGCTTATTGACTGGGGAACGATGTGCATTGAATTTTCTTCAGACCTTATCAGCCACGGCAACCGTATGCCAGCAATACGCCAACCGCGTTGCAGGCACCGGAGTAAAGTTACTTGATACCCGTAAAACACTGCCGGGCTTGCGCACTGCACAGAAGTACGCGGTAACCTGTGGCGGCTGCTTTAACCACCGAGTCGGCTTGTATGATGCGTTTTTGATAAAAGAAAATCATATCGCAGCTTGCGGCGGCATTGCAGAAGCGGTAAGCACAGCCAAGCGGCAAGCACCGGGCAAACCGGTGGAAGTAGAGGTGGAAACGTTTGGGGAGCTGGAGCAGGCACTGGCGGCCGGGGCTGATGTGATTATGTTGGATGATTTTAGTGTTGCGGATATGGTGAAGGCAGTGGAAATTGCGGGGGGGCGGGCTAAACTTGAAGCATCAGGCGGTATTACTGATGAAACGCTGAGAGATATTGCGGAGACCGGTGTGAATTATATCTCTATAGGGGGGTTAACCAAGCACTGTCGGGCGATTGATTTGTCAATGCGTATAGAAACTTAACCCGTATATCTAAGATACAGCCAGGAGCCTTCTGTGTGGACCTGAGATTTATTGCAGAAACACTTAGTGTAAAAAATCTCACGAAAAAAGCGCGCGGCCTAATGAGATACCCGATACACCCGCAATGGTTCACTAGAAAAGAGGCCTCTCTACTTCGCAGCCTGAGAGAAATCGGGGAAAACAAGACTGTTCTAGATATTGGATGCGCAGATAAGTGGATTATAGAGCACTTGCCTGCAACGACTAACTACATTGGTCTAGACTACCCTAGCACTGCTGACCGACTGTATGGCACAAAACCTACCGTCTATGGTTCGGCTTCTGCTCTCCCTTTTGAAAATGAAAGCTTTGATCGGGTGGTATTGTTAGATGTACTTGAACATCTTAAAGAACCGGCCAAATCGCTTTCCGAAATACACCGAACTCTGGCCTACAATGGCACACTACTATTGAGAGTGCCATTTCTCTACCCTATACACGATTCACCACATGACTACTCCCGCCTGACTGAATATGGTTTAACTTCCTTGACCGAGTCCGCTGGATTTAAATTAGTTAATCTTTACGCGATTGGTGCACCCCTAGAAACCACCGCGTTACTAAGAAATATGGCGATCAGTGTTCTAATTCTACATCTAATTAAGAATAGAAACCCTTTTGCTATATTTGGCATCTTGCTACCTATATATTTTTTACTTAATAACCTCTATTCTTACTTTTTATCTAGGCTAGTTAAAGCCGGTACCGCACTCCCACACACCTATCTAGTAACTGCGATTAAAATAAAGGATGAGTAAAAACTCTCCAGACAGGGTGGCTTTAGTGTCGACCTCTTACCCCCTCACAAACAGCGATATAAGTGGAACATTCGTCCTCAAACTAGCCCAAGCTTTATCAGAGTACACCTCGATCACCGTTATCACCCCAGCGGATGATAAAGACGAATGCATTTCGAACTCAATAATAGATTTTCGGTACGCACCGAGAAAATTACAAGTTCTTGCGCACCAGCCTGGTGGTATCCCTGGAGCACTAAATAGATCTAAATGGAACGCCCTGCTCTTTCCCTTTTTTTTCCTGTCAATGGCGGCCAATGTACTGAGAGTAGCGTTCAGAGTGGACGTAATACATGCAAATTGGTCGATAACAGGTGTAATCTGCGGATTAATTGGCAAGCTCACCAATACCGCATGCATTACGACGCTTAGAGGCGAAGATGTCGCCAGACTAAAACACTCAGCATTATCACGCTGGATCGCGGGTTTGTGCGTCATTTTAAATGATACCACCGTTTGTGTCTCTGTCAGCATGCTTAAAACTGTTGTAGATCTATGGCCAAGGTACAAGCATAAAATACTTCATATACCAAATGGCGTAGATGTTCCTAGAGGTGGAGAACCGATCCACAAAAGCAAAAGGGATAAACAAGAATTTAGAATTTTGGCTGTTGGTAGCCTAATACCCCGAAAAGATTTCGCAACTTTGATACGAGCTGTATCTGAGAGCAATCAGAAAAAAAACATTAGTGTAAAGATTATAGGTGATGGCTTCGAAAAGTTAATGCTCGAAAAGCTTATCCGGGATTCAAACATGGAAGATCGAATAAATTTAGCAGGTGTTCTTCAACACGATGAAGTGCTGGAACAAATGCGGCGCTCAGACCTTTTCATCCTAACGAGCCGAAGTGAGGGTCGACCAAATGTCCTTTTGGAAGCAATGGCTACTGGGCTGCCGGTAATTTGCAGCGATATTGAAGGTGTCAGGGAATTAATAGACAACAACCAAAATGGATTACTATTTGAGAAAGGCAACCATATCGAGCTAACGCAAAAAATTGAATTTCTGCTAAGTGATTCAAAACAGAGAGTCAATTTGGGGATAAATGCTACGAAGAAGATATCTGAATCCGGATTAACATGGCAATCTTCTGCGGAACAATACTTTCAACTGTATAAACGAATAGTGAAGTGATTTTCCATGTGTGGAGTACTTTTTAGCTATCAAACTAGCCCTTCCCAAGAATTCCAAAAAAATGCCAATTTCGCTCTAAGCAAATTGAGCCATCGCGGTCCTGATGCTAGTGAAATTATTTTTAAAAATAACTGGGCTATTGGCCATACACGACTCTCAATAATAGACCTAGAAAGCAGTAAGCAGCCTATGTCCTCACCTGGAGGGCGTCAGTTACTAAGCTTCAATGGCGAGATATATAACTACAAACAACTCAAGTCCGATTTAGCTAAACGGTGGAACTTTAAAACCAATGGTGATACTGAGGTAATTTTAGCGGGAATATGCCTCGAAGGTCCTAAATTTATTGAAAAACTGGACGGAATGTGGGCATTCGTCTTTTGGAATGTTGACGAACAAAAGCTAATTGCTTCACGAGATAGACTTGGAAAAAAACCCTTATACTACGTAAACAATCGTTCATCCATATCATTCTCCTCAGAGTTACCCGCCCTATACTGCATAGAGCCGTATTCATTCTCACACTCCCATACATCTACTGAAGAGTTTCTAAAATATGGATTTTGCTTACCAGGAAAAACAATGTACAAGCAGGTTTTCGAAGTCAAACCAGGAGAATTCTGCACATGGTCCCCAACACAAAAACTAAGGTTCGATCGCTATTGGAAACTGAAAAAAAGAAATAACACCACACTTGAAATAAATGAAGTGAAGTATGAAACAGCCAATCTTCTTGAAAAAGCTGTTGAAAAGAGATTAATTGCTGATGTAGAGGTGGGTTCCTTTTTATCTGGAGGCATTGATTCTTCCATTGTATCTCAACTCGCATGCAAGCTTTCACCTCAGAAAATTAAAACATTCAATATTAAATTTTTAGATTCTGGATTTGACGAAAGCCAATACGCTCGTTTGGTCGCTAATCACTTAGAAACAGAGCACTTCGAGTTCGAAATTCGAAATCTTTCGCCTGAAAACATGAGTGAATTAGTTGAGAAAAACATAGGTCAACCATTCGGCGATCCATCAATACTCGCAGTAGCTGCTTTATGTAAACATACAGCTCTAAATGTAAAGGTAGCACTATCTGGAGATGGAGCCGATGAGCTTTTCTCAGGCTACCAGCGGTATCAGGCAAAAATTCTAATTAAATGGTATTCCAACTTACCAAAGACAATGAAGACATGCGTCCACAATTTCCTAAAATCGCTCCCAGATTCCTACGCCCATCACAGCAAAAGTATAGTAAAAAAATCTAAGCTTTTCTTAGAATTAGCCAACTCAGGCGAATTTAACCGAGGATATATAGCACCTATTACTATAGATGAAAAAATGCTATCTGAACTCTTACCAGACACCTACAGGAGCCCAGATCCAACACTGTTTGAATCAGAGCAAACTCTGAGTGACATGATGTACGAAGATTTGAGCTGCTATCTACCACAAGACATACTTGCGAAAGCTGATCGAGCTTCAATGGCTCATTCCCTAGAAATCAGGACACCGTTTCTGGACCGAGATTTGGTGGAGTATATCACGCAACTCGACTTAGCAAAAATAAGGAGCAACTTCAGCGGAAAGCGTCTTCTCAAAGACACATTCTCAAACAACATCCCGAATAAAATAATACGTCGAAGGAAACAAGGGTTTTCATCACCAATATATAGCTGGTTTCTAGGTGAAGCAGCGGTGGAATTGGAAAGTCTCTGTTCGAACCTTGACACGACAATACGAAAAGAAAAAGTTATGGATATCATCGGAGAACACAAGTCGAAAAAAGCAGATCGAAGCTTGCAGCTATGGAACATTTACTCCTACCTAAAGTGGATTGAGTCTAAACACCCATGAAAAAGACAATCGATATAAGCCACATCGACACACCAAAAACACGATACACGATACACGATCTAATAACTTGCTAGCAGCGAACTCGACCCAGAGAACATGCCTTAGCGGACCCGCCCCAAAATGTACGTATTAACTATGAAATATTTTCTACTCACAATAAAGTTTTTAATTCCCTTAACTGCATTTGCATTTCTAGCATATCAGTCGCAAGGATACATTATCGATCTTCACGGTAAAGCTTCATTTATAAAGCCTCCGTTACTAATAGCGTCAATATTTCTTCTACTTCCGGTATTTATAATGAATGCTTTTGGCTGGCACTTAATTGTCAGAGTATTCAATCACGATATAAGCTTTTCGCGATCTCTCAACATTTGGTTTTACTCATCATTTACTCGCTACATTCCTGGAGTTATTTGGCCTTATACAACTAGAATTAAACTCTGTACTAATTTAGGGATAAACAAATATGACACAACAAGCAGCATGCTACTTGAGAACTGCTTCCTTGCTTCATGCTCACTATGCGTAAGCCTTCCAATTATTGGAGTACACTTGAATAGTACAATTACTCTCATATTTATAGTGCTTGGTTTTAGTGTTTTGCTATATACGAAAAGAATACTTTCACTACTATCTACCTTTAAAATTAACAACGAGCACATCAGAAATATCATCGCGAGCTTTTTAAAGCTAGAATCCGCACATTTCATTAATATTTGGGCATTCTATTGTTTACTCTGGCTTTTCTTTAGTATTGCCTTCGGCTTATTCTGCACATCAATATCAAACTTTGAAACGTATGAATTTCTGACCCTGATTCAAGTAGCAATGTGCTTCCCAATCAGCTTTGCGGTGGGTTTTATTGCCACCATTACTCCGGGAGGCATAGGTATTCGAGAGGGGACGTTATTCTCACTATTAATTCTTTTCATTGACCCACAGGATGCCGCTGTAATTTCAATCGCAAGCAGACTTTGGCTTATATTTACGGAAGTGATCGTTGGTACCATGCTGTATCTAGCAAACGTCTTAAGGAAATAGGTAAGGGAGTAAAAGTTTATTTACTTGACCAGCAAACTATTCATTCATTAATAAAATGCATCAACCTCAAGATGGCATAAAACCAATCACTTTTGCAGGGACTCCCCCTACAATAGTCCCAGACTCTACATCTTTATTTACTACTGAATTAGCAGCAACTACAGAGCACGCCCCAACCCGAACGCCATCTAAAATCTTACAACCAGCGCCAATCCAAACGTTATTGCCAATTGATATTCCGTAAGCACTGTGCCCTTGCTCCTTCATTGGAATGATAGACTGACTGTAATTGTGACTGGATGCAACTATAAAACACTGCCCTGCAATCATAACATTGTCTCCAATATCAACACCTCCATTTCCATAAATTATGGTTGATTGACCCACGCTGGAATTCCGCCCAATACGAATATACCCATCGGGTGGACCGGAATTCAGCATCGCAAATGAGCGTAAGAAAGTATCTCTACCAAGTTCTATAGATATTTTTTGCGAAGAATTCCCTATTAATTGAGCACAGTCGTCAATTATGACGCCAATATCACATTTAAGCTGAGCGGGGCATCGCATAGTTACATCACAACCAATGACTGTGCCTTTGGCTATACCTTTGAAAGCTAGAGGGTATAGCTTTAATCGTAAATAATATCCTAACGCGCCCTTTAATCCCGAAACTAAAGTAAAAAGTGCCTCTTGTGTAATCCAGCCACGAGTGGATGCGTATTCACCAGCAACAAGTTGCCGGTACCTCTTAGCATTAGCTTCCATTTAGTACAGCTCTCTAAATAATTTAAACTTCATGCGGCAAATGAACCTGTGGTCTCGACCTTTTCGCGTTTAGTACTCGGACGTCACTATTATTTTCTTAGGCAAGAATTTAGATATAGTCCAATACAGCTTCGCCAAAAATGCAACAGAATAACACTATTCATCTATATCTACTTGAGAACGGTATTTCATGTATATAATATTTGGAGTATTTTCAACCAACGAAACGGCTATAAGTAAAGTTGACATCCAGTAGCAAGGAATAAAAAACAGCGACTCTAAAATAACGGCTAACGCTACGAGTGGGAGTTGCAATATTTTCTGCGGAACCTCTCGAGAACACGCCAATGAACGTTCAGCAGCGTGAGACCAATACTCGCTTCGACCATACACCAGTAGCAGTAACACGTTATGAGATGACCATATCTTCTACATATCAATGTTACTAATTTTGAACTCGACAATGCAGCAACACAAAGGAGAGATAGAAAAATTCAAATATAATCTGCAAAGGCTGGAAAAAAGCACTGCTTACAAACGGCGAACTCCTTGTCTGCATCTAAGTAACATAATCCCTCGATGCTAATACCCATACCGCCAACTTCTTCAACTAGCCAACAAACTGCCCCCAAGCGAATCCTATCTCCACCGTGAAACTCCTTCGTATTCAACTAAACATATAATTTTCCAGAGCCAACAAGATTTACACTGAACATCCAAAATATCAATCTTTGTTACCAGAGCTCTAGGTCCGAACACCTAAACTTTTAAATTCCCACAACCATCAAAAAGCGTAGTCAACTACAGCAAAACAGCCACAAGAGATACCGAGACGATATATTACACAAAATCTAATGTTAACAGTGAGAAGCACATTCAAGCCCCAAAGCGTATGATTTCAATCTCCCACGAGGGTTTAATGAACGCATCGCAATTCGAGAAAACGTGATCAATGCGTATTCTAACCAACATTTTTAATAGCAATTTTCAGCCCCGTATCCGACGATTCAACCGGAGAATCAATGAACGAAGGCCTGATACCACTCGTCAAACACTCGTAA
Organism: Ketobacter sp. MCCC 1A13808; assembly: GCF_009746715.1. Classification (NCBI taxonomy): domain Bacteria; kingdom Pseudomonadati; phylum Pseudomonadota; class Gammaproteobacteria; order Pseudomonadales; family Ketobacteraceae; genus Ketobacter; species Ketobacter nezhaii. Next base: position 795,593 of record NZ_VRKW01000001.1, read on the forward strand.
CAAATAATGTCCTCTTTATCTACCTCTAGCCCCTTCCGCTTCTGAACTATTAGTTTCCGCGAAGTTCTAAAGTGATGATTATTCCAGATCGGGCGAAAAGCATCATCAACAAGTGTTCCAAAATCATCTTCTTTTTTGAATTCGTAGCAGCAAGGAGCAACTCCATCATCAGCTCTTACATTTAAATGGGTCCATGGTCTATCACAATTCATTAGACGCTCAGGATTAAAAACTTCTACTTTATATTCATCACCAACCGGCAACCAACTCTCATCTTCGACGTAAGCGGGTAGTGGTGTAAATTTATTTACACCCATTTCGTAGCACATGGCTTCTACCTGTTTAACCTCGTGCTCATTGTGTCTAAACACAATAAACTGCCACTCAACAAACGGGTGAACCTTGCTCAAAGTTCTCCTAGCGTTTACAAGATTCTTAACATTCTCCAAAACTTTTTCGTAGTTTCCACCTACTCTATATTTCTCATATGTTTCATTAGATCCACCATCTACAGCTACCATAACGTAATCGATACCACTGTTAACTAGTTTCTCTGAGTTCACTTTATTGAGCATCGTAGCGTTCGTCGATATCATTACAAATATGTTCTTTGACTTGGCATATTCAATAATTCTGTATATATCTTTATTCAGCAGTGGCTCACCCCAGGTGTACAGTTGCATCATATAAATATACTCACCTACTTGATCAATAATTTTCTTTGCCTCATCAAAACTCATGTGACGAACATCTCTACCTCCAGATATTCCCTTGCCTGTCAAACAAAACGGACATTTTAAATTACATACATTTGTGACCTCGAAAACAAATAAGTAAGGGAAGCTCTTAACCTCAGTTTTTCCTAAATATTTCTCGTAATGCGCATGCAGAAAGTTAATAAATTTTCTAAATGAATTATTAAACAGAAAAGCTTCTACATGCGAGAACGAGAGCCTACTAGCAAAAAATCGACGCGACACCCAGTTTACCAATCTAAATAAAAATAAGCGCACAGAAAGCTTCAATTTTCTAACCATTATTTTTCACACGCAAAACAAATATGTAGGATGGCAGCAATTGATAAAACAGCTTCCAAACCCATATAGGCGTCTTGTCCAATAAACTATTTTTTGGAATCATATCTCGCATATTGAACCTATCGGGGTCTCTAATGACTTTTAAAGTATAGTCCTCAACATGGAATTCGGATATTAACTTTTTCAGCCCCCAGTAAGTAAATAGGTTCTCATAATAATCTCCCCCCTTTCCCATTATTTTCATATACTTATTTGCTATGCGCTTGGGCAGCCACGACAAAAAAAGAAGGTGATGATGAGGCTCTATAATAGTAAGCGATGACGCAGCCCCGAAATAGCAAATACCTTCCGGCTTGAGAACCCTCTTAATCTCCATAAATAATCTAGACGGATCTGGTACATGTTCATAAACGTGATTACATACAACTAAATCAATACTAGAATTCTCGAATGGCAACCGCATCGAGTCAGCGAAGTTAAAAATGACATTATCTATTGGGCTCTCTCGCGCCATATTCAATGCATATTCGTCTATATCTAAGCCATACACGGTATCGAAATAGGGCGCCAAAGATTTAGCGAAGAAACCAATTGAGCAACCAATATCAACAGCTACAGAATCTTTCAAGCCCAAGGCTCCTGCATCAAGCAACACAGAAATCATTTTGTCGACTTTTGCTTTTTTATACTCAGCGTTTAACAAAATAGGAGATTGTAATGACAAATTTTTTTGGTAGCGATAGTTCTTTTCCATCTAATCGGTCTCCAACTTCATCGGCTTATATCTTATCCTTATAATATAATGCTGTGATCTGCTCAGATAATAATCCCATTAGAAATATGACCGTACCTAATGAAATCATTAGCAAACTCATATTCCTAAATTGGTAGAAAGCTAAATATGTATAAAGGTAGTAACCCAATCCAGCGACCAGATGGGCAAGCGCGAACGGGATAAATATTTTAAGAGGTGAATGGAGAGTAGCTATTTTGAAGATAATTAAAAAAAATCGAAATCCATCTTTCACAACTGATAAATGACTTTTTCCTAACCTTTTATAAACCGGAACCTCAACATAACCAACACTATATCCTACTTTGAAGAACGCCATAGTTATTGTGGTAGGGTATGAGAACCCATTCGGTAATAGGTCGATAAAGCTGAGGAACTTCTTCCGGTTAACAACCCGAAAACCAGAGGTCAAGTCTTGTATTTTATGGCCGACAACCCATGAGGCTAGCCTATTATACAGCCCGTTCCCAAAAGCCCTTGCAAAAGAAGCTTGTGATTCACGCCGCCTAGCTCCAACAACCATATGATAGCCCTCGTAGTATTTCCCAATCAACATGTGGATTTTTGACGGGTCATGCTGAGAGTCCGCATCCATGCATAAAACTGTTTCACGGGTTGCATTTCTTGCTCCTGTTTTGATAGCAGCCCCATTTCCTTTAGAATACGGATGGCTTACTACTTTGGTCGCTCCATACTTCATAGATATAGCCGCAGTTGCGTCTGTGGAGCCATCATTCACAACGATGATTTCTGCATGAGGCAATATTTCTTTCAACAAAGGCAATACTTTTCTCAGTCCAGACTCCTCGTTTTTTGCTGGAATTATTACCGATAAGTCTTCCCCAGTATTTTTCATTTATATCCAACCCTTATTTGGTATCGCACGATATCGTGACACCTCTAGCACTCAAGATTCCACACATTTCGTTTGCTATTTTCATTGCTTTTTGATCACTAGCAAAATCAGACTCAAACCCCCTAAGCTCTGCCTTCGCCTGAACTAAATCAGGAGATGTAACATAGTAATATAACAACCCCTTTCTCAGCATAAAGTCCTTCGGGTTTTGACTCAGACCTGAAGTTAAAGATTCGACCACTAATTCTGGGTCATTCTTTATTCGTGCGTAGTAAGATGCCTTCAGCCCTACTAATTGCGATCGATCACCCCTAGTTAAGTTTTTATTATCTAATGTGGCATCAATTAGCTGCGTATAAAAAGGAGAAAGTGCCGAGCACTGCTCTGCAACAATACAGTCCTGCATTACATCGAGGGCAACAATTGTTGAGGTGGGCAATTTATCTCCCCTTAATTTAGCGGCTAACTTGTCTACGTCTTCGGTCACATCGTCACCTGTTAACGCCTTGACTCTTAACATACCGAACCATGGTAGCAAGTCATATTTCGATAAAGAAATTGCTTCTTGAAAGCTCTTAATAGACAATTTCAAATAGTTCTTATTTCCGTGTTTCAAACCCACCAAGAAATATATTCTTCCCATCTGATATCGTGCACGAACCGATCCGGGGTGATGGTCAATTTCTGCTAACGCATGGCTCACTAAATTATTCCACTCCAAAAGCCTAAGAAACAATATAGAGCTACTGAATACAAAGAAAATAGATATAGAAAAAGCGATAAGAAATTTAGATCTAATTTTTTTTTCAATTTGAATAAAAACGCCCAGGATTGAAAGCAATATGCCTATAGTAGCTATATAATTTCGATGTTCGTGCACCATCTCAAGTGAAACTACCGTAGATTCAAGAATGTGCCAACAAAAAAACCAAAATACACCAAACGAGAACAACCTGTTTTGGTGCCTAATTACAAATGCTAAGAAGAGAAGAGCCGAGATCAATATGACTGAAAGAAGAGTAGATATAGGGTTTAGCAGGCTATGTGAAACTAAAAAGTCATCATGATACAACCCAAGTGCAATATTTGACGGGAGAATAATTTGGGATATGTAAAATACAATAACTCTACTTTGCGTAAGCAATCTCTCCACTAAGTCAAAAGGTCTATGTGTATATTCTCCAATAATAACTGACGGATTAAAAAGTAAAATAGCGATAGTTGTTATCACAACCATAACGAAAACACTCGTCATAATGCGCCAATTGACAATCTCATTCTTGCAATTTCTTGAAAACAAAAGTGATTCCATCAGATAGATAGCGAGGCCAATTAGCACGTAAGTTTCTTTGCATAAAACCGCAAACACAAAGCATACAAAAAATAGCATCGCCCAAATCACAATAAATTTTTGATCTTGCTCCAGCCTCCGCCTAAAATTCAACCAACACACCATCGAGGTCAAAGCAAACAGGCCTCCCATACTTACCATCCGCTGAACGACATAGAGAACAGAGGTAAGGTTTATTGGTAAGAGAGACCAATATAAAGCTACGCCTAGAGACAGGTATGTGACATTTTTCTGAAATTCCAACCGTCTCAAAACTAGACTGACCAAGAAGAAAGTAAGCACAGCATTCAAAGAGTGTATAAATATGTTCGCCAGCTTGAAACTTAATACATCCTCACCGAAAAAATAATAGTTCAAAGCAAAAGACAACATCACCACAGGCCTTCTCAAAGGACCCGCCCCAGTAGATAGTGCTGCTTGCTCCAGGCTATGGAAGTCAATACTCGTTAATTTTAAGAAATCATTTCTAACGATGTTAATGCCATCGTCAAATTCAAAGCCACCCGGCAATCCAATGCAATACATTCCAAAAGGGATCAAAAACAATAAAAACAAAAGCACAACGAGAAAGGGAGAGGCAAGCCCCTCCCTTTTTACATTAACCAAACTTAACTTGTACAACCGGGGCGCGCCGAATTAACGACACTCTGAAGGTAAATATTTAGCTTCAATATTAGTTGTTTGGCATACCCACTGAATTCCACCAGCAGTCGTCATAGCACTCAATTGATACTGATCGCCTTGCACATTTGTTGGTAGACCCGTCGCAGCCATCGTAATAGTGATGACGCCACCAGCTTGACCAACACTTCTGACCGCATTGCCACGTATCGAAGTAGCAGATGGTAGACCAATCGATGCATTCGAAGCCATAAATCTGCCTTCAGATGCCCAGGTCTCTGCTACAGCTGTCTTAGCCGCTGCAGCCAAACTCAAGCCTTCGGAAACTTTCGCCCGGACTGTGTAATCTTGGTACGCAGGAATGGCAACTGCTGCCAGGATACCGATGATCGCAACCACAATCATCAATTCAATTAGAGTAAAACCTTGTTGTACTTGCTTCTTCATTGCATTTCTCCCGAAATACGAGTGTGGTATGTTTAAAACAATTGACATCGGCACCGAGCCAACCAACTGTTTTAAGCTAAGCACAGGCTATGCCATTTTCAAGAATCCAAGCAACGTCATAAAGATCAGCACCTTGCCCGATCAGAAAACCACCACCTCGATGCAACCACACACATCTTTCGACATAACCTGACAATATTTGTCACTTTGGATTTCCGACTAAATTCTTTCGAAAGACCATGTTTGATCTACTATTAAAAAAGAATCAATATACAGCACACCATGCCTACACCGTATTGCAATCAACCAATTATGAGTTTTAATTTGTGGCGTATCGCAGATGAATACAGCATTTAATCTAAGTGGCTTAGCTAAAAAGCTTCTAAACGAAGGTTTAGTCCAAGAGGAAACTATTAAAACGGCATCTGAAACTGCCCAAAAGCAAAAAATCCCTCTAGTAACGTATTTAGTTCAGAACAGTATTCTCTCGGCAAGAGCTATAGCAAATGCAGCAGCAGAAGAGTTTGGTACTCCTATTATAGAACTTGATGCCCTATCTCCTGATGCACTACCTAAGGAATTAGTGAACGAGAAGCTTGTACGGAAGCACAGGGCGCTACCCATTTTCAAACGAGGCACGCGCTTATATATCGCTGTTGTTGATCCCACAAACCTCCAAGCATTGGATGAAATCAAGTTCAATACCGGGCTTAACACAGAGGCGGTGATAGTCGATGAGGATAAATTAGATAGGGCAATCGACAAATACCTGGAAAGCCAAGATTCAGGATTTAGTGATCTGGGTGATTCTGATCTAGATGACCTGGATATTGAAGCTGGCACTGAAGAGGACAGTAAGGATGTCGCAGCAGATGCTGCAGATGATGCTCCGATTGTCCGTTTCGTGAACAAGATATTACTAGATGCGATCAAACTTGGAGCCTCTGATATCCACTTCGAGCCATATGAGAAAGCATACAGAATCAGGCTGCGTGCCGATGGCATACTGCAAGAAGTCGCCCGCCCTCCCATCAACTTTGCGACTAAGCTAGCTGCCCGACTAAAGGTTATGTCGCAGCTGGATATATCTGAAAGACGAATCCCTCAAGATGGTCGTATAAAACTGAAAATTTCAAAAACCCGTGCTATTGATTTCCGGGTAAATACACTACCGACTCTATTCGGTGAAAAAATTGTACTGCGGATTCTGGACCCAGATAGCGCTAAGTTAGGTATAGATGCGCTTGGGTACGAAGATGAACAGAAAAAGCTTTTCATGAATGCCCTTGAACAACCTCAAGGGATGATACTGGTGACGGGCCCCACCGGTTCGGGCAAAACTGTTTCGCTATACACTGGTCTCAATATCCTAAACACCCCGGAGCGCAATATATCAACTGCCGAAGATCCTGCTGAAATCAATCTGGAAGGCATTAATCAAGTCAACGTTAACAACAAAGTGGGCCTGAACTTTGGTTCCGCTTTGCGGGCATTTCTACGACAAGACCCCGACATCGTCATGGTGGGGGAGATTCGAGACCTGGAAACAGCAGAAATCGCCATCAAAGCGGCTCAAACCGGGCACCTGGTGTTATCAACCCTCCACACCAATAGCGCCCCCGAAACCTTAACCCGCTTACGCAACATGGGGGTGCCCGCGTTTAACATTGCAACCTCTGTTTCACTGATTATTGCCCAGCGGCTGGCCCGGCGACTGTGCAAATCCTGTAAAAAGCCCGTGGATCTGCCTAAAGAGACGCTTATAGCTGAAGGTTTTAAAGAAGATGAAATAGGATCCTTTACCATCTATGGACCCAATGGTTGTGACAAATGTGTGAACGGGTACAAGGGTCGGGTGGGTATTTATGAGGTCGTTAAGATAACGGATTCTATTTCAAGGATTATAATGGAAGATGGTAATGCAATTGAGATTGCAGACGCTGCTCGCGAAGCAGGTTTCAACGACCTCCGTCTAAGCGGTTTAAAGAAAGTCAAAGATGGTCTTACCAGCCTTGAAGAAGTTAACCGAGTAACAACGGGACATTAAGTATGGCTACGGCAACCCAAGCACAACCAAAGACAGCAAAAAAGGCAGCCCCGCCGAAAGTTCAGGTGTTTCTATGGGATGGAACAGACAAAAAAGGCAATAAGGTGAAAGGCGAGTTATCAGGCACCAATATGACCCTGATAAAAGCCGAACTTCGCAAACAGGGTATTGTCGCCAAGAAAGTAAGAAAGAAACCAGCCTCTTTATTTGGACCGAAGAAAAAGAAGATTACGCCAATGGATGTCGCAGTATTTACTCGGCAATTGGCGACTATGATGAAAGCGGGTGTACCGCTGGTGCAGTCCTTTGAGATTGTAGCCGATGGACATGACAACCCATCAATGCGCGATCTTCTGCTTAAAATAAAAGGCGACATTGAGGGGGGTAACAATCTCGCCAATTCTCTGGCGGCCCATCCGGCTTATTTCGATGATCTTTTTGTAAGCTTGGTGGATTCCGGCGAACAATCCGGTGCACTGGAAACGATGCTCGACCGGATTGCGATATATAAAGAAAAAACCGAGGCACTGAAAGCCAAAATCAAAAAAGCTATTAAATATCCAATCGCTGTCGTGATTGTCGCTTGTATAGTTACCGCTATTCTTCTACTGAAAGTCGTACCTGTATTCCAAGAGCTATTCGCCGGATTCGGCGCAGAACTTCCTGCATTCACACAAATGGTCATCAATATTTCGGAATGGTTGCAGGAATGGTGGATAATTTTAATTGTCATAATGATTGCGATAGGCTTCACTTTCGCAGAAGCAAAAAAGCGCTCACCGGCATTCGTAGACTTCCTAGATCGCCTGGCCCTCAAAGCCCCCGTCGTAGGCGATATTCTTTTTAAAGCCACTATCGCCCGCTTCGGCCGCACGCTCGCCACCACCTTCGCCGCCGGGGTTCCGCTGGTGGATGCACTCGAATCCGTCGCAGGCGCAACCGGTAACGTTGTCTACCGGAATGCCGTTAATAAAATACGCGAAGAAGTCTCAAGCGGCACACAACTAAACTTCTCCATGAGAGCCACAGGCGTATTCCCTGCAATGGCCGTTCAAATGACGGCTATCGGTGAAGAATCCGGCGCCCTCGACACCATGCTGGATAAAGTGGCAACGTATTACGAAGATGAAGTGGACAATGCTGTAGACGGGCTCACAAGCTTACTGGAGCCCATTATCATGGCCGTGCTCGGCGTACTAGTTGGTGGCCTGATCATCGCCATGTACCTCCCCATCTTCCAGCTGGGCTCTGTTGTATAAGGAACAAATTCGCTCCAATGCAAAATCCTGTATTTTCATATCTATCCAGTAACCCCGACTATTTCGCCGGGGTTATTTTTTTATTCGGGCTGATTTTCGGCAGTTTTTTCAATGTCATAATTTACCGATTGCCGATTATTATGCAGCTGGAATGGTTGGATAACTGCCGGGATTTTATCGAAGAAATGTTCGGCAAAGTACCGCAAGACATTCAGCAACACCCGGAGAAACTACCCAAACCTCCATTTAATATTGCCAAGCCGGATTCTACCTGCCCCCAGTGTGGCCATCTGATCCGATGGTACGAGAATATCCCGCTGTTTAGCTATCTGGCGTTGAAGGGTAAGTGCAGCCAATGTAAAACCCGGATTTCGCCCCGTTACCCGATTATTGAATTGCTCACTGGTGTGGCCTCAGGGTTTATCGCTCTTCACTTTGGTTTTACCTGGGAGGCAGCCGCTGCGCTGGTTTTTACGTGGTGCCTGATTTGCCTGACCATGATCGACTTCGACCACAAACTACTTCCGGATCAAATTACGTTGCCACTGATGTGGTTGGGTATTCTGTTGAATTTCTTTGGCATGTTCACCACCCTGGAAAGTTCGATTCTCGGGGCTGTGTTTGGCTACCTCAGTCTGTGGAGCCTTTATTGGCTATTCAAATTGCTGACGAAAAAAGAAGGTATGGGCTATGGGGACTTCAAGCTGCTGGCGGCATTGGGTGCCTGGATGGGATGGCAGGATCTGCTATTAATCGTGGTGCTGTCCTCATTTGTCGGAGCGGCTTGCGGCATTACCCTGATCATTGCACAAGGCCGCGATAAAAACATTCCGATCCCGTTCGGGCCTTACCTGGCAGCAGCCGGTTGGATTGCGTTTATCTGGGGCCCGGAGCTGACTAACACCTATCAACGGGCCATGATGTAATCCGTTGCTATTTACTATCTGCGCCTTAACGGCAACAATAACCACTTTGCATTATTAATGACTGAGTGGAAATGAATAAGTTTGTTGTAGGTGTCACCGGCGGCATCGGCAGCGGAAAAACCGCCGCAACGGATCGCTTTCAAAGTTTGGGAATCACCGTGGTGGATGCAGACCTGGCATCGCGGGTGGTGGTTGAATCCGGTCGCCCCGCATTGAAAGCAATTGAAGAACACTTCGGCTCCGGTGTGATCGCCCCTGATGGTCAATTGGATCGCCGCGCGTTACGCGAGATTGTGTTCGCGGATCCCGACGAGCGCAAATGGCTTGAGCGCCTGACCCACCCGCTGATCGCGCAGGAAATCCTTTCTCAAATCCAAAGCAGCACCTCACCCTACACGATTCTGGTATCCCCCCTTCTATTGGAGGGCAACCAACATCAGATGGTCGATCGCATTCTGGTAATAGACGTTCCGCAAGATATTCAGATCAATCGTACCATTCGCCGGGATACAACAACTGAAGCGGGAGTTAAAGCGATCATTGCCGCTCAGATGCAGCGTCAGCAACGCTGCGAAAAAGCCGACGACATCATTGTGAATGACAAGGATCTCGCCAGTCTCCATGAGGCAATCGACCGCCTTCACACAACCTATCTTGATATGGCCAATGCGCGCCACAAGCAACTATAGAAGTCCGATTATGGAAGTAAAATGCCCTACTTGTGAAAAAATGCTGGAATGGAGCGAGAAAAATCCATTTCGTCCTTTTTGCTCAGATCGCTGCAAGCTGATTGATTTAGGCGAGTGGGCCAGTGGTGAGCGCTACATTGCCGGCTCGCCGGATTGGTCGCTGCAGCAGGATGACAGCGGCGAAGATCCGTCACTGCATTGACTTGGCCCACAATCCGGTAATGGCTGCGACGCCCTGGGCACCAGCCTCTAGGCACCAGTCCAGATGGCCGGCCTTCAGACCGCCCAAAGCATAGACGGGCACCTTCGCATCACAAACCAGCTTAGCGAAGTCATCTTTGCCTAAACACGCTGCCCCGGGGTGGCTGCTAGTGGCAAATACCGGGGACAGAGTGACAAAGTCCACACCCAAACGTTCTGCACAGGCAATTTGTTCTGCGCTATGACAAGAAGCGGACAACCAACGAACGCCTTCCGGCCGCCGCTGCATCGCTTGCAGATCACGGGAGGTAAGATGAATTCCATCGAATTCATTGGCATCCACACCCGCTATATCGCTGTTCACCAGCACCTCAACCCGGTAGCGGCTTTTCAATTCTCGAACACAACACTGTATCGCTTCCCATTGGCTTTGGGTCGCGGTTTTGGCCCGCAACTGGATCAGCTCCGCACCGGATGCCACCGTGGCTTTCAGCTGATCAAGATAGGCGCTTAATGACGTGCCTACTTCCGGTGATATAACATAGCGCCGTGGCAGTTGTGCCGCCGTTACTATGGGCACATTGGCGGCCGGGAACTCATAATCACCCAATTGCGATTTACAAACCCAGCGAATCTCCTGCCCTTCAAGACCTTGAGGGGGGCCGTGAAATTGAGTTACTTTCCAAACTTCCAACAACACTTTTTTGTCCGGATAATCGTGGCTGATCTTGATTAATGGCTCGGCGCGGGTGAACTCGAGATTCAACTCTTCTTTTAGCTCCCGTTGCAATGCAGGGAGAACCGATTCGCCCGGTTCCACTTTTCCTCCAGGAAACTCCCATTTTCCGCCTTGGTGCAAATGATCCGGACGTCTGGCCAACAGTATTTGATGCTGCCGCCGATCAGCGTCTCCCTCAATTACCGCCGCGACGACATGGACTCGTTTCATCAATCAGGACCGGTAATCGGCATTGATTTTTACATAATCGTAGGACAGGTCCGTAGTCCAGATTGTTGCCTGCGCATCACCACGGCTGAGTCCGACCCGGATGGTGATTTCTTCTTTCTGCATTTCGGCAGAGCCCGCCGCTTCGGTATAACTTGCCGCAACCCCGCCCTGCTCAGCAATCAACACATGATTGAGATAAACCGACACGCCCTCCACCGCCAGATCCGGTATCGGAGCTCGCCCGACTGCCGCCAGGATTCGCCCCCAGTTCGGGTCACAAGCAAACAACGCAGTTTTGATCAGTGGAGAATGGGCAATGGTATAGGCGACTTCCCGGGCTTCGTCTGCCGAGCGGGCCTGCTCAACCTGAACCGCAACAAATTTAGTGGCACCTTCACCGTCACGGATGATGGCATGCGCTAACTGCAGAAAGACCGACTGTAATGCCGTGCTGAACGCTTCCAGATCATCTACAGCGGATTCGGATATGGTTACTCCGGATTGGCCAGTCGCGACCAGCAGGCAGCTATCGTTGGTGGAAGTGTCACTGTCGACCGTAATGGAGTTGAATGAAGCCTGCGTTGCCTGGGATGCCAAAAGTTGCAACAAGTCGGGTGCCACGGCCGCATCGGTCGCGACATAACCCAGCATGGTTGCCATATTCGGCTTGATCATGCCGGCACCTTTTGAGATACCGGTTATGGTCACCACTTTGCCCTGCAGATTGAGCTGTACGGAAGCGCCTTTTGCCCGGGTATCCGTGGTCATGATGCCAACCGCCGCATCAGCCCAACCGGACTCCGACAGCCTGTTGATGGCATCGGGTATGCCCGCAACCACGCGGTCCACAGGCAAGGGCTCACCAATGACGCCAGTGGAAAAAGGGAAAATGTGATTCACCGGAACGGAAACCTGCTCCGCTAAATGCTGGCATACCGATTCGGCGTTGGCCATTCCCTGCGTGCCGGTTCCTGCATTGGCATAGCCCGTGTTGGTGATCAGAAACACGTTTTGCTGCGCGGCGCCACCCAGTGACATTAAATTACGTTTGCAAACAGTAACCGGTGCTGCACAAAACGCATTGAGTGTGAACGTACCCGCGATGGTACTGCCTGCCAAGGCTTCCATCATCACTAGATCCCGTCGGTCCGGCTTTTTAATTCCAGCTTTGGTAGCGCCCAGGCGAAAGCCTTTTACCGGGTGCATTTCGGGAAACGTGTCTGCTCCGACCGCCATGATTGTTCTCCTGATGTGAATTGAAAAAGGGGCTGATACAGCCCCTTAATATTATTTTGAAAAGCCGGCTTGGTGCTTATTCTAACTGGCCGTGACAGTGTTTGTATTTCTTGCCAGAGCCACAGGGACAAGGCTCATTACGCCCTACTTTACGATCCTGGCGCTGAAACGGCGTATGGGAGGGATCAGCAACCTCTGGCGGTTCTTCCGTTGCCGAGGCGTCCGCATGCTGTAGCTTTATGTCACGTTCAGCAGCAGCGCGCCGTTGTCGCTCCAATTCTTCCACTTCTTCCTGACGCCGCAGTTCCACCGTGGTGAGGATACGTATCACCTCCAGCTTAACGTTCTCCAGAAACATCTGAAATAGCTCAAACGCTTCCCGCTTATACTCCTGTTTCGGATTCTTTTGTGCATAACCGCGCAGATGAATGCCCTGACGCAGGTGATCCATATTGGATAAGTGTTCTTTCCACAATCGATCCAGGGTCGCCAACATCACATGTTTTTCAAGCTGACGCATGACATGGGCTTCATCACCCAGATTGGCTTCTTTGGTCGCGTACGCCTGCTCCAGAATGTCGATAATTTTCTGGCGCAGGCTTTCTTCGTGTAGCGTCTTGTCTTCGTCAAGCCAACTTTGGATGGGCATTGGAACCCGGAAATCAGATTCCAGTGCTTTTTCCAGCTCAGCCACTTCCCACTGTTCTTCCATGCTCTGAGGCGGTATGTATCCACTGATAAAATCGTTGACGACATCCACCCGAATGGCTTTGATGTTTTCAGATAAATCCTCTGCATGCAGAATATCATTACGCTGTTCGTACACAACTCGGCGCTGATCGTTGGCAACATCGTCGTATTCAAGCAGCGATTTACGAATATCAAAATTGCGCCCTTCCACTTTCTTCTGCGCATTCTCGATAGATTTTGTCACCCAACGGTGCTCTATTGCTTCGCCTTTTTCCATTCCCAATGATTGCATCAGGCCTTTGACTTTGTCCGACGCGAAAATGCGCATCAGATTATCTTCCAGCGACAGGAAGAAGCGGGTGGACCCCGGGTCGCCCTGCCGACCGGAACGGCCGCGCAACTGGTTATCTATTCGGCGGGATTCATGACGCTCCGTGCCAATTATATGCAACCCCCCCGCGTCTTTTACTGCCTGGTTACGATCCTTCCAGGCCTGCTTGGCGGCCGCAATGTCCTGCTCGGTGGGAGACGCCATCGCGTCCACTTCTACCTGCCAGTTACCGCCCAGAACAATATCCGTTCCACGTCCGGCCATATTGGTTGCAATCGTAATCGACCCGGCACGACCTGCTTGCGAAATAATTTCGGCTTCCTGAGCATGAAATTTCGCGTTCAAAACCTTGTGGGGGATTTTTTGCTTGGTCAGAACCTTCGACAAATACTCAGAACTCTCAATTGACGCGGTACCCACCAGCACTGGTCGATTCTCCTCGACAACGCCTTTGATATCTTCAATGATCGCGTCGTATTTTTCTTCAACGCTCATATAGATCAAATCGTTCTCGTCCTTTCGCACCATGGGTTTATTGGTGGGAATAACGATCACATCCAAACCATAGATTTGGTGAAATTCAAATGCTTCGGTATCAGCAGTACCGGTCATACCCGATAGCTTGTTATACAAACGGAAGTAATTCTGGAAAGTGGTTGAAGCCAGCGTTTGATTTTCCGATTGAATATTCACGCCTTCTTTTGCTTCTACGGCCTGGTGGATACCATCAGACCAGCGGCGCCCCGCCATTGTGCGCCCAGTGTGTTCGTCCACAATGACGATCTGGTTATTCTGAACGATATAATCAACATCACGTTGAAACAAACTGTGTGCTTTTAATGCCGCGTGTACATGATGCAGTAGATTCAAATTATTGGGGGCATATAAACTTTCCCCGTCGTTCAATAAGTTGTATTCAATCAGCAAATCTTCTACATATTGATGGCCTTCTTCTGTCAGTTCTACCTGACGGTTTTTTTCATCAATAGTAAAATGCCCCGACGGGCCTTCTTCCGGATTGCCGTCCGGGTTCTCTTCATACCCGCGTTGCAGCTTAGGTATTAATACATTGATCTTCTTATAGAGCTCCGAGCTGTCTTCACTGGGCCCGGAGATGATCAATGGCGTACGTGCCTCATCTATGAGTATGGAGTCGACTTCGTCTACTACAGCGAACGCCAGTGGCCCCTGAGCCCGGTCCTCCAGGGTGAAGGCCATGTTGTCACGCAGGTAATCAAATCCAAATTCATTATTGGTACCGTAGGTAATATCACATGCGTAGGCTGCTCGCTTCGATTCTGAATCCTGCTGGGATAAGATCACCCCGACCGATAAGCCCAGAAACTCATACAACGGCCGCATCCAATCCGCATCCCGCTGAGCCAAATAATCGTTGACCGTTACAACGTGAACGCTGGTTTCAGGTAGCGCATTCAAATAAACAGCCAGGGTCGCAGTCAGGGTTTTACCCTCACCGGTGCGCATTTCAGCGATCTTGCCTTCGTGCAGCGTGATGCCCCCGATCATTTGACAATCAAAGTGACGCATCCCCATGACACGGCTACTCGCCTCTCTAACCGTGGCAAAGGCTTCAGGTAACAAAGCATCCAGGGTTTCGCCCTGCTCCAGACGGGCACGAAATTCCGTTGTTTTAGCCTTCAACTGCTCGTCGGAGAGGGTTTTTATCTCCTCCTCCAGGGCTGAGATCTCAACAACCAGTTTTCCCATGCGCTTGAGCTCACGCTCATTCTTGCTACCAAAAATCTTGCGAAACAGTGGTCGTAACATAGGTTTTCACTTCTTTGAACGGAGGCTTTGTTCCCTAACCTTACGGGTTGGGTCTAACCTAAACCAGCAGACCCAGCACTTTACAGGGAATAAAATTTAAGGCAGCAATTCTAACGTTATTTTCCCTGCAGGATAAAGCGTTTACATGGGGGAATAATGAAAAGGCGCACGTATTAGGTGCGCCTTCTTGACTATTTTAGCGGATTCGGGAGTATTTATGTGCGCTTCCGCAGCACGTAACGGGAGGGGTCAACCGCTTTGCCGTTTTTACGCACTTCAAAGTGCACATGAGGGCCTGTGGAACGGCCAGTGCTACCCATTTTTGCCAAAACCTGACCCTGCTTCACAATATCGCCAACTTGCACTTCAATTTCTTTTGCATGGGCGTAACGCGTGGCATAACCACCGCCGTGGCTGACTTCAACCATCAGGCCGTATCCGTATCTTTCACCCGCCCAGGTCACCACCCCACCACCGACGGAGACGATATCAGATCCATCTTTGCCAGCGAAATCCACGCCGGAATGCCAGGCTACCCGCCCGGTAAAAGGATCATTCCGACGCCCGAAACGTGATGACAACCAGCCCCAGGTAATAGGTCTGCCGGCAAGGGCGACTTCTTTTTGAATCTTGCGGTTTTCAAGCAAACTTTCCAGCACTTCCAGCTGACGTTCACGGGTTTCTACATCCGATGCCAATTGGTCCAGATCCTTCAGAAAGCTGGGCCGTTCCACTTCAATTCCCATTTCACCTTCTTCAGGCCCCCCGACTGCGGGGACCTCGGAAAACTCGAACTCCCCGCCCTTCAGGTTGGCGACATCAACCAAGCGCTCGCCCAGGGCATCCAGGCGCATCAGGCGCGCCTGCAGTTCAGCCATGCGCACCGTCATTGCTGATACATGACCTTCTGCCGATTGCTGTGCTTGTTTGATGCTTTCTGCGTTATTGGCGATATCCTGCTTCAACAAGATCGTCAAATCACCATCGGATGCAACAACATTCCCTTTCAGGAAGTAACCTGCTGCCACACCACCAGCGGCAGTGACAGCCAGTAAAAGGACCACTGCCAGCATCAACACAGCCGCAGGGAAACGAACGGGGCGAGAGTGACCCGTCTTCTGATCAAAAAGAATTACATTCATTACTACGTCTCTAGAGTTCAATGGCCTTTTGCTTCACAATTAGAAGAAATCAAAAGCCCTACTACTCAACTCTCTGAGCATTTTGTGATTTCTTATGGCAATGGATCAAACCATAAAAAATATAAGGGAAATCATGCGCCACAACAAGGACGTGATGTCACTTGCTGAAAACGCCGTCCAACTTCTTGAGCTGAATCACATTTTTAAACAATTACTACCCAGCAAGCTGGCTAATTTTTGTCAAATCCGCAGTTACCGCAACGGAGCGATGGTTTTAGAGACCAGCACTGGTTCCGCAGCAACGCAACTCCGGTTTATGCAACCTCAGCTACTCACAAAACTCAAAAAGAGCACTAAATTCAGCGCCGTGCAAACTATCGACATCAAAATTGCTGAGCAACCTATAAAGATGGATCGCAGTTATACCCGTACCGCAAAACCTGTATCAGCCGGAAACAGACAGGCTCTCAAGGATGCGGCGGCGGAGATAAAAGACGACGCTCTGGCGATGTCGATGATCAGGCTCGCTGACACTCTAGAGAAATATGGCAAAGATTAAGAAAATTGCCATTAAATCCGACTAAATTGTCGGATTTAATGGCAGAAAGGGGGGATTGTGTAACGGTTTTTTGACTACTCTGCTGCCAACACAGGATTGGTGTAGGAAATTGGCGCAGTTTTGGCGTCATCGAAGGTGACCATTTCCCAGGCATCTTCTTGTACCAATAACTCTCTCAAAAGCTGATTATTCAGGGCGTGTCCGGACTTATAACCCTGAAACTCGCCAATCAGGCTTTTGCCTAACAAATACAGGTCGCCAATTGCATCCAATACTTTGTGTTTTACGAACTCGTCGTCGTACCGAAGACCGTCTTCGTTCAGAATCCGGTAATCGTCTACCACGATTGCGTTTTCGACACTGCCACCAAGCGCTAGATTACGCTCACGCAGGTACTCAATATCGCGCATAAAACCAAAGGTACGGGCCCGGCTGACCTCACGCACAAACGATGTGCTGGAAAAATCCAGTGAAATTGTCTGACTACGCGCTTTAATCACAGGGTGATCGAAGTCGATCTCAAAACCCACTTTAAACCCGTTAAAAGGCAGGAATGTCGCTGACTTATCTCCGTCCGTCACAGTCACGCGGCGCTTGATGCGGATGAATTTCTTCAACGCACCTTGCTCTTCAATACCTGCGGATTGCAACAGAAACACGAAGGGACCGGCACTGCCATCCATGATCGGGACTTCAGAAGCACTCAAATCAACGTAAGCATTGTCGATACCAAGACCTGCAAACGCCGACATCAAATGCTCAACAGTGGACACTCGAACGTCCCCGTTCTCCAATGTAGTTGATAACGTAGTATCTCCTACATTAAGGGTGTCCGCGTGGATGGTTACCACGGGATCCAGGTCGGTTCGACAGAATACAATGCCTGTGTTTACCGGCGCAGGCCGCAAAGTGAGGTACACTTTATCGCCTGTATGCAGACCGATACCGGTTGCACGGATTGTATTTTTTAATGTGCGTTGTCTAATCATCTCATTCCACACAATTTAAGGTTTAAAATTCGGGGCACAAAGCGGAAATTTGGCGTAATACTAGCAGCATTCGTCAAGATCACCAAATAAATCACCGCAAACCGTATGTTTTTTGACCAAATTAATCGGCCTGGCGTCTCAAAAACGTTGGAATATCAAGATATTCCCGGTTCACATCCGTCTCCATTACTGGACGCCTGCGTGATTCGGACTGGGGTTGAGGCTGATGTCGCCGCACCCTTTCCACCGCTGGCTTATCAAAACGTCCATAGTCTGAGACCGCTTCCTGAGCAGACCGTTTAGTCACAGATTCAACTGAACGAACCGGCGTGGTTTGCTCACCCACCGCGCCGAGCCCCGTCGCCACCACAGTGACGCGAAGATCATCGCCCATGCTGGGATCAATTACTGTGCCCACAACAACGGTCGCATTGTCTGAAGCGAACTCTTCGACCGTGTCGCCTACTTCAGAGAACTCACCCAGCGACAAACTTTCGCCCGCAGTGATATTCACTAGAATACCGCGCGCACCTTCCAGGTTCACATCTTCCAGCAACGGACTGCGGATCGCTTTCTCTGCAGCTTCACGGGCACGACTTTCACCACTTGCGAAGCCGGTTCCCATCATCGCCATGCCCATCTCAGACATAACGGTGCGAACGTCTGCAAAGTCGACGTTGATCATACCGGGGCGGATAATCAGATCGGCTATCCCCTGCACCGCACCCAATAACACATCATTCGCCGCTTTAAATGCGTCGAGCAAACTGGTTTTGGGACCAAGTACTGCCAGCAGTTTTTCATTCGGAATCGTAATCAATGAATCCACGTTGTCGGACAGCTCTTTCATGCCCTCCAACGCAATTTGCATACGCTTACGACCTTCGAAAGGAAAGGGCTTAGTGACGACCGCGACGGTAAGAATGCCCATCTCTTTCGCTATTTCAGCCACGATAGGCGCACCACCTGTGCCTGTTCCGCCACCCATGCCTGCGGTAATAAAAACCATGTCAGCGCCTTCCAGCACTTCACGGATGCGTTCTCGATCTTCAAGAGCGGCATCCCGGCCTACATGAGGGTTCGCACCCGCACCCAAACCCTTAGTGACTGCCCCACCGAGTTGCAGCAGGGTTTTGGAGTTCATATTTTTCAACGCCTGGGCATCCGTGTTAGCGCAGATGAAATC
Organism: Ketobacter sp. MCCC 1A13808; assembly: GCF_009746715.1. Taxonomy (NCBI): domain Bacteria; kingdom Pseudomonadati; phylum Pseudomonadota; class Gammaproteobacteria; order Pseudomonadales; family Ketobacteraceae; genus Ketobacter; species Ketobacter nezhaii. The sequence goes on from NZ_VRKW01000001.1 coordinate 814,690, forward strand.
CACACCGTCCACCTGATTTGAAAGCATGTGTTCAACGGCATTACCACCACCGCCTCCGACACCGACGACTTTTATTACTGCGTTCTGAGGTACGTTGTCAACGAGTTCAAACATATCTATCTCCCCTTTCCTTCCTTCGCTATGGTTTCTCTTGGTTGAGAACTGATTAAATAGTTATTTGTAACCTGTCAAAAATTGCCTTTTATCCAGGTTTTCATTTTCGATACAAAGCTTTCTTCTATGATCTGAGGTGTTGGGTGTTGTGCGATTCCCGCCTCTACTTGTTTTTGTCCATATTTCAGTAAACCGACTCCGGTGGCATATATTGGGTTTTTCACCATTTCAGTTAAACCCTGAATACTGTGAGGTGAAGCCAATCGCACCGGCATGTGGAAAATTTCTTCTGCCAACTCTACCGCACCTTCCATTTTCGATGAGCCTCCGGTAAGTACAATACCCGCCGCTATCAGATCTTCGTAACCTGAGCGACGAAGTTCCGCCTGCACCAGAGAAAACAATTCGTCGTAACGAGGCTCTACTACTTCGGCCAACGCCTGCCTGGAAAGTTCACGAGAAGGTCGATCACCAACACTTGCCACCCGAATTGTTTCCTGCGGGCCAGCCAACTGAGTCAAACAGCACGCGTACTTGATTTTAATCTCGTTGGCATGCTCTGTTGGCGTTCGCAACGCCATGGCGATGTCGTTTGTTACCTGATCGCCTGCTATTGGTATAACCGCTGTATGACGAATTGAGCCTTCAGTGAAAACCGCTATATCGGTTGTACCGCCACCGATATCCACCATACATACACCTAATTCTTTTTCATCGTCTGTCAGCACTGCATAGGCTGACGCCAGCTGCTCCAGAATAATATCTTCTACTTCTAATCCGCATCGGCGCACACAACGTTCAATATTCTGTGCTGCATTCACGGCACAGGTGACCAAATGAACTTTTGACTCCAGGCGCACACCGGACATGCCCATCGGCTCTTTGATGCCCTCCTGGGAATCAATGATGTATTCCTGCGGCAAAATATGCAGCACTTTCTGATCTGCCGGGATGGGCACAGCCTGAGCGGCATCAATGACCCGCTCCAGATCTGCCCGGTTCACCTCGCGATCTTTGATAGCGACGATCCCGTGACTGTTAAGGCTACGAATATGGCTACCGGCAATGCCTACATAGACCGAATGGATCTGACACCCGGCCATCAGCTCTGCTTCTTCGATCGCTCGTTGGATCGATTGCACTGTGGACTCAATATCGACCACCACGCCCTTTTTCAGACCACGTGAAGGGCATGATCCGATGCCGATAATTTCGATATGACCATCGCCTTTCAACTGGCCCACAATGGTAACTACTTTTGTGGTGCCTATATCGAGCCCTACTATCATCCGGCTACCCATATTACTCACAACTCCACTGGACCGTTCTTGTGTACTCACCGGATGGGAGTCCCCCAATCCGAACATATTACGCAGCGTCTGTGTCACCATCGTTCTTCTTCCACTTGATTGCCAGCCCGTTTTCGTAGCGCAAATCAACTTTTGAAAGCTGTTGCTTCTGTTGGTCGGTGAAAAGTGTGTACAGCTGAACAAAACGTTTTAATTTTTCCAAGCTGTTTTGTTCATCGACTACCAGAACCAATCCATTGTTAAGTTGCGCTTTCCAAGAGACCCTGTCTTCCAATTCAAGCTTTTTCACAGACAGCCCGATCTCACTTAAAATTTTCTGCATTTTTGTGAATCGTTCTGCAATAACGGGCGCTTGTTCTTGTCTGCCTATAAAAGTAGGCAAGTTTGGATCAGGCTGCACGTGTTCTGCAGAAAATATTTCACCTTTTTGACTTAAAAATTCATTACCACCCCAATTCGCTACCGGAATGCGTTCATGAAGCAATACAACCAACGTATCCGGCCATTCTTTTTTTGCATCGGCATAATCAATCCAGGCTAAAGATTCCGCTGTGCTTTTCACTTTTTCTAAATTAACAGTGAAGAAATTGTCCGCAACATAGGGAGCTAACGCGGCTTTTAACCTGTCCTGATCAACGTGGTGAAGATCGCCCACCACGTTAATTTGCTGAATCGGATTTTGCTCCAACCAATTATGCAATGATTGCCGCACCACCAAACCTGCCGCAATCAAAACCAGTAATAATACAATCAACAACAGACGAATCCGCCCCAACCCGGGCACTTGCGCAGCAGACTGCTGATTGCGCTGAGCTGATTTCACTGTTGCCTGGTTCTGTCCTTTCACTTATTCGCCCTTTTGTCCTAATACAATGGCTTCCACCAATGCGGCAAAATCCAAACCTTTCGCCTTTGCCGCCATGGGTACCAGGCTGTGGTCGGTCATACCCGGCACGGTATTCACCTCCAGCAACCAGAAATCCCCGTTCTTATCCATCATTGCGTCTACGCGCCCCCAGCCACTGCAGCCCAGGGCATCGAACGCTCTTAGCGACAGCGCTTGCAACGCCTGTTCCTGCTGAGGCTCCAGCCCTGCAGGAATCAAGTACTCGGTAGTATTTGACTCGTACTTTGCATCGAAGTCATAAAACTGGTGTGGCGTTTTGAGCCGGATTACCGGTAATGCCACACCATTTAATATTGCGCAGGTAAACTCCGCACCATTAATCCAACGTTCGATCAACACGTCCTTGTCGTGTTTCAACGCGATTTCAACTGCGGCCGTCAACTCTGTTTCAGTTTCAGCACGAGACATACCGATGCTGGAACCTTCGTGGGGCGGCTTCACAATGACGGCCCCACCCATATCCGACAACAACCCATCAAGCTCTTGAGTGCTTCTGACCGAACGAAACTCCGGTGTGGGCAATCCCAGTCCAGCCCAAAGCCATTTGCTTCGTAGCTTATCCATGGCGAGAGCCGATGCTGCGACCCCGCTTCCGGTATAGGGAATTTTCATGACTTCCAGCAATCCCTGGATAACGCCGTCCTCACCACCGCGTCCGTGCAGCGCAATGAATGCCATATCAATACCGGATAGCTGATCAAACAAGCGCTTATTAAATTGAACATCAATTCCAATCACTTCGGCCTGCCGATTCTGTAGTGCAGCCAATACGGCTTCACCACTGCGCAGCGAAATCACCCGCTCCGCAGATTCGCCGCCATATAGAACTCCGATTTTTCCTACACTCGATAGCTGGCTCATATTACTTTCACTTCACCTCGGTTAACCGGCTGCTGGCCAGTCCGGTGGCAATGGCACCCACATTGCCTGCCCCTTGAGTTACTAGAATATCGTTTGGTTTTAACACGTCTCGTAAAATCTGTGGCAAACGCTGAATATCGTCGACAAATACCGGGTCCACTGCGCCACGCTGACGAATGCTACGGGCCAAGCTGCGACCGTCAGCCCCGGAAATAACGTCTTCACCCGCTGAATACACATCCATCAACAGCAACATATCCACATCGGATAATACACTGACAAAATCTTCATAGAGGTCGCGTGTGCGGCTGTAACGGTGTGGCTGATACAGCATAACGACGCGCCGGTCCGGCCAAGCACCGCGGGCGGCATTGAGAGTGGCGGCTACTTCAGTGGGATGATGGCCATAATCATCAACCATTGTGACCGTCCCATCTTCAATCGGCAGATCCGGATACACTTCAAAGCGACGCCCTACACCCTGAAATTTTTCGAGCGCAGAGACGATAGCACTATCTTCTATTCCTTCATCGGTGGCGACCGCAATCGCAGCCAATGCATTCAAAACATTGTGGTGGCCCGGAATATTCAACTTTACTCGCAAAATATCCGAGTGATCTCGGCGCACCACATCGAAATGTGACTGCGTACCCTGCATCACTATATTTTGTGCCCGGATATCAGCCTCTTCCGACACACCATAAGTCACCAGCGGTCGCGACACCACCGGCAGCAACGAAACGACTACCGGGTCGTCCGCACACATGACCGCTAACCCATAAAAAGGCAAGTTGTGCAAAAACTGGATGAAGGTATCTTTAAGGCGGTTGAAATCGCCGCCGTAAGTTGCCATGTGATCAGCTTCAATATTGGTGATCACAGAGATCATCGGTTGCAGATGCAAAAAAGAAGCATCACTTTCATCGGCTTCCGCCACGAAGTAACGACTCGCACCCAAGCGTGCGTTGGTGCCCGCGCTATTCAACAGTCCGCCGATGACGAAAGTCGGGTCCAAACCGCCTTCTGCAAGGATTGAAGCAATCAGGCTGGTCGTGGTGGTCTTACCATGAGTGCCAGCAACGGCTATACCATGGCGGTACCGCATCAATTCACCCAACATCTCCGCTCTGGGCACCACCGGAATCCGTGATTCACCGGCTGCTACCAATTCCGGATTATCTTGTTTTACCGCAGACGACACGACAACCACACTCGCGGATTCTATATTCCCGGCGTCATGCCCGATATAGATGTGAGCACCCAGGGATTTCAGCCGGTCTGTCACCAACCCTGCTTTTATATCACTACCGGTCACCCGATAGCCCTGATTCAGTAGTACTTCCGCGATACCGCACATGCCTGCACCGCCGATACCGACAAAATGCACCGTTCGAATGCGGCGCATTTCCGGTATTTCAATCATTCTTGCAATGGATTTCTTAGTGTCCACCGGCCACCTCCATGCATCGCTGTACTAATTTTTCGGTGGCGCCCTGCATCGCAAGGGAGCGCGCTATACTAGCCATCGCAGATAAACTATCTCTATTCATTAATTTTTTTCTTAGTAACTCCGCCAGTCCTGTTTCGTTCAAATCTTTTTGCTGTACCAATAACGCCGCACCAGCCGAACTCAGGTATTCACCATTGCGGGTTTGATGATCATCCACCGCGAAGGGGTATGGAATCAGCAACGATGCTACACCCGCTGCAGCCAACTCACTTACTGTGAGCGCACCGGAACGACACACGACCAAGTCGGCCCACTCATATGCGGCCGCCATATCGTCAATAAACGGCAACACCTCGGCTTCCACTGCTTCAGCCCGATAGAGCTTTTGGGCATCACCCAGATTATTCGCGCCGGCTTGATGTTTTATCTGGAAATCAACGTCATTTCCGAGAATTGCCAGGGCCTTGGGAACGATCTGATTTAATGCCACCGCACCCTGACTACCCCCCAATATTAAAACCCGGATCGGGCCGCTACGTTGTGCGTACCTTTGGGCGGGATCACCTAACCCGACGATTTCAGCGCGGACCGGATTGCCGGTTGTTTCCACTTTAGCCGAAGCCTCGAACGCGCCGGGGAAGGCTTGAAACACCTTTTTCGCTATCCGAGCCAATAATTTGTTAGTGAATCCCGCAATTGCATTTTGTTCATGTACAAAGACGGGACGACGGCTCAACCACATGCCCAATCCGGTGGGTCCGGTAACAAAACCACCCATTCCTAACACCAGATCCGGATTAAACCGGCGCACCACTCCCATCACTTGCAGGACCGCTTTTGACACTTTGATGGGGGCTGTGATCAAGCGCATTACGCCCTGTCCACGCACACCGGCGATATCCAGATATTCGATATCAATTTCGTTGGCGGGAACAATTTTCGACTCAATGCCCTGGCGAGTGCCAACCCAGCGCACCTCAATACCTCGTTGCTGAAACACTTTCGCTGCGGCCAGAGCAGGAAATACATGACCGCCCGTTCCACCGGCTGTCACCAGCACGCGTTTGATCTGTTTAGGTTGACTCATACTGCGGCCCCCCTAAGTCTTGAGGGCTTATTTCGGGTGGATTTGGCGGCCTTGGCGGATGGCCGTTTTTTATCTTGCAATTCAGCGCTTGCATGATCATTTTCGTAATCCGCCCGCATCACCAATGCCATCATCAGAAATGTTATGATCAGGCTGCTTCCGCCGTAGCTTATAAAAGGTAACGTGAGGCCTTTAGTGGGCAGCAGCCCGCTACTGACACCAACATTAATCATCGCCTGCAAACCAATCAATATGCTAATGCCATAGACCAGATACGCGTTAAACGCTTTACCCAACAGCTCGGCCCTACGCCCGATACTCATGGCGATGAAGACCAACATGATATAAAGCGCAATCACAAATAAATTACCGACAAAACCAAACTCTTCTGCAAGGATGGCAAACACAAAATCGGTGTGCGCCTCGGGCAGATAGAACAGTTTTTGTATGCTATTGCCCAAACCGAGCCCAAACCACTCACCACGACCAAACGCGATCAGACTCTGAACCAGCTGATATCCGGAAGAGTATTGGTCAGCCCACGGGTCGAAATACCCGATCACCCGATTCATCCGATATTCTGAAGTGAACACCACCAGCGACGCGGCACCCACGCTGCCAAGAATCACCATCAGAAACTGCGATAATTTAACGCCTGCCAAAAACAGCATGGCGAACACGGAAGTCATGATAACCACGACAGCACCGAAGTCCGGTTGCTTCAGCAGTAGGAGAACCATCACGGAAAGCACGATGACCGGCTTCATGAACCCCCAAAAGCTCTTGCGGATTTCGTCGACTCGTCGCACCAGGTAACCCGCCACGTAAATCATGGCGCAGACCTTCACAATCTCCGAAATCTGGATATTGATAGGGCCGAAATTAATCCAGCGAGTGCTTCCGTTTACGGACTTACCGACACCTGGAATCAGCACCAGCACTAGCAACAAATAGGACACCACTAACAGCGCTCCGCCGCTACGCTCCCAGATTGCCATAGGCACCTGATAAACCAGTAGAGCCACTATCATGCCCGTGAGCATGAAGATGCCATGCCGTTTGGCATAGAAAAAGGGTGCCTCGTTATCGATCGAAGCAATATCCATCGAGGCGGAAGTCACGATGACAATTCCACAAAACGCCAGAGCGGCAATGATAATGAGAAGCCACTGGCGTGAGGCTAATGTGAAAGCCAGCTGTTGAGCGGGATTAAGGCTATTCATGGTCTGATGCCTCCCGCTTGACTAGCTTGATAAACTGCTCGCCACGATCTTCATAATTTTTAAATTGATCGAACGAAGCGCAGGCAGGTGACAGCAAAACCACATCACCTGCTTCCGCATGACGCTTGGCCAACAAGACAGCCTGCTGCAATGTTTCCACTTTTTCTACGGAGACCTCGCCTTGCAACGCGCTACTTAGGACCTCCGCATCTTTTCCATACAGGATGGCTAGCCCAACCGCCGCCGCAACGGGTTGCACCAATTCGCTGAAATCAGCACCTTTGCCTTCCCCTCCGGCCAGCCAGATTAGTTTGCCAGTCACCATACCGGCTAAACCCGTAATGGCAGAAATAGCAGCCCCTACATTGGTGCCCTTGGAATCGTTGTACCAATTTACACCGTGGATATTGGCAACCCATTGGCAGCGGTGTCGCAATCCCGGATACTGCTTGAGTGTTTCGAGGCAGCTTTGATAGTCCACTCCGAATTCAGTCAGGATGGCGAGCACCGCTGCAATATTGAGCCAATTATGAGCACCGCTGAGTTTGAGATCCTCAACACTCATTACCTTTTTGCTGCCATCCATAATGTAGTTCGTTTCGGGTACAGTCTGAAAGGTTTCTACATGGAACCGACCATGCACTACCTTACTGCCTCCGAACGGTCTCATAGCACCGATGGCATGAATGGGTTTAGTACGGTGATCATCAAGCCAATAAACCGCCGACTCACACCCCTCAAAAATTCGCTGTTTGGCCATGGCGTAATCGTCCAGCGAATCGTAGCGGTCCATATGGTCTTCGGAAACATTTAGATTCACTGCCACCTTGGCTCGCAGACTTTGGGTGGTTTCCAATTGAAAACTGGACAACTCTAATACCCAAACATCGACCTCTTCAGCCGATGACAAAGCATCCAGCACCGGCAACCCGATGTTGCCGGCGACGCAGACTTCGTAGCCCGCGGCTTCGAGCGCTTTACCCACCAGCGTGACCACGGTGCTTTTTCCGTTTGAGCCAGTTACGGCGATAACGGGCGCAGCCACTGAGCGGGCAAATAGTTCGACATCGCCCGCGATTGGGACGCCGGCATTAATGGCTTTTTTGATCGCGGCAGAACGAATAGAAATGCCGGGACTAACGATGAGTTCTTGCGCCGATGTCAGGTCAAATTGCTTTAAATCCCCAGTCAATAAGGGGACATGCGGCAACTCTGAGACAAGATCTGTTTTACCTGGCGGCTCATTCCGGGTGTCAATCACGACCACATCGCAACCCAATCTCGTCAAAAAGCGCGCACAGGATAGCCCGGTCTTCCCGAGTCCAATCACTACATGCTTGCCTTTCAATTGAGTCACTTTGCTTTCCTTTTCTGTGCTTAACGTAATTTCAGGGTGGCCAAACCGATCAACACCAGAATCACGGTGATAATCCAAAAACGAACAATCACTTTCGGTTCAGCCCAACCTTTAAGTTCAAAATGGTGGTGGATGGGCGCCATCCGGAAAATTCTGCGGCCGGTTAATTTATAGGAGCCAACCTGCAGAATCACCGACACCGTCTCCATGACAAAAACGCCGCCCATAATAAATAAAACTATTTCCTGCCGGGTTATAAGCGCAATAACACCGAGTACAGCACCCAGTGATAAGGCACCGACGTCACCCATAAAAACCTGCGCAGGATAGGTATTAAACCAAAGAAATCCAAGTCCTGCGCCGACCAGAGATCCGCAAATTATGATGAGTTCTCCGGCACCGGACAGATACGGATATTGGAGGTACTGCGCAAACTGAAAGTGTCCGGTCACATAAGCAAACACGCCCAACGCCCCCCCCACCATCACGGTAGGCAGAATGGCTAAGCCATCCAAACCATCAGTCAGATTCACCGCATTGGACGTACCAACAATCACAAAATAACCCAGCACAACATAGAACCAACCGAGGTCGATCTGAATGTCTTTAAAAAAAGGCACCATCAGTTGGGTCTCGGCCGGGGTTTCTGCTGTGCAATACAAAAATAATGCCGCGCCCAGGCCCCCCACTGATTGCCAGAAATATTTCCACTTGGCAGGCAACCCTTTGGAGTTGCGCCGCACGACCTTGCGGTAATCGTCTACCCAGCCGACAGCGCCAAAAATAAACGTCACAGCCATTACGACCCAAACATAACGGTTTGATAGATCAGCCCACAACAAAGTGCTGACAAAAATTGCGACCAGGATTAAGGCGCCTCCCATAGTTGGGGTACCAGCCTTGCTCAGGTGGGATTGGGGACCGTCATCCCGAACCGATTGGCCAATCTGGTGATAGCTGAGCCGTTCAATCATTTTTGGCCCTATTATAAAGGCTATCAACAGCGAAGTAAGGACGCCCAAAATCCCTCTTAATGTGAGATATTGGAACACATTAAATACGGATGCGTACTGCTGTAAATATTCAGCGACCCATAGCAACATTAATTTGAGCCCTCACTGGTTGCGTTGAGCTCTTTCATTTTCTGAATTACTTTTTCCATTGCAGAACTGCGTGACCCTTTTATTAGAATTGTCTCACCGGAATGACGTTCCATTAAATCCTGTGCTAGCAATTGGTGCGAGGTGCCCATCACAAACGCGCCCTGCTCAGGTAAATTACTCAAGTACCCTTCACGGTAGTAGGCTGCTAGATCGCCCAATCCATAAACGGTTTCAATGCCCTTTTCTGCGGCATAGGCACCAACTTGCTTGTGCATTCTGGGGGCGTCCTGGCCTAACTCCGCCATCACACCCAATACCAGGCAACGCTTTCCGTTCAGCTCACTCAACACGTCAATCGCAGAACATACTGAATCCGGGTTGGCGTTGTAGCTATCATCAATAACAACATGAGAGTGGATGGCTTCGACTGGAAACAATCGCCCGGGTATGGTTTTCAATGAAGCCAAGCCCTTTGCAATTACCTCATGACTACAACCCAGCTCGTGGCAAATTGCTATCGCGGCCAGCGCATTCGTCACATTATGAGAACCGATTAACTTCAACTCCACGCTAACTTCATCGCGGTCCACGGCCGCAACGAAAGAATACTGGCCCTTATTGTTGGCTTCAGCAGAAATCAAATGCACAGTCGCCTGGGCATTCGCTCTTGAAAACGTGACTTGTTTGCAATGCGCTGTTTGTTCCAGAAATTGTCCGGCATAAGCGTCATCCAAATTGACAACGGCGGTTCCACCGGCAACCAACCCGCTGTAGATTTCAGACTTGGCTAACGCAATATTATCGACAGACCCAAAGCCCTCGAGATGCGCGGAGCCTACATTGTTGACCAGCGCAATATCGGGCTCTACCAGCCCGCTGGTATACGCAATCTCACCGACATGGTTTGCTCCCATTTCAATCACAGCGAAACGATGCTCTTGGCGCACCCGGCACAGGGTCAGTGGCACTCCGATATCATTATTGAAGTTGCCTTTGGTGGCTAAGGTCGGGCCTTGCAGCGTCAAAATGGCAGCCACCATTTCCTTGACCGATGTTTTGCCGCTACTACCGGTAATTGCTACTTTTTTAACAGGGAATTGATTCAACCAGCACTTTGCCAATGCACCCAGCCCGAGACGGGTATCTCGCACATGCAGCAGGGGAAAATCAACCGCCACCGGATCTGCCACCATCGCGGCGATTGCACCTTGCTCAAACGCTTTGTCTAAAAAGCGATGTGCGTCATAGTTATCGCCTTTTAGCGCAATAAAAAAATCACCGGGGGCAATAGCGCGAGTATCTGTGGATATTTTTTGGAAACTGACATCGGCCCCGGTATGGCGTGCACCGATTTCCCTGGCCAACTGGGATATCATCATGGGTTTCCCTCCATCGCGGGTCCAGCACGCATAGACAGAGCTTGTTCGGCGCACGCCATGTCGCTGTGAGGGTATTTAACGCCCATCACGTCCTGATAGTTTTCGTGCCCTTTACCTGCCACCACCACTACATCCTCGCTTGTGGCATTTCGTACAGCGTGCATCACCGCCTGACGTCGATCCTCGATTAATACGTACGCTTTCTCGTCAGGAATACCTTTTACCATTGTCGAAAAAATATCGCTCAATTTCTCGCTGCGGGGGTTATCTGCCGTAAGCACAATCTCGTCAGCAAATTGGCTCGCCATCGCCGCCATCAACGGTCTTTTGCCCGCATCTCGATCACCGCCACAACCGAACACGCACCACAATTTTCCAACGCAATGTCGGCGTGCCGCAAGCAACGCTTTTTCTAGCGCGTCCGGCGTATGCGCAAAGTCAACGATAACGAGGGGACTATTGGATACAGAGGGCACTTTTTGCATCCGCCCGGGTACCGCTGCAACCGTGCTTAACCCGGCACACACGCGATCCAAAGAAACCCCCATCGCGACCAGCGTGGTCGCGGCTGCGAGTAAATTCGATGCGTTAAAATCACCGACCATAGGGCTTTTGATCTCGCCCGACGCGCCCTGACAAGTCAGTTTTATATCGATACCAGCTTGGTGAAATTGAATCGCTTCAGCACAAACATCTGCGCGGGTTGCGCTTTTCGTCGAAAACGTTAGAACCTGAGTTGAAGGTGAAGCCATCGAGGCCATACTCAACACTTGATTATCGTCCGCGTTTAATACCAAACCCCGAAGGCGTGCGTTTTTGGCCAACAACGCTTTCGCTTCACGATAAGCTTCCATTGAACCGTGATAATCCAAGTGATCCCGGCTGATATTCGTAATGACGCCGAACGCCACATTGAGTCCATCAAGCCGACCTTGAACCAGCCCGTGGGACGATGCTTCCATCACCGCATATTCTGCACCGGCATCCAGCATTTCCTTTAACAGTCGATTGTTTTCCACTACACCGGGTGTCGTATTGCCGGTTTCATTTAAAACTTGGCCAGGAAATCCGCTGCCTAATGTGCCAATTACACCACAGCGATGGCCTGCGTTTTCCAACCCTTGTGCAATCAACTGGCTAACACTGGTCTTTCCATTGGTGCCCGTAACCGCGCACAAACTAAGCATCTCCGAAGGCGCCTGATAAAATGCCGAAGCAATCTGGCCAAGGTGCTGACGCAGCCCTTTGACCTTGACGACCGGAATGGCCAACTCCGCTGGCCCCTGTTGATTGTCGACGTCACCATCAAAATCAATCAAGGCGCAGCTGGCACCTGCGTTTTCCGCAGACAACAGAAAAGCGCGTCCATCCGCATGGTCGCCCCGGTAGGCAATAAAGCAATCGCCTGCCCTTACTTTTCTGCTATCAACTGCCAACCCTGTAACCATTGTTTGCTGCCATTGCGCATCAAGATTTAAAAACGGGACAATATCTTTTAAATAGCGCCCCTTCGAAATTGAACTGTTCATGTGTTGGGTGGAACCGGTTTCGGCAAACCCACCAGCGTTTCCACCGCTTTATCAGGTGGAATATTTTTCACCCTCAACAAGCCGGCCATGACCCTTGAAAAAACCGGTGCTGCAACCTGGCCACCGTAGTACACACCACCTTTGGGATCGTCGATCACCACTACCAATGCAATGGCAGGATCCTCCACCGGTGCAACCCCGGCGAACATAGCCAGATACTGATGATCCTGGTATCCATTGCTACTAACTTTATGCACGGTGCCGGTTTTGCCCGCCACACGGTAGCCCGGAACACGGGCTTTGCGTGCAGTGCCACGCTCGTCAACAACCCCTTCCATCATGTGCAACACCGCATTCGCCACGGTTTCATCCAGCACCCGCTCACCCTTAACGTCGCCGTCTACTTTCAGCAAACTAATCTGTCGTTTGATGCCCCCAGAACCTAGCACTGCATAAGCTTGCGCCATCTGTAAAGCGGTAACGGAAAGTCCATAACCATACGACAATGTAGCGACCTCAATCGGACGCCAACGCGAACGCGCCGGAAGCATTCCGACGCTTTCACCGGGGAAACCGACCCCTGTCGCTTCACCCAGGCCAATCCGGTGGAAAAACGCGCTTAGCGCACCGGACTCCATGGACAGTGCAAGCTTGCTGGCACCTACATTGCTGGACTTTGCGATGACTTTTCCCAGGTCAATCACCCCGTAATTCGCCATGTCGCGGATGGATTTACTACCAACCCGCAAATATCCGGGGGACGTATCTAATTTACTGTGCACCTGCCATTTGCCACTTTCCAGCGCCGCAGCCACGGTGAACGGTTTTACTGTCGATCCCGGCTCAAAAACATCTGTAACGGCTCGATTACGAAAGTTTTCAACGTCCTTACGGGTGCGATTGTTCGGGTTATACGACGGGTGATTCACCAGCGCCAAGACTTCACCGGTCTTAATATCGATAGCTACGGCACTCCCGGAGGTTGCCTTATATTCCGTAACAGCGGAAAGCAATTCGCGGTAGGCCAGATACTGCGCTCGCAAATCGATACTCAGGGTAATATTGCTGCCCGGTGCAGGAGCGTTGATTAATCCGACATCTTTGATGATACGATGTCGCAAGTCTTTGATTACGCGTTTCTTGCCCGCCTCTCCCTGCAAATATTGATCAAAAGACAATTCAATGCCTTCCTGACCTTCTTCATCTATATTAGAAAAACCAACCAGATGACTGGTCACTTCTCCAGCGGGATAATAGCGACGGTGCTCCTCAACTCCGTAAACACCCGGGATGCTCAGGCTGAGAATGCTTTCCGCCTTGGAAGGATTCATGTGACGGCGCAAATAAATGAACTGTTTATTTTGATTTCTCAAAATACGATCGCGCAATCTGGCTTCTGTGTAACCGGTTTTTTCTGCCAGAAAACCCCAGGCGTACTGGGCATCAATCAATTCTTTGGGATTCGCCCAAATGGATTTAACGGGCGTACTAACCGCTAAAGGTTCACCGTTCCGATCCTCAATTATGCCGCGATAGGCCGGGATTTTTTCTATGCGAACCACACGACGGTCACCCTGGTCCTGTAAAAAGCCCTGTGATTCAATCTGCAAATATAACAATCGGCCAACAACAGTCATAGCAAGCAGCACGAAAAGCACCAGTACAGCACCATAGCGCCAACTGAACGCCAGTTTTCCCTGAGCCGTACTCATCGTTCCACCATGATTATCTCGCTGGGCGAAGGCACCCGCATCCTTAATTTTGAACCTGCCAGTTGCTCGACGCGGTTATAGGAACCCCAAGTGCTCTGCTCCAGCAATAACTGCCCCCACTCCACTTGCATGGAATTGTTTTTCTTCTGCAAAAATTGGTGCTTGGCTACCAGGCGCCGGGTTTCAAAACTGGAATAAATGACCGCTATACAGGATACAAGCACGGCCATAAACGCGATCACTACTAGCATCCATGCTTTACTGGAATTGGCCGGACAGGCAATCATGATAACTTCTCCGCGACTCGCATAATGGCGCTTCGTGCGCGAACATTCCGGGCCACTTCCTCGTCACTGGCTTTAATCGCTTTGCCCAGACTGCGTAATTCCCGCTGCACCATCTCATCACGAACCGGCAGATGCCGGGGGAGCGGTTCGCCTTTTTCTTTGCGTTGAATAAACCTTTTAACAATCCGGTCTTCTAGCGAATGGAAACTGATAACGACTAAGTGGCCACCCTGCTTTAACACAGCCAGGCATTGATCCAGCGTGTCGGCCAAGTCGTCAAGTTCACGATTGATATAAATCCGGATAGCCTGAAAAGATCGGGTTGCCGGATGCTTGCCTTTTTCTCGGGAAGGGCTCGCCTTGGCAATAACTCCAGCTAACTGAGCTGTGGTCGTCAGTGGCTGCTGGTCTCGGTATTCGACAATGGCCCGGGCAATCCGCCTAGAGAAACGCTCCTCACCGAACTCTTTCAATATTGTGGCGATCTCGTCAGCGCCTGCTACGTTCAACCAGTCCGCCGCTGTTCTTCCGGCCTGGTTATTCATGCGCATATCCAGCGGGCCGTCGTTCATAAAGCTAAAACCACGCTCCGGATCATCCAACTGCGGCGAGGAAACGCCCAGGTCCAACAAAACGCCGTCAATCTGTCCCGTCAACCCGCGCTGAGCAATGACCTGCTCCAGATCAGCAAAAGAGGTGTGGACGATATTAAAACGGGCATCCGATTCGGCCAGTTTCGTACCGGCCCGAATGGCCTCGGGATCTTTATCCAAACCAATAAGACCACCGTCTGCGGACAAGCGTGCCAACACCTGAAATGAGTGGCCGCCTCGACCGAAAGTTGCGTCAATGTATACACCAGACAGGTTTGTCACTAGAGCCTCTACCGCTTCGTCAAGGAGTACGGTTTCGTGTTTCAATTCTCGGACTTCCATCACAGCACCAAAGATTGTGCGAATTCGGGAAGTTCCTCAAGATTGACAGGACCTTCATCCACCCAGCCCTGATAACTATCTGACCATTTGTTTTCAGACCAGATTTCGAATTTTTTACCTACGCCCACAAGCATGATTTTTTTATCCAGATCGACTTTATCCCGCAGTAATTGCGGCAGGCTGACGCGGCCATTACTATCCATTTCAACTTCGGTGGCATAGCCGAATATTAAGCGCTGCAAACGACGGGTCGATGAGTTTAGCGAGGGCATAGATAGAAGCTTTTGTTCGATTTCCTGCCAATCCGGCAGGGGATGCATGGTGAGGCAGTGACCTTCGAAATCCACGGTGACGACCAGCTTTCCTTCACAATATTCAGACAACGCTTCACGAAAGCGGCTTGGCATCACCATCCGGCCTTTCGCATCAACACTTAGCGCGCTTGGTCCTCTGAATAACACGTCTTATATTACCTATATGAAGCTAGACGTTCCGTAGCTTTCGACACCCATCGACATGGAGGCTCAGAACCGACCCGAACACACCATTTTAAACCACTACATCCCACAAACTTCCACAATGTGACACCTTAAGCACACTATAGGGAGCGGTACGGGTTATTGTCAAGCCGAAAGGACAGTCAAAAACGTGAATTTGATACGGAAAAACAAAGACTTAGGACGACAAGGATATCCTGCAGTGCGCACAAAGCGAACAAAAAAATAAGTCAAAACAGTCAGATAGAAGCCACTCTTAATGTGGCTTCAAGCGACAGAGAACATTTCGAGATATAAGGCAGGGAATTTTTAGAACAATGGTTATTACACCGGGGGCGGATTGAGCGTCAGGGGCTCAATCCGGGCAAAAAATATAGAGTCAGCCGATAAGCCGGGTTCTGTCGTGGACAGTCATTCCTCTGGGACGCGCGTCACCGTGCGCCTCTAGCAACCTACCCGAATCCAGCGCGGGTCACGCCAATGGATTCCTATTTGGTCTTGCTCCGGGTGGGGTTTTCCATCGCCACGATCTGTTACCAGTCGCGCGGTGCGCTCTTACCGCACCTTTTCAACCTTACCGGCCAGCGAACTGGCTTAGGCGGTATACTTTCTGCTGCACTTTCCGTCGGTTTTCACCGCCCAGGCGTTACCTGGCACCTTACCCTATGGAGCCCGGACTTTCCTCCCCCGACCAGGACAAACCTGATCAAGAGCGACTGCCTGGCTGACTCTAGTTGAGCAAAATACGCCTAAGGGGTTAAGGAATCAAGCAATTATTCATTGCTGTTTGCAATTGCGGCCTCATAAAGCGCGTTTTTTGCCACTCCACTTAATTCGGAAACCAAAGCACAGGCTTTCTTCAAGGGCATACTTTGATGTGCCAGGTTCAACGCCCGCAATACAGAAGGGTCAATACTAGGCACCCGCCCTGCATCCTGCACCCCCTCTATTAAAACCACGAATTCGCCTTTACGGTGGGCATCACTTTCAAGCAGCCAATCCCTCAATTGTCGACCCGTACCCGTCCTGACTGTTTCAAAGGTTTTCGTGATTTCTTTTACCAGCGCCATCGTCCTGTCTTCACCCAAAACCAGCTCGGCATCCGCGATACAATCTAAAATGCGCTTGGGTGATTCATATAAAACCAACGTCGCCCGCTCATTAACAAATTGCTCCAGCTGTGCCCGGCGCGCCTGCTGCTTTGCCGACAAAAAGCCGACAAACAGAAACCGGTCGGTGGGCAACCCCGCAATAGAAAGTGCCGCTATTGCAGCACAAGGCCCTGGAATAGCTACAACGCTGCCCCCCTGCTCACGCACACCGCGAACCAGACGATAACCCGGGTCACTGATCAAGGGAGTACCCGCATCCGAGATTAACGCTATCGACTGTCCTTGATTGAGCACATCGAGCAACGCGGTTATTTTGTCTGCTTCATTATGATCGTGCACGGCCATCATTTTCGTAGCGATCCCGTAATGATCAAGCAACTTACGACTATGGCGTGTGTCTTCCGCTGCAATTATGTCGACTTGTTTCAAAACATCCACAGCGCGATACGTGATATCCTTGAGATTCCCTATGGGTGTTGCGACAATATACAAACTTCCAGTCGACATAGCGTTACGAGCCTAATACCAGTATGAATTCACGTCATTTAACACAGCTTACCACAGTTGCGCTAACCCTTTGGTGCTTGCTACTGGCGGCTTGTACACCTAGCCCCCCAATCGGTCAACAAGATCCTGTAACAGAAACATCGCAAACGAACGCTATCAATCAAATGCTCAAACGAGCAAAAACGCTTTCATCACCAGAATCGGAAAAGCTGTTAATCGAAGCCTCCTCCTTGTTACTGGAACAAAGTAAAACTGCAAAGGCCAAACGCATACTCAGCACCATCAATCCAGCTAACCTGGATGACTCCAGCAAAGCCAGGCTGGTGCTGGCTCTGTCCAAGGTCGCAATTGCTGAAGGCGATTACCCGCTTGCAGAAGAACTGCTCACGACCGATAAGCTGGGCCTGATTACCGCTTCCAACCACCTGGACACAGAGCTTCTAAACGAGATCAGCCTACTCCGCGCCCAAACCTGGGAGCTGACCGGTAACTTTCTTGCCGCGGCCAGAGAACGAATTTTTGTCAGCCCCATGCTCGCGGAAGTTGAAATTGCAGAACAAAACCACGAGCAAATCTGGAGCGACCTTGTCAATGTTCCAGTAGAAACGCTTGAACAACTATCGAAAACCGTCGCAGTGCCTGAAATTCAAGGCTGGCTGGAGTTAGCGTGGGTATACAAAGGCCTGCAGGACGACCTTGACCGCCAACTCGATGCATTGAATTCCTGGCAACAACGATATCCGGTTCACCCCGCTGCTACCAACCTCCCGGGCGCCTTGAAAGTTGTCCAGGAGCTGAGCGCTAATCGCCCTACGCAAGTGGCCATTTTGCTACCGATGCAAGGAAAATATCGTTTAGCGGCAGAGGCAATACTTAACGGATTTATGACCGCTCACTTCCGCAACCGGCCCAGCAGTCCGGAGAGCAAACAGGACTTAACCATTCGTGTCTATGACACTCACGATGTGAATCAATTTTCCCAAATTTACCAGCGCGCGGTTTCTGAAGGTGCCGACATTATTCTGGGGCCGCTACAAAAAGAAAACCTACGCACACTAACGCAAAGCCCGGATGAGTTACCGATTACCACCATCGCACTGAATCAGGAGCTGGGGAATGCAGAAACACCTCATAACCTTTACCAGTTTGGCCTTTCGCCTGAGGACGACGCAGTACAGGTCGCCGATCATGCAAGAAAATACAATTTCAGCCGTGCGGCCGTCTTATACCAGGACAACCCCTGGTGGAGTCGAGCCTACGCCGCCTTTACAAAACAATGGATGACGGCTGAGGGTGAAATTACAAGCGCAGCCAGCTTTGAAAGCCAGGACAAAATGGCAAACGCAATCAAGCAAATGCTACTGGTTCATCAAAGTGAGTTGCGGGCGCAACAACTGAAGCGAATGATAGGCAAAGATTTTGAGTTTCAACCACGAAGACGCCAGGATATTGATTTCATTTTCCTGATCGCCTCTCCGGAGCAAGCGCGCCAGATACGACCGCTGCTCGACTTCTACTACGCACAAGATATCCCCGTCATAGCCGGCTCACAGATTTACAGCGGGGAGCCCTCCCCCCAAAATGATCGCGACTTAAATGGCATTGAATTTTGCGACATTCCCTGGTTACTTGAAAAACCAGACGCTTTGCATACGGCGATGTACAAAGCCTGGCCAAAAGCGGATCACCGTTACTTCAGGCTGAACGCGATGGGGGTGGACGCCTACAGACTGCAATCCAGACTGCAACTTCTCACGCAGATACCGGATGCCGGCTTGTTCGGCGCGACCGGAAACTTAACGGTAGGCCTTGATAAACGAGTACACAGGGAGTTAAGTTGGGCCGTTATAAAAAAGGGTCGACCACAACTTCTTCCTAAAATCGTTGATACGGAAGTTATGGAAAGCACGCCGGTCATACCAAGAGCACAAGGACGATATGCCCCGACCAGTCAAAACACCCCCACTGCCGAAGCCTCTGACAGAGAAAAAGCGCACGGGAAACCAAGCTGAAAATCTAGCCCGTCAACACCTCACCAAAGCCGGGCTGAATTTTTGCGTCGCAAACTTTCAGTGCAAAACCGGCGAAATTGATCTGGTAATGAAGGATGACTCAACACTGGTGTTCGTCGAGGTCCGTTATCGTGCGGATACGGAACTGGGCTCTCCGCTGGAAACAGTGACCTCGAGTAAGCAACGCAAACTGATACGCACAGCCAGTTTTTTCCTACAACAACACTTTGGGGACCGGTGGCCATCTTGCCGGTTTGATGTAGTAGGAATAAGCGGCCCTCTGGATGGCGCCCCCACCATAGACTGGGTTAAAGCTGCGTTTTATGGTTAACACACAGAATTAAGGAACTCGCAATGACGCTTGTTGATCGCATACACGATCTATTTGATGACAACATCAACACTCAACTCAAATGCCGGGACGAACTCCCCCCCCTCATTGCCAGCGCCAGTGAAACCATAGTTCAATGCTTACTAAGCGATCACAAAGTGCTGGCGTGCGGGAACGGAGGCTCCGCCAATATAGCCCAGCAATTTTCCACTAAGATGCTGAACCGCTTCGAACGAGAACGTCCTGCACTGCCAGCTATCGCCCTGTCAACGGACTCCTCGACGATCACATCCATATCCAACGACTATAGCTACAACGAAATATTCTCCAAACAAATCCGCGCCATCGGCCATGAAGGCGACATCCTGTTAGCGCTCACTAGTAGTGGAAATTCAGCTAATATCGTTCAGGCGATACAAGCCGCCCACGACCGGGGCATGCTCGTTATTTCATTGACAGGAAAGGATGGGGGGGATTGCGCGCGACTCATGCAGCGAGATGATATTGAGATTCGTGTGCCCTCAAATTCAACACCCCGCATACAAGAAAGCCACCTGTTTGCGATACACCTATTTTGTGACCTGATTGATCGCGAAATATTCGGGACCGATATTTAACAGAGAATTATTTAACCACCTTGAGGGAGGGCTTTCCGCTTGGTTTGGTGGAGTCCTCATCTTTAGATTTAGTGCGCTCCCGTCGATTCTCCGGGGGCGGAATTTCGTCTTCATCAAAGAACATGCCTTTGCCATTTTCTTTGGCATAAATGGCGAGAATAGAACCAATCGGGACGTAAAGGTTGCGCGCTTTGCCACCGAAGCGGGCCGAAAACTCAACCTCTTCATTGCCCATGTGCAAATTTCTGATAGCCGTAGGGGCCAGATTCAGAATGATCCGGCCTTCGCTTATGAACTCACTGGGCACTTGAACCAGGGGATAACCTGCATTCACCAACAGATAAGGAGTGAATTCGTTATCCAGAATCCACTCGTAAACTGCACGTATAAAATAAGGGCGACTTGGTGTCATTGTACACTCATAGAAGCACCCGTCACACTGCCGGAGAAACAGCAGCATGGCAGATGTATAGCTTTAGAGACGCAATTCCCGCTCAGCATCAGACAAACTAGCCTGGAACGATTCGCGAGCAAACAAACGATCCGCGTACGTAATTAGATTACCCGCCTTAGACTTCTGCAGCTCAATTCCCATGGAAGGCAGGCGCCATAAAATAGGAGCCACACAACAATCAACCAGCGTGAAGTCATCACTCATAAAGAACGGCTTTTCCGAGAATATCCCGTCTATGGCAACCAAATTATCCGTCAGTTCCTTGCGGTGCTTGTTAAGAACAGCTTCTTTTTCAGAACCGGCAATCAGAGCATCCACAGAATCACACCAATCACGATGAATTCGATGCATCAGCAAGCGGCTGCGGGCTCGCTCGACCGGATACACTGGCAGTAACGGAGGATGAGGAAAACGCTCATCCAGGTACTCCATCATGATATTCGGCTCATAGAGCGTCAGCTCCCGGTCCACGAGTGTAGGCAGCTCGTTATAAGGATTCAGAGACGCCAAATCCTCCGGTTTTTCTGCGGGATCCACGTCTAAAACATCTACCGCCACCCCTTTTTCAGCCAAAACGATGCGCACCCGGTGACAATAATGGTCGCTACCATCCGAGAAAAAAGTCATCGAAGAACGTTTTGCAATGACACCCATTTATATTCACTCCAACGCTTGTATCAGTTTGATCATGAGCCACAAGCCCGTCATGCCGCTTGCAACCCATTGAAGGGACAGAAAAGGAGAAGGGGCGGAAGCCTTTCGACTTAACCGCCCCACTCCCGAGTTTTCTTAATTAGTGTATATCTTTCCAATATTCCCGATTCAGGAAATAGACCGGAATAAATAATATTGCCAGAAAAATCAGCACATACACACCAATGCGTTCACGATCCGCTCGAGCCGGTTCAGCCATATAAACCATGTAGTTAGTCAGATCAGCCATCGACGATTTGAAAGCCTTTTCGCCTAACTCTTCTTCCATGCGCGACAGCACATGGGGCATGCCGACATCCGGAAACACGTGGTTATTAACATTCCACGGACGTGATTCATCGGGATAAAAGTTTGTCAGGTAAGAATACACCCAATCCGCGCCGCGCACACGTGCTATCAGCGTCAGATCCGGCGGTACCGTTCCAAACCATTTCTTCGACAAATCCTTGGGAATCGCAGAGTGCATTACTTCACCAATACGATCCGTGGTGAACATCAGGTTTGCCATCATGATATCTGAAGGAATTTCCAAATCCTCAGACACCCGCTCATAACGCATATACTGAGCAGAGTGACAGCCCAGGCAATTATTGACAAAAATCTGGGCTCCACGCTGGAGAGACACCTTGTCATCCATATTGATTGGCGCTGCAACAATATGCTCGTTATGACCACCACCGGCAGCCATCACCGTCACAGGCATACACAAAACGATAATAAGACAAATTAACTTATTCATTAGTGTGTCATCCTCACTCGCTCAGGCACAGGTTTGCATTTTTCCATCGTCGTCCAAAAGGGCATCAATATGAAATACGCAAAGTAAAATGCAGTAGTTATTTGCCCCATGACCCGATAAGTCATTTCAAAGGGAACAAACTCTACATGAGCATCCGGCGATTTCACTCCACACACGCCCAGAATAATGAAGGTGATTACGAACAGGGTCATCATGATCTTACTGATTGAACCCTTGTAACGGATAGACTTAACTGGACTACGATCCAGCCACGGAAGCACGAACAGCACTGCAATGGAGGCGCCCATTGCGACAACGCCCAGCAATTTATCCGGTATCGCCCTCAAAATGGCGTAGAACGGCGTGAAGTACCAGACTGGAGCAATGTGATCCGGTGTTTTCAATGGATTAGCGGGTTCAAAGTTTGGCTTTTCGAGGAAGTAGCCTCCACCATCGGGGAAAAAGAACACAATAGTGAGAAACACAAAGAGAAAGACCACCACACCCACCAGATCATGGACACTGTAGTAGGGGTGGAAAGGTATGCCGTCTAACGGAACGCCGTTTTCGTCTTTCAGTTTCTTGATTTCAATGCCGTCCGGGTTATTGGACCCCACTTCATGCAGCGCAATAATATGCAACACAACCAGCGCCAAAATAACAATAGGCAAAGCAACCACGTGCAGAGCGAAGAAGCGGTTCAGAGTGATGCCTGAGATCAGATAGTCACCGCGAATCCATTCGGTCAGTGCATCACCTACCCAGGGAATAGCACCAAACAAGGAAATGATGACCTGCGCACCCCAATAGGACATTTGCCCCCAGGGTAGCAAATAGCCCATAAAACCTTCTGCCATAAGTGCAAGATAGATGGTCATACCGAATATCCACACCAGCTCACGCGGCGCACGGTACGAGCCATACATCATACCCCGGAACATATGCAAATAGACCACGACAAAAAATGCCGATGCGCCGGTAGAATGCAGATAACGCAGCATCCAGCCGTAATCCACATCTCGCATCATATTCAACTCAACCGAGGTAAACGCGCCTTCACCACTGGGGTTATAGAGCATGGTTAACCAGATGCCTGTCAGCAGCTGGTTAACCAGCACCAACATCGCAAGGGAGCCAAAGAAATACCAGACATTGAAGTTCTTGGGAGCATAATATTTGCTCATGTGATCTTCGAACATTTTGGTCGCCGGGAAACGGGCGTCAACCCACCCCATTAGGCTTTGAAACATACTCATCAGGCAGCCTCCCCATCTTCACCAATTTTAATGAGTGACTCGCTCATGTAGTAATACGGCGGCACTTCCAGGTTGAGTGGTGCAGGCACCGACTTGAACACCCGACCAGACAAGTCGAATTTTGAACCATGGCAGGGGCAGAAGAATCCGCCATACCAGTCAGGCCCAAGATCCTCAGGCGCAACTTCAGGCCGATAAAGAGGGGCGCACCCCAAATGCGTGCAAAGCCCGACCAGCACAATGATATTTTCATGGTCCTGGCGTGCGCGGCTGACTCCGGCCACATATTCCGGTTGCTTGGATTCGGCTGATTCAGGGTCACGCAAATTGTCTTTATGAGTCTCCAAGCCTTCCATTACTTCAGGTGAGCGGCGTAATATCCAAACGGGTTTCCCCCGCCACTCCACAGTCATACGTTGCCCCACTTCAAGCTTGCTGATATCTGCGACTACAGGTGCACCCGCAGTTTTTGCCTTCGCGCTAGGTTGCCAAGACCGCACAAAGGGTACGGCGGCGCCGACGGCTCCCACTGCACCAACTGCTGAAGTAGCTCCAATCAGGAAGCGTCTCCGCCCCTCATTTACGCCCTCAGTACTCATTCAGTTTATCTCCCCGATTACTATTACCGAAGCCGGCTAGCCTTTTTGAAGACACACCGACCCCTAGCCCATATTTTTAATCGCGGAAATAGTAATTAAATTGCTGTTGAGTTACAAGGAAAGCTTTAAAAAGCGCGCATACAGATTCGAGACAAGCATAGGAAATATAAAACAAAAAACGCCTGACTTCTCAGCCAGGCGTTTTTTGTAAACGAATCTGGAATACAGATTAACGTTTCGAGAATTGCGGACGCTTACGTGCTTTACGCAGACCCACTTTCTTACGCTCAACCTCACGGGCGTCACGTGTAACAAAGCCCGCTTTTCGCAATGAAGCACGCAATGTTTCATCGTATTCCATCAACGCCCGGGTAATACCATGTCGAATTGCGCCGGCCTGACCGCTTCCGCCGCCACCTTTCACCGTCACAAACACATCAAACTTATCTACCGCTTCCACCAGCTCAAGCGGCTGACGCACTACCATACGGGCAGTCTCGCGACCAAAATAAGTATCCAATGTACGACCATTAATATTGATATTGCCAGAGCCTGGCTTCAAAAAGACCCGGGCTGCTGCCGTTTTACGTCGGCCTGTACCGTAGTTCATATCCACTAGCATGCCTTCCTATTACAGTGCCAATTCTTTGGGTTGTTGTGCTGTATGAGGATGTTCGGCACCAGCATATACTTTCAGCTTACCAAACATAGCCCGCCCTAAAGGGTTTCGGGGCAACATACCTTTCACTGCACCTTGAATCACCATTTCCGGCTTACGGGCAATCAACTTATCGAAGCTGATTTCCTTGATACCACCGGGGTATTCGGTATGGCGATAGTACATTTTGTCCGTTCGTTTGTTACCTGTTACATGCACTTTCTCTGCATTGATAACAACGATGTAATCCCCAGTATCAACGTGAGGAGTATAAGTTGGTTTGTGTTTGCCACGCAGACGAAGGGCGATTTCTGTCGCCAGACGACCTAAAGTCTTGCCGGTTGCATCCACAACGTACCAGTCACGTTCTACCGATTCTGGTTTTGCGCTAAACGTTTTCATTGAATCTGCCCTAGAACACTAATCCGAGGTGTGCCCGTCAAAATTTAAAGAGCGCGAATACTACCCAAGCCGTCTCCGGTTTACAAGCGTTTTCGGAGACACTCCTTGTGCAGCGCCCCTATTTTGCGAGCTCTGTATAAGTTTTCAGCAGTGCAGCCATCATTGTTTGCATCTTAACAATGTTGAGCCTTTTGCTACGACAGTAACGGGGTGAAGAACTATAACAGATAATTAATAATAGGCCAGCCCGACAGTGTCGTTTATTTGCTATCAGCGCCGGGTTAGTAATGCCTGCCTCCGGACCCGCCTGCTCCCATCTTCGACCAGAAGGCATAAACTCAATCAATATCAATAATTTATATTGAAAAGTCAGGGTTTATGAGGGCGCGACAGATATTCTACGCTCTGCATTTCCAAAAGCCGGCTCCGAGTACGCTGAAACTCAAAATCCAAGCGCCCACCACTGTATAAAGCATCAATCGGTGCAGCACCAGACATAATCAACTTAACGTTACGGTCGTAAAATTCATCGACCATATTCACAAAACGGCGGGCCATATCGTCCTGTGCAGCCCCCATCACCGGCACGCCGGAAACCACCACTGCGTGATAAATCCGGGCCAATTCAATATAGTCATTCTGGCTACGCGGACCATCGCACAGTGCCATAAAATCACACCAGATAACGTCATCAGCCTCAAAGCGTGCTGCAATCATCCTGCCGTTTATATCCACCTGAACATCCGCCTTGGCCAGCTCAGGCGCCAGAGAGTCAAAGCTGCTTTTCAAGCTGGCTTCCGCTTTCTCCCCTAATGGGCTATGGAAAATTTCTGCTTGCTCCAGCGCTCTTAAGCGATAATCAATACCGCTGTCCACATTCACAATATGGGTATATTTGTTGATGAGCTCAATGGCGGGCAGGAAGCGCGCCCGCTGCAGCCCATCCTTATATAGTTGATCGGGCACTATGTTGGAAGTCGCCACCAGTGTGACACCTTTGGCAAAAAGCTTCTCCATCAGCCCACCCAGGATCATCGCATCGGTAATATCGGTAACGAAAAACTCGTCGAAACACAGCACCCGCGCCTCTTCAGAAAGCGTTTCGGCTACCGTATCCAGTGGATTTTTTTCGCCCTGCAAAGCGCGAAGTTCGGTATGTACACGCTGCATAAAGCGATGAAAGTGAATACGTAATTTACGGCGGAACGGCAGGCATTCGAAAAATGTATCGACCATATAGGTCTTACCACGACCCACGCCGCCCCAGAAATACAGCCCCATGCATGGTTCTTTTTCCTGAGCTCGCACTCCCGGAGCAATTCGCGCCCAGAGGCTTTTGGGCCGATTTTCATAGCGATCAATCAGATCGTGATAAAGCCGGTCCAACTGTTCAATGGCAAATTGTTGGGCCGGGTCAAAACTAAAATCTTCTCGCGTCAGGTCTTGGCGATACTTCTCTAAGGGGGTCATAACGGTCTCACCATTCGCTTAATGCTGACAGGTAGCGGATTGAACGGGCCACACTCTAATACAGCGCTCCACAATCTGTCCATGGCCTGCACCCTGCTCTTGCTTAGACGCCGGCCTCGTTACTGAGGATGGATTTCACTTCCGTTAAGCGCCCGTGAAAAAAGTGACCTGCACCAGGCAGACAGTAAATTTGCTTCGGTGACTGCACATTGCCAGCCCACTGCGCCATCGCTTCGCTACTTACCACCTCATCCGCATCACCGTAAACCACCGATAATGGGCACGGGAATCGGTTCAATATATCAAAAGCAAAATTTTCGACCGCTGGCGCAATCAAGAGCAAATGCCGAATGGGGTCACCTCGCTTAACTGCTCGCAGGCAGCCGGCCGCCGCGACATAGGAACCGAAAGAAAATCCGGATAGATAGATATTGTCATCCGGGCGCACTTGGCGCACCCAATCAATCACCGCCAGCAAATCCTCTTGTTCGCCCACTCCGTTAGCAAACGCACCCTGACTTTTTTCCACTCCCCGAAAATTGAATCTAATCACTCGATGCCCCATATCCCGACGTGCACGTGCGACGGTATGCACTACCTTGTTGTTCATCGTGCCTCCCATCAATGAATGGGGATGACAAGCGATCGTGACGTTTCCCGGGCCATCCGGATCGCTTTTCGGACCAGTCGTTACAGCCTCGAGGTCGCCCTCCGGTCCGGGAATGATAAGTGCGCTTTCACCCTCAGGGAAATGGTCCATAGTCTGCTCCGAAATCGTATTAACCGATATTTTACTTGTCTTTATTCCAGTTGTAATTTCATGTGACGCTAAACACTGTCATCCGCGCCCGGTTCCTTGTAGTATCAAGGCATAGTATCAACATATTGAAAAAGATAAATTTGTTTGGAGAGCGAGTATGGAATCCGTTACGTTAATTGCATTTCTGGCCGGGCTGGTATTAGGCGCGCTTGGTTGCTTCCTGATAATGAATAAAGCTAAAGCACAATCCAATATCGAACAACAATTGCGGGAATTGCAGGAAGAATTCACTGCCTATCGGGAAAATGTGAATACCCATTTCAATTCCACAGCGGAAATGGTTAATACGCTCACGCAAAATTACCTCGCAGTGCAAAAACACCTGGAAACCGCGGCCGATTCATTTGCCGAGCCCCCCAAAAGCTTTAAGCTGGACACACCCAATAAGTTGCCGCGTAAGAAAACCGAGTTCATTTCCCTGGAAGCAAAACCCAAAGAATCCCTACCGGAAGAAGCTGACGCCGAGTTTAATGCTGAAGATACCGTCCAAGCCCCCAGGGATTATGCCCCGAAGAGCAACACGGCCGATAAAGGCACCCTTTCCGAAGACTACGGTCTACACGATTCTCAAGCAAAAACAACGCCTTAAGCCCAGCTTGAATTCCCAAAAAATGAACCCAGTTGGGGCTTGCCCTGATGGGTTCAAGCCAAGGCAAAATATACTTTTTTTTCTCTTGAAACCGCCTTCCCTGCTCCCAATTTATTAATCAACGGGCACTAACGCCCCGACACAACATAAACTGGGAGAACCCACAATGAGCATCGCAACTCTTAACCCTTGGCAAGTATTAGATCAACTGCATAATGACAACCTACGTCGATATGGCAAACGCAATTGGCAACCAGTGGTCGACATTGCAGAAAGTGCAAACGACTATCAGATAAGCCTTGAACTTCCGGGCGTTAAGCCGGAACAGGTCCAGGTAGAGCTTGAGAACAAAGTCCTGAAAATTTCGGGCGATAAAAACCGCCTCGAACAGGAAGGCACAGCTTACCGGTACCGTGAACGTGCAGTCGGCACATTTAGCCGAAGCTTCCGTTTACCGGAAGATGCCGATAAAAACAGCGTTCAGGCCAAATTTGAACTCGGTTTATTGAATGTCACCATCCAGAAGCAAGAACAACTTCAGCCACGCAAAATTGAGATTCAGGTTCAATCGTAATAGGTAGCATCGCCTTCAGGCACTGAAACAAATGCTTGCAAAAAAGCAAGCTACAACTAGAGAACATAAAGCCGGCCTGCTTTTGCGAAGCCGGCTTTATGTTTTACCCAATGCCCTGCATTGGGTTTAGCCTAAAAGTCGGGGAATTCTGTTTCTACTTTTCAAGATCTTCCAGGCTCTTCCAGGACCGAATAACAAGCCTGTGCGGTTCCATCCCCTGGGGCCGGTTGATGCTGATCAGCCTGAACCTGACCAACGTAAAGCGTCAATCTTTGAAGGGGATACACCCTGTATACAAAAATCGGAATAAGTAAACTAAGTTTAATTGGAGAGTCATTAATTTCGAACGCATAGGCGGGCTCAGTTGGTTCACCAGCAAAATGAATAGCCTGCCTAATAGTTAAATCCCCAAATTAAGAGCACCAATCAATTGCAAAAATTGGTATTATGGTCATATCAAACCTAGCCCAAAGAACCAAATTGACTTTAGAGAAACACAATGATTAAACCTCATGGATCCGACCAGTTAACCCCCCTGTTTGTTTACGATGACGAAAAACGCAGCGCGCTGCTTGCAAAAGCGGAAAGCCTGCCTTCAATCTTGATCAGCTCTGCCGCGGCGGCAAACGCCGTGATGCTCGGGGCTGGATACTTCACCCCGTTAACTGGCTATATGAATTTGGCGGATGCTCGCAGCGTGTCCAAAGAATTGAAAACGACTGATGGATTGTTTTGGCCTGTCCCCATTGTGAATGTTGTTCCCAGTGCGGACGGTGTTGAAGTGGGTCAGCGCATCGCGCTGAAAGACCCCAACGTGGAAGGCAACCCGGTCATCGCAGTAATGGATGTAGAGGGTATTGATGTTGCTAGTGATGATGAAATCTCCGAGATGGCCGAGCAAATATTCGGAACTCTCGATAAGGAGCATCCCGGCGTAGCAGCTTTTTATGCTTTGGGTAACGTGTTTTTATCCGGGCCTATTCAAGTCTTGAACTTTTCTTACTTCGAAAAGGATTTTCCGGATACTTTCCGCACTGCAGTTGAGATTCGTGATTCGATAGCCGAAAGCGGCTGGGAAAAAGTGGTTGCGTTCCAAACCCGTAATCCTATGCACCGAGCACATGAAGAACTGTGCCGTATGGCGATGAAGGATTTAAATGCAGATGGCATCCTTATCCATATGCTGCTAGGCAAGCTGAAGCCAGGCGATATACCTGCGCACGTACGTGATGCGTCGATTCGTAAGATGGTAGACGCCTATTTCCCGCCCAACACCGTTAAAATCACTGGATACGGCTTCGATATGTTATATGCTGGCCCCCGCGAAGCTGTGCTTCACGCGGTGTTCAGACAGAATTGTGGATGCACTCACCTAATCGTTGGCCGGGATCATGCTGGTGTTGGCGATTACTATGGTGCTTTTGATGCGCAAACCATTTTTGATACAAGTGTTCCTAAAGGTGCGCTGGAAATACAAATTTATCGCGCAGATCATACCGCCTGGTCAAACAAACTTAATCGTGTCGTCATGATGCGAGATGCACCAGACCATACACCGGAAGATTTCGTTTTGTTGTCAGGAACCAAGGTCCGCAAGATGCTTGGTGAGGGGATTGCTCCACCGCCCGAGTTTTCTCGCCCTGAAGTCGCACAAATCTTAATGGACTACTATCAAAGCCTGGATGGCTAGAGCCCTTATAAATTTAAGCGCTTGTATAACTTAACAAAACCCGCATTTGCGGGTTTTGTCTTTTAAAAACCGCCTCTCACTCAAGTGCTACGATTCCTCAAAACGGATTTTGCGGACATTTAATTTGAGGTAGACATTCCACATTTGCCCGCAAATTCAAGCCGGGTTACCAATATCAATAAATTTATGATTTAACTGGAATTTTGCTTCCAGGTGCTCACCAACCGCTTTTGCCCCATAGCGTTCGGTCGCATGATGACCTGCACTGTAATAATGAATCCCGCACTCACGGGCAATGTGGGTGGTCTGCTCTGAAATCTCACCGCTGATATAGGCATCGACGCCTTGCGCCACTGCCTTTTCAATGTAACCCTGTGCCCCTCCGGTACACCAGGCCACCCGTTTGACCGGGTGGGTACCGCCGCTAACCAGAATAGGCTTTCTATTTAGTGCAGTTTTGATTGAATCGGCAAATTGCTGCGCCGTGCACGCGTGCTGCAAATAACCCACATTGCCTATCGGGTGTTTTTCGGAAGTATCCAGCCCCCCATCCACGGTTATACCAAGACGGGCAGCAAGCTGGGCATTGTTGCCCAGCTCAGAGTGGGCATCCAATGGCAAATGGTAAGCAAACAAATTGATCCCGTTCTCGATCAATGCACGAACTCTCTGGTATTTCATTCCGGTCAGACTGGGGTCTTCCCCCCGCCAAAAGTAGCCGTGGTGTACAAACAGGGCGTCGGCGTCCAGCTCAATAGCCGCATCAATCAATGCCTTAGTCGCGCTTACCCCGCTGACCAGGGTTCGAATCTCCTGCCTGCCTTCTACCTGCAGCCCATTAGGGGCATAATCCCGAAACAACTCCGGTTGTAACAGGGTGTTCAGATACTCTAATAATGCCTGTCGGCCGGTCATATTCTTACTGCTCCCCTGGTTTTTGCGGTGGTGGTTCGATTCTATCCATGCTAAGTTTCGGGGTTTTGCTATACCGATCCCGCCTGGTGCCTAGCGGCGACTATTTTAGCGCGGATTATTTTAAAAACTGCAATGGGTTTTCCAGTCTCATTATGATTTCAGTCTTCCGCTCCCTGGCATTACCTGTTCTTTTTGGCTTGGTCATCGCATTGGGCTATATCGTTCTGGCTGACGGTAATCCTACCCGCATCCGGCATGAAGTAGTCATGCTTGAAAAACAAGTGATGCCTGAGCAGCAACAGAGCACTGTCACTATTTCCGATCCGATATCTTACGCGGATGCGGTTAGTAAAACACAACCAGCGGTTGTGAACATCTCCGCAGATAAATTAGTCACTGAGAGAGCCCACCCGCTCTACGAGGACCCGGTATTTCGACGTTTTTTCGGCATGCATCAGCCCAAATTACGGCAGCGCATGCTGAAAAGCCGGGGCTCCGGCGTCATAATCAGCCCGTCTGGCTATATCCTGACAAACAACCATGTGATAGCTCAGGCGGACACGGTCCGTGTGGCCCTGGCGGATGGCCGCAATACCGTCGCCACCGTGGTAGGCACTGACCCTGAAACCGATCTTGCCTTACTCTATGTAGAGCTCCCGGACCTGCCCACCATCACCTTAGCCAATACCGACAACCTGAGGGTGGGGGATGTGGTACTGGCCATGGGCAACCCCTTTAATGTGGGCCAGACCGTGACAAAAGGCATAGTCAGTGCCATCGGCCGCCATCAATCCGATCTTGCGACATTCGTGGATTTCATTCAGACCGACGCCGCGATCAATCCCGGCAATTCCGGTGGCGCTTTAGTAAACGCCTATGGCGACCTGGTGGGTATCAACACTGCCATGTTGTCCGGTTCCGGTGGTTCCCAAGGCATCGGCTTCGCTATTCCAATTACAACGGCCAAGGAAGTGGTAAAACAGCTTTTGGAGCATGGCCAGGTCATTCGCGGATGGGTCGGCATTGAACCGCAGGCACTTAACACCGCGTTATCCACTGCGCTGGACCTTCCCAATGTCAACGGACTTTTGGTGATGGGGGTAGTGCGTGATGGTCCTGCGCACCGCTCCGGTATCAGCCCCGGCGACATTATCACGCACATGAACGGCAACCCGATCAGCGACCCGAAATTCGCAATGGATATGATCACTGATATGTCACCAGGGGCGAAGGTTACCATTCGTGTGATCAGGAAAAACCAGCCTCTGGATATCCTGGTGGTCGTTGGTGCACGACCCACTCCGAACGCATCTTGAGATCTGTGGTCAATACCTATACAGATTAACTTCCATCCGATGAGGCCACGCTATGTTAAAAAGCCTTTTAGACTGGTTCAATCCGAACGAAAATCCGGAACAGCAAGCCATTTCCCCCAATCTGGCCGCAGCGGCGTTGTTGGTTGAAGTCATGGCGGCAGACGATAATTGGAAAAGCGAAGAAGAAGAGACCATCAAAACATTGTTGGTGGACTCTTTGACGACCAGCTCAGCCGAAGCTGATGACCTTATGCAGACCGCGAAGCAACAGCAAAAAAACGCGACTGACCTGTATGAAATGACCAAACAGCTCAATAGCCACTATTCCATGGAACAAAAATATAAGCTGATATTTGCCATGTGGAAGGTGGCTTTTGCGGACGGTGAGCTGGATCGCTATGAAGACCATATTATCCGCAAAGTATCGGAGCTTTTATACCTACCGCATGAGCAATTCATTCACGCCAAACTACAGGCGAAGCCGGACTAACCGACGCTATTCGCTCATCGCTGCGTGCAGTGCCTGTAACATAAGCCGGTTTTCATCTGCGGTTCCTACAGTAAAGCGCAGACAATCTTTTAATTGCGGGTGGGCGCCGTCCGCGCACTTAATCAGAACACCCGCGTCCCGCAATTGATCCGCGATGAAGCGGGCCTTTCCTGGCGGAGTTCGCGCGAGGATAAAGTTGGCCTGACTCGGCCAGATTTTCTCAAAGGGAAGTTGATGCAGGGCCTTAACCAACTGAGTGCGGTTCTCTTTGATTTCCTGGGTCTGCGCCTTCATTACATCGAAGTGCATAAGGGCAAACTTGGCGGACGCTTCGGTCAATACATTAATGTTGTAGGGCAAGCGTACTTTTTCAAACTGTTCCACCCAGGCTTTGGATCCAAACAGCATACCTAACCGCAGCCCAGCCAGACCCATTTTAGACAGTGTGCGCATGATTACGACATTATCGAATTCATCCATTAAAGCCAGGTGGTGACGATCTGAAAACGCCAGGTAGGCTTCATCAATAACCACCAAACCTGGCGCCTGTTGGCAAACGCTTCTGACAGGCTCTAACTCAAATAAATTGCCGGTGGGATTGTTTGGCTGCGCAAGAAAAACCAGTGCGGGTTGGTGCTCTTCAATAGCCGCCAGCATTGCATCCAAATCCAGTACAAAATCTTCACCCAGGGGCACTCCCACGTAATCCATACCGCAAAACGTCGCTATCATCTTGTACATCACAAAACTGGGCTCCGGTGCCATCACCACTCGCCCGGGCATCGCCAATGCCATCGCCACTATTTGTATCAGCTCATCAGAACCATTACCCAATATCACCTGGTATTTAGGGTCAACGTCCATCAGCAGCTTTAGGTCTTCTTTTAATTCTGCAGACACCGGATCAGGATAGCGATTAACGTGAATATCACGCAGTATACCCAGCCACTCCTCTACCATGGCTTTCGGCCAGTGATAGGGGTTTTCCATTGCATCCAACTTCACCATGCCAGCTGAAGGTGCGACATGGTACGCACTGAGCGCCTGGATTTCAGGTCGTATCCATTGCTTAACTGGGTTGGTCATTCTATTGCTCGCTTATTCCATCTCAATCTTTAATGCGGTATTCAGCAGAACGGGCATGGGCAGTGAGGCTTTCACCTCTTGCTAACACAGACGCTACCTTGCCCAGCTCTGATGCCTTTTCGGCGGTACACATAATTAACGAACTGCGCTTTTGGAAGTCGTATACACCCAATGGTGACGAGTAACGTGCCGTGCCGGAGGTCGGCAACACATGATTAGGACCTGCGCAATAATCACCTAACGCCTCGGCAGTGTATCGCCCCATGAAAATCGCTCCAGCATGACGAACTTTTTCGATTATGGCTTCCGGGTCGTCCACTGATAATTCAAGATGCTCTGGAGCGATTCGGTTAATCACTTCCACCGCCTGATCTAGATCTGACACTTTAATCAATGCGCCACGATTTGCCAGTGAGACCTGTGCAATCGCAGAGCGTTCCAGTGTCGGCAGTAATGTTTCCAGGGAGGCCCGCACCCGTTCCAGAAAATCGGCGTCAGGCGACACCAGAATGGATTGGGCATCTTCATCGTGCTCGGCTTGAGAGAACATATCCATCGCCACCCAGTCAGGGTCTGTTTTGCCATCACAAACGACCAGGATCTCGGAAGGGCCAGCGATCATATCGATTCCCACCTGACCAAAGACCATCCGCTTCGCTGTCGCAACATAGATATTGCCCGGCCCGACGATCTTATCTACCCGGGGCACCGTTTCAGTACCATAAGCCAGAGCGGCAATGGCCTGTGCCCCACCGATGGTAATTACCGTGTCGACACCTGCAATGTGAGCTGCAGCCAAGACCATCTCGTTCAACTCGCCGCCGGGAGTAGGTACCACCATCACCACCTCGGCAACGCCGGCAACCTTGGCAGGAATGGCATTCATCAACACCGATGAGGGATAGGTTGCCTTGCCCCCTGGCACATAGAGTCCGGCCCGGTCCAGCGGCGTTACCTTTTGCCCGAGTAATGAGCCGTCTGCTTCCCGATAAGACCAGGATTCCGTTTTCTGGTGCTGGTGATAACTGCGCACCCTGTCTGCTGCAACCTGCAGAGCCTCACGCTGCGCCGCCGGTATGGTATTCCAGGCATGCTCCAAGCGATCTGCACTGACCACAAGATCAGCAACAGACGCCGCATCCACCCGATCAAAGCGCCGGGTGTATTCAAGCACAGCGGCATCCCCACGCTGCCGTACGCTTGTCACGATTTCCGCTACTGCTGTTTGCACACCCTGATCGGACACACTGTCCCACGCCAGCAGACCATTCAGGCGCTGCTCAAAATCACTTTGGTTTGCATCGAGCTGAGCAATTTCCAGAGTCATCTGTCATCTTCCTCAAATTGGGTAACCGGTTTCAGTTTAAACGGCCTTCATGCCTTGCGGTTTTGCTCAACGGCCTCTGACAATTGATCGATTAGATTCTGAATCAGGCTATGCTTCATTTTCATAGACGCTTTGTTCACGATCATTCGGGAACTGATGGTTGCGATTAACTCCGTTGGCTCTAATCCATTCGCACGCAACGTGTTGCCGGTATCGACAATATCGACAATACGATCGGCTAACCCCACCAGAGGCGCCAGCTCCATGGAGCCGTACAGCTTGATAATATCTACCTGCTCGCCTTTTTCCGCGTAGTAGCGTTTAGTCAAATTAACGAACTTCGTTGCTACCCGTAACCGGCCTTGCACGGGTTCAGCCTGGGACTTGGCCGCCACCATCAATTTACAACGGGAGATATCGAGATCAAGTGGTTCATAGACCCCTCTAGCACCGTGCTCCATCAGCACATCCTTACCCGCAACCCCCACATCCGCAGCGCCATGTTCAACAAATGTGGGCACATCCGTGGCACGAATAATAATGATTTCAACATTGGGATGACTGGTGGGAAAAATCAGTTTGCGACTTTTGGAAGGCTCTTCCAGAAGCTCAATTCCGGCTTTTTTCAGCAGCGGCAATGTCTCGTCCAGTATGCGCCCTTTTGATAAGGCAATGCGGATGTTAGCTGTCATGACTGTCTCTATCTTATGAGGGAATGCGGTGGATGGTAGCACCCAGCATTTGTAGCTTTTCTTCGATGCATTCATAACCGCGATCAATATGATAAATGCGGTCAACCAGAGTGTCACCATTTGCCACCAGCCCTGCCAGGACCAATCCGGCGGACGCCCTCAAATCCGTGGCCATGACCGGCGCTCCGGTTAATTGCTCGACGCCTTTGATAATCGCTGTGTTGCCTTCCAAAGAAATCTGCGCGCCCATCCGGTTCAGCTCAGACACATGCATAAAACGATTTTCGAACACCGTTTCGATTATCGTACCGGTCCCTTCAGCGACGGCATTCAAAGCAGTAAATTGCGCTTGCATGTCAGTCGGAAACGCCGGATAAGGTGCTGTGCGGACATTCACCGATCTGGGGCGATTGCCTTTCATATCCAGTTCTACCCAATCGTCGCCTGTCGCAATATGTGCACCGGCTTCTTCCAGCTTCAACAGCACCGCATCCAGAATATCGGGCCGGGTTTGCTTTAGCTTCACCTTACCCCGACTAATGGCACCCGCAACCAGGTAGGTACCCGTTTCGATGCGGTCAGGAATTACATTGTAATCGCAGCCGTGCAATCGATCCCGACCATTTATCACGATAGTATCGGTACCGGCCCCCTTTACATCCGCCCCCATTCGATTCAGGCATTCAGCGAGGTCTACCACCTCCGGCTCACGGGCCGCATTCTCCAGAATGGTCTGGCCTTCGGCTAATGCGGCCGCCATCATCAGGTTTTCTGTACCGGTTACCGTGACTGTTTCCAGTACAATTCTGGCACCTTTCAAGCGTCCCTTTACACTGGCGTGTATATAGCCGTTTTCAACTTCAATATCCGCTCCCATGGCCCGCAGCCCGTGAATATGCAAATCCACTGGCCGACTGCCAATAGCACAGCCCCCTGGTAACGAAACGTGGGCTTCCCCGAAGTGCGCCAGCATTGGCCCGAGCACGAGAATCGACGCCCGCATGGTTTTAACCAACTCATAGGGGGCGTGCAATTCTTTAATAGTATTCGCTTCTACCTCCAGATTGAGTTTGTCGTCGATGATGAGGTCCACCCCCATCTGCCCCAACAATTCAATCATGGTGGTAATGTCCTGAAGATGCGGCAGATTGCACACCCTCATTTTCTCGTCACACAACAAAGTCGCAGCCAACACCGGCAGTGCTGAGTTTTTTGACCCGGAAATGCGAATTTCACCGTTAAGGCTTGCACCCCCGGTGATAATCAGTTTATCCATGGTGAAGCCTCTAGAATCCGGGGATACCCAGCTTTTTCTGGGAGTCCCATTCGGACGGGGTGTAGGTATGCATGCTGACGGCATGTAGCTCGCCGCTGGAGATCATCTCATTTAGGCAGGCGTATACCATCTGTTGCTTTTTGATGGTGCGTAAACCTTCAAATTCCGTCGAGGCGACGGCTACCAGGCACTTGTTACCATCCAAACGAACCAATACTTCGGCAGTATCGATCCCACTCTCAATTTGCTGCTTGATATCTTCAGCCGTGATCATTGGGGTTTCTCATTAATATCGGAAGTGCGCTATTGTAAACAAGTTCGACACCAAAATCAGGAGGCAAAAGGAATTACTGAATCCAGACTGCTGACGCGGCTCACATCCAGCATATCGTCAGGTGCATTAACATACTGAAGCTCTTTTCCCAGCACCTGTGCCATACGCATCCAGCACAGCAATACCGAAATACCCACACTGCCGACTCTACCTACCTGAGCCAGGTCCACCACAATCCGGTCACCCATACCCGGTAGCAGCTTCTCGCCTTCACTACGCAACCAGGTTGCGGACGCAAATACCATATCACCGCTGATTTCCAGCTTATGGTCACTCACGCGGATGAGGCTCACGCCCAACGCAGAGATTTGATCAGGGCTCATCAGACGATACCCTGCCAACCAGAAACTTAGCGATCAAGTCTTCTAGCACCAGCGCAGACTGGGTGTTATATATCTCACTGCCATCTGCAAGATTGTCCAGTTCAGCACCCTGGATGATACCAATGTACTTTTCCCCCAGAATGCCGGCGGTTAGGATTGCAGCGCTGGAGTCGGACGAGAGATTATTCACATTTTTATATATCTCCATTTCCACTACCCCCACGAAATCTTCTCGATCCAGATAGATTCTGGTCACCCGACCAATGGTCACACCCGCCATCGTGACCTTCGCTCGTGCCGTGAGGCCGCCGATATTTTCGAATTTGGCCGTCACCCGATAGGTCTCCTCGCCGGATTTCAGAGATAACCCGCTGACCCGTAGGGCAAGAAAAATCAATGCCATAAGCCCTATTAATATAAATACACCCACCGTTAATTCCTGGGTACGCACTCGCATCAAATTTCTCCAAACATGACCGCAGTTAAAATAAAGTCCAAACCGAGCACCGCCAGCGACGCATAAACCACCGTACGGGTAGTCGCACGACTGATACCCTCCGAGGTCGGGACGGTGTCGTATCCCTGAAACACCGCAATCCACGTAACCACCACGCCAAACACAATGCTTTTAATGACACCATTCATAACATCGTCTGACCATTGCACGCTACTTTGCATATTGGCCCAGAACGAGCCTCCATCCACGCCCAGCCACACCACGCCAACCAAAAAGCCACCTAAAATGCCGACAGCAGAAAAAATCACAGCCAGCGTCGGCAAACAGATCAACCCGGCCCAGAAACGGGGAGCAATGATTCGGCGCAGCGGGTCAACCCCAATCATTTCCATACTCGCTAACTGCTCTGTGGTTTTCATCAGACCAATTTCCGCCGTTAACGCGGAGCCGGCGCGCCCGGCAAATAGCAACGCAGTGACCACCGGCCCCAGCTCACGTAACAGAGTCAATGCGACCATCTGTCCTAGCGCCTGCTCGCTGCCGTAGGTATTCAGAATGGTGTAACCCTGCAAAGCCAACACCATTCCGATGAAGGTACCCGAGACAATTATAATCACCATAGACAATACGCCCACGGAGTAAATTTGCTTGATTAGCAAAGGGAAATTGGTACGGAGATTGGGTAGCGCCCACAACGAATGGAACAGAAAAATTCCGGAACGTCCGAGTGCGCCTACTAATTCGAGGCCAAAGCGGCCCAGACCACTGATTCTATCCAGCACTACATGCTTCCCCGCAGAAAGTCTTCCTGTAATTCCATGGCCGGGAAATGGAACGGCACCGGCCCGTCCGGCAACCCCTGCATAAACTGGCGCACCCGCGGCAGATCCGAATTCAGCACTTCATCGGACTTGCCCTGGCCGATCACTACGCCATCGGCAATAACATAAATATAATCAGCAATGCTGGCAGTTTCCTGCACATCATGAGACACCACGACGCTGGTATGACCCAAGGCGTCGTTCAATAACCGGATCAACTGCACCACGACGCCCATTGCCATCGGGTCTTGCCCGGCAAAGGGCTCATCGTACAGCACTAATTCCGGGTCCAGGGCGATCGCACG
Organism: Ketobacter sp. MCCC 1A13808; assembly: GCF_009746715.1. Taxonomy (NCBI): domain Bacteria; kingdom Pseudomonadati; phylum Pseudomonadota; class Gammaproteobacteria; order Pseudomonadales; family Ketobacteraceae; genus Ketobacter; species Ketobacter nezhaii. The sequence goes on from NZ_VRKW01000001.1 coordinate 854,327, forward strand.
AGCTAACGCTGCACGGCGTGCCATACCTCCGGACAGTTCGCTGGGCATCAGGTTTTTCGCCCCCCTCAGCCCCACCGCCTGTAACTTCATCAGGACAACATCCCGAATCATGTCTTCCGGTAGTTCGGTATGCACTCGCAGGGGGAATGCGACATTCTCAAAAACAGACAGATCCGTGAATAAAGCGCCACTTTGGAACAGCATCCCCATTTTGCTACGAACCTGGAATAACTCACTCCGGCCCAGCTCAGGAATATTATGGCCATCGACCAGGATGCTGCCGCTGTCGGGCTTCAATTGGCCACCGATGAGACGTAGCAAGGTGGTTTTACCGGTCCCGCTCGGGCCCATTATTGCCGTCACTTTACCTTTCGGGATAACCAAGTTGATATTGTCATAGATTACCCGGTTGCCGCGATTAAACGACAGGCCGGCGATTTCGACGTAATTCTGAGAGTCTGCTGACATGAAAGGCCTTTTTGGTTGCTCCCGGCAATTCCAAAAACAAGAGCTGAACTATATCATCTTGTGATTAAAAGGAAAAACTGGCCAATGCGCAAGCCCCTGGCTTGCATAGGGACAAGATAGCCATTACATTGCAGTGCTTGTTTTAATGTGGAATTGACACATGCTGGTTGCCCTCCTGGCCATTGTGGCCGGCTTAATTTTGCTGGTCTGGAGCTCAGACAAATTTGTCGACGGTGCAGTCGGCCTCGCTAGCGCCCTGGGCATGTCAAAAGCGATGATCGGGCTGACTATCGTTGCCCTCGGCACATCCGCCCCGGAAATCGTTGTTTCCATCATGTCAGCTTTGTCCGGAGCACCAGAGCTCGCCCTTGGCAACGCTATTGGCTCCAATATTGCCAATATTGGTTTGGTTCTGGGGGTAACAGCAATAATCGCTGCCCTTCCCATTCAATCCGGACTCCTTAAAGAAGACTTACCTGCCCTCATCGCCGTCACCGCAGGCGTCGGCTTCCTGTGTAGCGACAACCAGCTTACCCAAACCGATGCTTTTGTCATGATTGTCATGCTGATACTCCTGATGTATCTGTTATTTCGCTATAAAAGCGAACATCAGGACGAACTGATTGAGCAGACAACGCAAGACGACATCCAAGGCCCCAGCAAGGGGAAATCGACCTTTTGGTTTATTGTCGGCACTGTGGTTCTCATCGGATCTTCACGCTTATTGGTGTGGGGAGCAATTGAAATAGCCCGAGCCATGCAGATAAGCGAAGTGATCATCGGTCTTACGATTGTTGCTATCGGCACCAGCCTGCCGGAATTAGCCGCATCCATCGCCAGCGCGCTGCGAAAGCATCATGATATCGCGCTCGGAAACATCGTCGGTTCCAATATCCTGAATCTGCTGGCAGTGCTGTCCGCTGCGGCCGTGATCCATCCGATTGAAATCAGCTCTACCACGCTGATTCGTGATTATGGGGTTATGTGCGGTGTTACGCTGTTGCTGGCCTTGTTTATGTTTCTGCCAAGAAAAGCAAGGCAGCTCTCCAGAATCAAGGGCGGCATTCTACTGGCAGCCTATTTAGCCTATCTGGCGATACTCTATCAACAGACCATTACGGCCTCGGCTTGATTTGGTTTACACTGTGCCACATTGAAACTTCGAATTTAAGGCGATTGCTGAAATGAATACCAGACAAGACGGCGACGAGTTTATTCAATCCGGTCGCAGGGTTATAGAAATTGAGACAGCCGCCACCCATGCACTTCTGGCCAGGATCGATAAGAATTTTCAAAATGCCTGCGAGATTCTGATGCAATGCAAAGGCCGGGTCATCATCACAGGAATGGGGAAGTCCGGCCATATCGGCAACAAAATTGCGGCAACACTGGCCAGCACAGGCACCCCGTCTTTTTTTGTTCATCCGGGTGAAGCCAGTCACGGCGACCTGGGCATGATTACCGGCGAAGATGTAGTGATCGCCATTTCTAACTCGGGTAAAACCGAAGAAATTGTCAATATCGTACCGTTGATAAAGCGCAAAGGCGCCCCGCTCATCAGTATGGCAGGCGACAACCAATCACCGCTTGCAACCCAGGCCGATGTCCATCTTGATATCAGTGTTAAAGAAGAAGCCTGTCCGCTTGGACTGGCCCCCACAGCCAGCACTACCGCTACCCTGGTGATGGGCGATGCCATCGCAGTAGCGCTGCTGGAAGCCCGGGGATTTACCGCTGACGATTTTGCACTTTCTCACCCCGGCGGAAGTCTGGGAAGACGCCTACTACTATTAGTGGAAAACATTATGCACAGCGGTGATAAAATCCCGCTGGTTGCGAAAGCAGTGACCATCAGCGATGCACTGCTTGAAATGAGTAGCAAAGGGCTCGGCATGACCGGCATCGTCGATCACAATAATAAGTTGATCGGCGTATTTACTGACGGTGACTTACGCCGGATGCTGGATCAGGGGTTGAACACAAAAACCACCAGTATTGAAAAAGTGATGACCGCGAACCCTAAAACCATCAGCCCCCACATTCTGGCTGTGGAAGCGCTGAACATGATGGACAAAAGCAAAATCACCGCACTGATGGTCGTGGATAAAAGCGGCACCCCGATCGGCGCACTGAATATGCATGACCTGCTGCGTGCAGGGGTAATGTGAACGGAGTTTTTACCCGAGACCATAATGACTGAAGAATTACAAAGCAAAGCACGGAAAATAAAGTTGGTTGCGTTCGATGTCGATGGCGTGATGACCGATGGCAGGCTCTATTTCACTAGTCTCGGCGATGAGATAAAAGCCTTCAACGTGAAGGACGGTCTGGGTTTAAACCTGTTGCGCGAGACCGGCGTTGAAGTCGCCATCATTACCGGACGCACATCTGAACTGGTGCTCCGCCGAGCCAAAGACCTGAAAATTGACAACGTCATACAAGGCCGAGAGGACAAGCGACGCGCTTTGGCAGAGCTGCTATCTGAGCTGAACCTGACAGCAGAACAAGTGGCCTATATGGGGGACGATCTGCCAGACCTAGCTGCGATACAATTTGCCGGTATTGGCGTCACCGTGGCAGATGCATTGCCCATCATACGCCAGCATGCAGACATCATCACAGAGAAGAACGGGGGCGAAGGTGCGGTCAGAGAGCTTTGTGAGTGGTTGATGTCAGCTCAAGGTCACCTGGATGCGGTACAGCAACGCTTCTTGCTCGATAGTTCTGATCCTAAATCATGAAAAACCGCCAGCAAATTTTTATTTTTAATACCCTGCTTACGCTTGCAGTACTCGCGCTCTACACCTATCACAAATGGGACGCGTGGTTCGCGCCGCAAGATGTCATCAGTTCCGACGTTGACCTGCCCGACCTTACCGCCATCACGGTGAAGCAGGACAATTTCGACCAGGACGGGAACAAGGAATACGAGCTCAGGGCGGAATCGATGCTCCAGTATCTTGCGACTGACCGCAACTTAATGATCCGCCCTGATATCACCTTATTTCAGGAAACGGTCGCAACCTGGCAAACCAGTTCCGCCGAGGCCGTTTCAGATAACGAAGGTGAAGAACTGCACCTCACCGGCAATGTCGTAATTAAACAAATCAATTTTGCGGAAAAAGGGCTTAAAGAAGCCCCCACCCTGGAAACAGAGACGCTGCTGTTGAAACCGAAAGAGTCCTTCGCCACCACCGACGACCGCGTTATCATCCGGCAAAGTGGTATTTACATTGAAGCAACCGGATTGGAAGCAGATCTGAACACCAACCGCATTACCTTAAGAGAAAAAGTAACCAGCATTTATGAACCAGATAAATCTTAACCGTCTTCTGTGCCTACTTTGCCTGTGGCTATCCGCTCCCGCAATGGCACTGGACAGTGACCGCAATAAACCGCTAAAGATCGTTGCTGACACAGCACTGATTGATGAGAAAAGTGGCATGGCTGTCTACACCGGCAGCGTTGTCCTGATTCAGGGTACCCTCAAAATAGTCGCGGATAAATTAAGCATCCAGACCATTGAAGGTAAAGTGGATAAGGTCATGGCAGACGGTGCGCCGGCCCTCTTTTCCCAGGTGCCCGAACCCAACCAATCGGAAGTGATTGCCAAAGCAAAACGCATTGATTACATGGTGATCGATCAAAAATTACTGCTAAAAAGAAGCGCATCCATTGTCCAGGAAGATAATATTTTCCGCGGGGAGGAAATTCTTTACGAAATTCAAAGCCAGCGTTTGCAGGCGCAAGGCGAAACCAAAGACCACAAACCCGGTGATATAAAGCGTCGCGTTGAAATGATATTACCTGCTGCAGCCGAACCAACACCGGAAAAGAAATAAAGTAATGAGTAGATTAACCGCATCCAATCTGGCAAAAAGTTACAAAGGCCGTGCCGTAGTCGAAGATGTTTCGATCTCAATAGAAAGTGGACAAATTGTTGGTTTGCTAGGTCCAAATGGGGCCGGAAAAACCACCTGCTTTTATATGATTATCGGTATCGTGCCGCAAGACAAAGGGCGCATCGTAATAGACGACACCGAAATCACACATCTACCCATGCACGGCAGAGCGTCGAAAGGCATCGGCTATCTGCCTCAGGAAGCCTCCATTTTCCGGCGGCTTAAAGTAAAAGAAAACATCATGGCTATTCTGGAAACCCGCAAGGATTTGTCCCGAGCGGAACGAAAACAAAAGCTCGATCAGCTATTAAAAGAATTCCACATTGGCCATATCGCCGACTCTCTGGGCATGTCATTATCCGGTGGAGAAAGACGCCGTGTTGAAATTGCCCGAGCACTAGCAACCGACCCGGCTTTTATTCTGTTGGACGAGCCCTTCGCCGGTGTTGACCCCATTTCCGTGGCGGATATCAAACAGATCATAAGCCAATTGAGGGATCGTGGTCTCGGGGTCCTGATAACAGACCATAACGTGCGTGACACTCTGGATATTTGTGAGAATGCGTTCATAGTGAGTGAAGGACATATTATTGCCGAGGGAGAGCCCTCTCTCATTCTTCAAAACCAAAAAGTCAGAGAGGTTTATCTGGGAAATCAATTTCAGATGTAAATGTTCTAAGCATTTTCAGGCATGTAAATTGCTTTGCTGCGCGACACCTCTTACAATTAGTTAGAAGGACCTACAGTGCAATCCAGCTAAGCAATTGATATTTATAGCAATAATGATTGATAGCAGAATCCGGGTGAAAGCGCATTGGATGGTGGCTTTTCATCGTTCAAGCAGTTGATAGAAGTCGAAACGGGTATCAATGAAGCCAACTTTACAGCTAAAAATTGGTCAACACCTTACCATGACGCCGCAATTGCAGCAGGCTATCCGCTTGCTGCAATTGTCTACTCTTGACCTTCAGGCAGAAATCCAAGAAGCACTGGAAGCCAACCCACTGCTGGACGTCGAAGAATCCGGTGACGACAACAGCAATACTGAGACCGATAACAAGACAGAGAAAACCGACAACCTGGCTGAATCCGACAGCGTGCCGGATTTCACCCAGGCGAGCGAAGTCAAAAGCGAAAACAGCACTCAATCCGCTGAAGACGCATCCGTCGATCTCGAAGGTAAACAAATATCAGATGAGCTTCCTGTCGACAGCGACTGGGATACCATGTACGACAGTTCGGGCTCCACCCTCAGCGGCAGCAGCGGCAGTGGTGGAGACGACGATGATTTTGACTATGAAAGCCGAAACAGCGCACCGGAATCCATCTACGATTCACTAATGTGGCAACTCAATCTGACTACCATGTCCGATGTTGACCAGATGATAGCAATGGCGGTAATAGAAGCTGTAGACAACAAAGGCTACCTGACGCAATCCGTTGAAGATATCAGGGAAAGCGTGCTGGCACAAAAAGACGTTATATCCGACCTGATCCGCTTACAGCAGGAAGAACTCGACAACCTGGGCATTGTCTTGCAACCGGACGAAGACGACGAAGGCCAGCCGATATCGCTGGAAGAAGTTGTCGCCGTGTTACACCGTATCCAACAGTTTGATCCCCCGGGTGTGGCCGCGCGGGACCTACGTGAATGCCTGTTAATCCAGCTGAAGCAAATGGACAAATCCGAGCCCTCCCGGGATGACGCCATCCTGGTGGTTGATACTTACCTGGAAACCCTCGGCTCCAGGGACTTTGCAACCATCATGCGCAAAGGGAAGCTGTCTGAGGCGCGGTTGAAATCAGCGATCTCCCTGATTCAGTCACTCAACCCCTATCCTGGCAGCAGCATCGAAACCGATGATACGCAATACGTCATTCCCGATGTTATTGTCAGCAAGGACAAAGGACGCTGGCGGGTGGAACTCAACCCCGATGCCACTCCCCGGCTCAGGGTCAACGGCAACTATGCCTCCCTGATACAACGAGCCGATAACAGCAGCGATAACACCTTCCTTAAAAACAATCTGCAGGAAGCCCGCTGGTTTATCAAAAGCTTACAGAGCCGCAACGAAACATTGCTCAAGGTATCCACCAAAATAGTGGAACATCAGATCGGCTTCCTGGAGCAAGGCGAAGAAGCCATGAAGCCGCTAGTGCTACACGACATTGCCGAAGCCGTGGGCATGCATGAATCAACGATTTCCCGTGTGACCACGCAAAAGTTTATGCATACCCCCCGGGGTATTTTCGAGCTGAAATACTTTTTCTCCAGCCATTTGAGCACGAATTCCGGCGGTGAATGCTCGTCCACAGCAATCCGCGCTATTATCAAGAAACTGATTGCAGCCGAAAACCCCAAAAAACCGTTGAGTGATAGCAAAATTGCCAACATACTGGAAGAACAGGATATTAAGGTAGCACGGCGCACCATAGCGAAATACCGTGAGGCCATGATGATTCCGCCCTCCAACGAAAGGAAACGATTGGTCTGACCGCGTGTCGAAGTTTACAGGTTTTCCAAGCGATGTTTCGACGAAACACCGCTTAGTCCGAAACCGGATGCAACGGGAAAAGCCGCAACTAGGTGAGTTCAGTTCATACGGTTGTAGTAAAATCTAACCACGATAAAGGAGTGGCCTATGCAAATTAACATCAGCGGACATCACGTAGACGTAACGGATTCATTGAAAGACTACGTATCCGATAAAATGCAGAAACTCGAGCGCCATACCGACGACATTACTAGCATCCAAGCCATACTCAGTGTGGAAAAAAACCGACAAAAAGCAGAAGCGCGAATTCACGTGAAAGGTGCTGATTTGTTTGCCAACGCCGAATCTGAAGATATGTACGCGGCCATAGACATGCTGACAGATAAACTTGATCGTCAGGTGGTCAAGCATAAGGAAAAGATGAAAAGTTGGTAATTCTTTAACCTGGAATAAAGACTTAAATATGGAACTGGCTGAAATTATTAACCCGCAAAGAGTCTTTGAAGACGTCTCCGGCGGAAGTAAAAAGAAAGTTCTGGAAACCGCTGCCGGGCTAATCGCCCAGCAGTGCCCCGAGCTGGACCCGAACGAATTATTCGACAAATTAATTTCACGAGAAAAACTGGGCAGCACAGGATTGGGAAAAGGTATAGCCATTCCCCATTGCCGGGCGAGCCACTGCAACAACGCCATCGGCGCATTCATCAAACTGGAGTCCGGTGTTGATTTTGACTCCGTCGACCGGGAGCCGGTGGATATGCTTTTTTTTCTGCTGGTACCCGAAGATGCCCATGATGAGCATCTGAATTTACTCTCCAAAATCGCCACCTTGTTTAATGATGACAGCCGACGCCGTGAAATTCGTACCGCGCATTCCTCACAGTCTATTTACGATGCTCTGGTAACGCCGGTATGAAACTAGTGGTAATCAGTGGTCGCTCCGGCTCCGGAAAAACCACTGCATTACACGTACTGGAGGATATTGGTTATTACTGTGTGGATAATCTTCCCGTGACTTTATTGCGGGACCTGATCGTCGAACTGTCCTCCCGCAAATCCCCACAAATTAAAGAAGTGGCTATCGGTATCGATGCCCGCAACAGCGTCACACAACTTGAAATGTTGCCCAATGTTTTACGTGACCTCAGCGCGGAGGGCATCGACAGCGAAGTGATTTATCTGGACGCGATGGACTCTGTTTTAGTAAAGCGTTTCAGTGAAACCCGCCGCCGGCACCCCATCAGTAACGATACCAATACGCTCAATGAAGCTATCGAGCGCGAACGCGATATGCTGCATCCGGTCGCTTCCAGTGCCAGCCTGATTATCAATACCAGCAAGCTCAACCTTCACGAGCTACGTGACCTGATAAAAAAACGGGTCGGTGCAGGTAACGAAGGCATGGCCTTGCTGTTTCAATCCTTCGGCTTTAAGAACGGCGTTCCGGGTGATGCAGACCTGGTATTTGATGTCCGCTGTCTACCCAACCCCCACTGGATTCCTAATTTGCGCAGCCAAACCGGGCGCGATCCGGACGTCCAAACCTTTCTGCAGGGGCATGAGCAGGTTCAGGAAATGCTGGACGATATCAGCGCTTTTCTCGTTGCGTGGTTACCACGATTTGTTGCCAACAACCGCAGCTACATGACCATTGCTATCGGTTGTACCGGTGGACAGCACCGCTCGGTTTACATTACCGAAAAACTAACCGAACAATTCAAACCAGATTTCCCTAATGTGCAGGCTAGACACAGGGAGTTATAAGCTGGTTTAATCCTCTGGGTAAAGCCTATCACTACGCTAAATGTTTCCACCCGATTGCGACCCCGGACGTTGAGCCCTAATCCGGCTTTTTGTAACAAAACCCATTGGCCCAGTCACTTATTTCGTCTGCAAGCCTTTAACATTTATCTGGGTGTGTTTGAGCTGGATCAAGTGCGGTAATTTAGTATGGACCTGGAAAAAAAGATAACGATCATCAACAAATTGGGACTGCACGCCAGAGCAGCATCAAAACTGGTCGCCACGGCCTCCCGCTATGAAAGCCGCATTACGCTTAACCGCAACGGTCAGGAAGCCGATGCTAAAAGTATTATGTCGGTGCTCATGCTGGCGGCCAGCAAAGGCAGCGAACTCAAAGTTCAGGTATCCGGCAAAGACGCCGAAGACGCCCTGTCAGACATTGAATCACTGATCAACAACCGTTTCGACGAAGCCGAATAATTCGACCAGTAACGCCAAGGCACATTCCGATGCTGGTCAATTCACCGGGCATTCATTAGAATGTCGCCGCACCCCCACTGCAAACCTAACGATTCTTGAATTGTCACACTAGACTTGTAAAAAGAGCAGGCCCCCTATTCCACCACAGGAGATGATCAATGGCGATAAATCATTCCAGCCTTGAAATTCAAGATCATCTTCACACCTTTCTGGACGCCCTTGAAAGCGGTACGTTTGATGATGTCCGACGCATGTTACGGGGTATGTCTCCGGCAGAAATCGCCAAGCTCATCGAATCCTCTCCACCGCGGGAGCGGAATTTGCTGTGGCAGCTCATTGATAAAGATGATGAAGGGGAAATACTTCAGTATCTTAACGAAGAGATCGCAGCCTATTTCCTGCGACACCGAAATACAGAAGATATTATCAGTGCCGTAGAAGGTTTCGATACCGATGATTTCGCCGATCTGTTGCAGGAACTTCCGAAAACAGTAATGCGACGGATTCTCGAATCGCTCGACGATCAGAATCGCCACAGAATCGAAACTATTTTGTCTTACGCCGACGACACCGCCGGCGGCTTGATGAACATCGACATTATCACCATCCGGCCGGACATCACCCTCGATGTTGTTTTACGTTATTTACGCAGGCACGAAACTCTGCCGGATACCACCGACAATCTGCATGTCGTCAACCGCGCCGGTCAGTTCGTTGGTTTATTGCCATTAACCAAGTTATTGATCAAAGATCCCGGCATGCTGGTTCGCGAAGCCATGGATGAAGCCAAAGCAATAACCGCCGTAACCCCGGCAAAAGAAGTGGCGGCCATGTTTGAACGGGAAGATTGGGTAACGGCTCCGGTGGTCGATGACAATGGCGTGCTCTTGGGCCGGATCACCATCGATGACGTTGTTGACGTTATTCTGGAAGGTGCAGACCACTCCTTCATGAGTATGGCGGGGATGGATGAGTATGAAGACACGTTTGCACCTGTTTTAAAAACCGCCCGCCGTCGCGCCATCTGGCTGGGAATAAATTTGCTGACCGCCTTTCTCGCGTCCTGGGTCATCGGTCTCTTTGAAGGCACGCTGGAGAAAGTCGTCGCGCTGGCGGTTTTGATGCCCATTGTCGCCAGTATGGGTGGCATCGCCGGCAGCCAGACCCTCACCCTGGTGATCCGCGGTATGGCGTTGGGGCATGTCGGTTCGGCCAACGCCCGCTGGCTGTTGACCAAAGAAATGGCGGTGGGCTTTCTGAATGGCGTCACCTGGTCCGTCGTGGTGGGAGTAGTGGCCACGATCTGGTTCGACGATATGATGCTGGGGGCAGTGCTCAGCACGGCCATGATCATTAATATGGTGGTAGCGGCATTAGCCGGCGCATCGCTACCGATGATCTTACAGAAAATCGGGATCGATCCGGCCCTGTCCGGCAGTGTGATCCTCACCACAATCACCGACGTGGTCGGATTTTGTTCGTTTCTTGGCTTGGCAACGATCTACTACACCTAGCTCGTTGCACTCATAGTTAAATTCTATGGATTGATTAGTAAAATCAAATCTCTAAGGTGATAGGCCAACTGACAAACGAAGCGCAAATCTGCTAGAGTGTGGCCTCTATTGTAGAGAGAGAATCGGGCCTGTCCGCAGGCTCACATCGTTGTTAACCAAATGAGGGGACATCACATGGCTTTCACTTTGCCAGAATTACCGTACGCAAAAGACGCATTGGCACCGACCATTTCCGCTGAAACCCTGGAGTATCATTACGGCAAACATCACCAGACTTATGTCGATAAACTAAATGGCCTGGTTCCCGGAACTGAATACGAAGGCAAAAGCCTGGAAGAGATCATCAAGTCTTCCTCCGGCGGCGTTTTTAACAATGCAGCACAAATCTGGAATCACACTTTTTACTGGAACAGCCTTAGCCCCAATGGTGGCGGTGAGCCGACTGGTGCCATTGCAGAAGCGATCAAAAGTGCATTTGGTTCTTTCGAAGATTTTAAAGCCAAATTCAACGACAAAGCAGTGAACAACTTCGGCTCCAGCTGGACTTGGCTGGTGAAAAAAGCAGACGGCTCTTTGGATATCGTCAACACCAGTAATGCGGGCACACCGATCACAGAAGAAGGCGTCACTCCGCTGATCACTGTGGATCTTTGGGAGCACGCTTACTACATCGATTTCAGAAATGCCCGCCCGAAATACCTGGAAGGCTTTTGGAATCTGGTTAACTGGGAATTTGCTAACACTAACCTGGGTTAATCGAGCCATGTAACAAAGGCGCTTCGACCACGGTGGAAGCGCCTTTGTTATTTACCTGCCACGGTCATCGATTCCACCAACACCGAACCCATCTGAATATTGCCCCGCGCATCAATATCGTCTCCGATACCCAAAAACTGCCTGAACATATTTTGCAGATTCCCGGCCACCGTAATTTCGGATACCGGGTGCCGGATACAACCGTTCTCGACCCAGAACCCAGCAGCGCCCCGGGAATAATTACCGGTCACAATATTGACTCCCTGCCCCATCAGATCCGTCACCAATAAGCCCGTCCCCATTTTTTGCAACAACTCGTCACGGCTATGTGTAGCACTGCAACGAAGGTTGCGGATTCCGCCTGCATTGGCTGTGCTGGGCAAACCCAGTTTACGTCCGGAATAAGTGCTCAACACGTAATTGATAAGGCGGCCATTTTCAATGAAATATTTCTCTCGGGTCTGCAAGCCATCACCATCAATCGGTGCACTGGCTGCGCCTTGCCGCAGATGGGGTAATTCATAAACATTCATCCAGGAAGGAAACACCGGCTGTCCCCTTTGCCCTTCCAGAAAGCTGGCATGGCGGTACAAACTGCCCCCGGATATGGCTGCGATCAGATGACCAATCAAACCTCCGGCTACTTCAGCCGCAAACATAACCGGAAACTCACCTGTAGCAACCGATTGGCTGCCCAGACGCTGCAATGCTCTTTGCGCCGCTTTACTGCCGATACTTTCTACATCGGGTAACGAACCCACCACACGGCAGCTCTGCGACCAACCACCGCGTTCCATCTCATGATCACGCGATGCAATCAAGGCACAGCTGACACCGTGGCGACTTTGTGGATACGCAGCAACAATGCCATGACTGTTGCCATACGCCCTCACTGAGTCTCCTGTCCCCACATTAGCGCCATCGCTTTTATCAATGCCCTCATAGGCCAGGCCAGCAGCCTCACAGCGTTGCGCTATTTCTATCGCCTGCTGCGGCTGCAGTGGCCAGGGATGATATAAATCCAGATCCAACACCTCGGTCGCTTCCTGGCCGGCATCCGCCAATCCGGAAAATTCATCTGGTGCGGTAAACTGAGCGATATCCAGTGCTGCCTGTACTGTTTGCCGCACAGCCTGATCTGAAAAATCGGAAGTCGATGCACTGCCTTTGCTTTTTCCCCGGTAGACGGTAATCGCAAAGCCGTGATTACGGGTGAATTCAACGGTATCGACTTCTCCATTGCGCACACTGACGTTGAGCCCCTGGTCCTGATAGGCGCCGACTTCCGCGGTCGCACCGGATTTTTCCGCCAACAGCAATGCGGTCTTGATCTTATCCCGCAGGCTTTTCAATTCCTGGTCAATATCCATTTCAGATCCTGTGGTACAATTAGCAACAAATTCGAGTATATCCTGTCCTCCGGGTAACACATCAACAGAGCATAGGCAGCACACACCGAACCATCATGTCTGAATTCAATCATCAAAATCAATCCGAAGAAGAAGACTTGCCGCCGAGCAAATCCGCCGTAAAACGCGAAGCTGAGCGACTAAAAAAAATTGGCGAACGACTCCTGCAATTGAGTGATAGTCAGCTCAGCCCTTTTCCACTAACGGAAAAGCTGGAAATAGCGATCGCAGAAGGCAAGCGTATGAAAAGCCATGAGGGCTTACGTCGCCATAAGCAGTATATCGGCAAACTGTTGCGAGACACGGATACGGACGCCATCGAAGCTCGCCTCAGCGATATTGAAAACGCTCATACGCTTAACACCCAGGCCTTTCATAAACTGGAAACCTTGCGCGATGAGTTGATTGGCGGGGATAACACCACTATAGGCGCCGTTATTGCCGAATTCCCAGGTGTCGATACACAAAAGTTACGCCAGCTGGTGCGTAACGGCAAAAAAGAACAACAGACCAATCTGGCTAATCCCGACAAAGTCAGCAATGCCCACGGGCGCAAATTATTTCGCTATCTGCGTGAAATGAGCGAAGCAAAATAACCGTCCATCATCGGGTCCCTCCCACTACCAACTCATCTACTTTAAGCGTTGGCTGTCCCACACCGACCGGCACCGACTGCCCTTCTTTACCACAGGTGCCAACGCCTTTATCCAGCGCAAGGTCATGTCCAAGCATAGAAACTTTTGACATCGCCTCCGGGCCATTACCGATCAGTGTTGCCCCTTTCACCGGATAGGTAACTTTACCGTTTTCTATCATATAAGCTTCACTGGCGGCAAAAACGAACTTACCCGAGGTAATATCCACCTGGCCGCCACCAAAATTCACCGCATATAAGCCTTTCTTCACCGACTTAATAATATCCGCAGGATCGTCTTGCCCGGCTAACAAGTAAGTATTGGTCATGCGCGGCATGGGTAGATGCGCGTAGGATTCGCGGCGCCCGTTGCCGGTAAGTTCCGCGCCCATCAGGCGGGCATTGAGCTTATCCTGCAGATACCCTTTCAGAATGCCCTTTTCGACCAACATAGTGGTGCCCGTTGGTGTGCCTTCATCATCAATAGTGAGCGAGCCGCGCAGGTCCGGCAGCGTGCCGTCATCCACGATCGAACACAGCGGAGATGCTACCTGCGAACCGATCCGCCCGCTGTAGTTTGACGTGCCCCGGCGATTGAAATCCCCTTCCAGGCCATGACCAACCGCTTCATGCAGTAATACACCCGGCCAACCCGACCCGAGTACGACCGGCATGGTTCCGGCTGGCGCCTCTCTCGCTTCCAGATTTACCTGGGCCATTTTGATCGCATCATCTACGTACTGTTTCAGCGTCGCATCATCAAACAGCTCATAACTCCTGCGCCCACCACCGCCGCTACCACCACGCTCCCGACGGCCATCCTGCTGCAGTATCACGGACAGGCTTAAACGCACCAACGGCCGGATATCAGCACTCAACGTACCGTCAGTGGCCAGAACCAACACGGTTTTCCAGCTACCGGCCAGGCTGACGCTGGCATCCACTACCCGGCTATCCGCCTGTCTCGCCATACGGTCAATTTTTTCCAGCATCGCGACCTTTTGGTTCCGATCCAGACTGTCCAGGGGGTTTTTATTTGAGTATAAAGCGCGAATGGGAGCGGGCTTAACCGCATTTACAGGTCGTGCGGTTCCGGCAACAGTGACAGCGGCATTGGCCGCATTTTGAATGGCTGTCGCGCTGATCAGGTCAGAATAAGAAAAACCGGTCTTTTCGCCACACAAGGCCCGCACACCAACACCGCCGCCCACGTTAAAGCTAGCACCCTTCACAATGCTGTCTTCCAGACTCCAGGATTCGGACAAGGTTTTTTCAAAATAGAAATCAGCGAAATCGACGCCCTTACCCAGCATCGAATCCAGAATTGAATTCAGTTGTGATTGTTCCAATGAATTGGGCAACCACACCTCTTTTTCGGCCAGTTGAATCAGTTCAGATGCGTTCATTTCTTAACGATAGCACGAAAGCATTGGTGCTGCTGTACCGGCATCGCCGCACGCACTTCCCGTTGCCACTCAAAATCCAGGTCCGCAACCACAATGCCCGGCCCGCTTTCCAATTGGGACAACACAGCGCCCCATGGATCTACAATCATGCTTTGTCCCCAGGTTTCCCGTTTCAGGGTGTGCTGGCCGCCTTGATTAGGCGCGATGACAAACGCTTGATTCTCGATGGCCCGCGCCCGCACCAACATTTCCCAATGCGCGCTACCGGTGCGCGCGGTGAATGCCGAGGGAATGGTAAATGCGTCACACCCCTTTTCACTTAACGCGCTGTACAATCCTGCAAACCGCAAATCGTAACAAACCGTCAACCCCAGCTTACCCAGCGGGGAATCCACCACCGACAGCGCATTACCCGGCTCGATTACACGAGATTCTTTATACTCGCCCTGGTTATCCTGAACTGACACATCGAATAAATGGATCTTATCGTAACGGCCCACCTGCTCTCCGGCGGCGTTGAATACCAATGAGGTGGCATTCACTCTTTTATCCGACACCAACGAGCCGTCCGGACGCGTGCGGCAGGGGATTGTCCCACCCACGATCCAAACACCATGGTGCGCACTTTGTTGTGATAGGAAGCCGGAAAAAATGCCCTGCGTTTTTTCCGCTTCGCCCCACTTAAATAAATTATCGCTATCCAAAACCGCGAAATTTTCCGGCAACACCACCATTTTGGCACCGGCTTCCGCCGCCCGCCCTATCAACCGCTCTGCAGAACGGAGATTGGCGTCGACATCAAATGTGCTGACCATTTGCACTGCGCATGCTCTAACTTCACTCATTATGGTGCCTTTTGGGGTGCCGGGGTTTGATAAAGGTTAGGCGTGGGCTCGGCTGCCGGAGGCGTAAATAGCGGGCGGTCCCCGGCTCCAGCAGAACGCTCCTGCCTTACTTGCGGGGCTTTGTCTGCTGCGGGCTTTTCATTGCCGAGCACTGCTTCACCCACTTGTTTGGGAATAATGCTGAATGAGTCTTTTACGCTGATTCTGGGCTCATCAATTGTTCCCTGCACGGCGTATTTGATCGTCGTCAGCTTATCAAACTGGCTGCCTAACATTTTTTCCACTACAAACGCTGTGGCTGCAGCAGGGACACCGCCAATCACGGCTGCGGGTAAAATCAGGTTGCGTGTCACCGGCAGCGTTACATCCAGCCCCATGTCGAGCACACCCGGCTCCATATCAAGTTTACCGCTCACACTCATTTTGATAGAGGGGGAATCTATATGCATTGATTTTATCTCCAGCAAACCTTGGTTCAGGTTGAAATCACCGGTGATTTCATCGTACACCATGTCAGACTCCCGCAAGTCATCAAAATTCAGCTGCAACCGCCGCATAAGCGTCTCAAAATTCAGCGCTCCCCATAATTTGCCTGCGGCATTGGAGCTGACATTGAAAAAGATACCGTCTTCCAGTTCCGCTTTAATATCGCCCCTTAGCCTGGAAACGGCCATTTCAATCGGTGCGCCCGGCCAGCCTAACTGTAAATCCGCTGTTGCCGACTTGCTGCTCAACGTCGGAGTCGCTCCCCAAATCCGCATGATATCCGCTGCATTCTCCCCTTTTACTTGTGCACTGACGCGAGTAAAGCGATTTCCCTTAGCCGATTCATGCCACTGCCCGGTACCGGTTAAAGAAAGGCTTTGGGTAGTGCAGTTTAACTGGGTAATGTCCATCCCTTGCTCGGATGGAATCAATTTCAGATCCCAGCGCCCAAAGTCGGCATCCCCCACCTTCAACTCGTTTATGTTGATATTCACCGGCGGAAAAAGACGGGGAGACAGATCCATCGGCGTCCAGTCAGTCTCCTGCTCCTGATCTTCACTTTTGGGTATATGGACCCGGGTTAACGTGACATTGACCGGCTGCTTCTGGCGAGGTAGTTGTTTAGCCGATTCCAGTAAATACAGCGGTAAGTCAGCCACACCGGAAACTCGACTGTTATCCAGCCAGGTCTTCCAGCCACGTTCAGTCCGCCGGACACTGATATCCGCACGACCGTAATCGGTCCCGGCGATCCGCAACTGCTCGATGCGGAGCGCGGTATCGTCCACCATTTTCAGTGCAGACGAATCAAATTGCTCAGTCTTGTTTTCCGAGGCCATTTGCACCCGATTAAAACTGGCACGCCACTTTTGATCATCAAATTCAGGAAGAACACCCTGCACTACCAGACGATTTTTTTCCGGCAATGATACTGAGCCGGGACCAAACCGAACCATCCCCTTGAGCAACTGTGTTTCGCTGTTTAACAAAACCAAACTAAGAGAATCGTTGTACTTCAACTGCAGTTCGGAAGCGTCATCCTCCAGCGTTCTACGCAGTGAAAATACGGAATCAACAGCCGCTGGTTTGGCAAAGGGTGGGGGCAAATCAACCTGAACACCTCTCAGATTAGAATAGACCTGGAAATATTTTGGATGCTTGCGAGCCATATCTCCCATCGGGATATACAAACCAAATTGGTAATCGATAGTACCGCTGACCGCAGTCATCACCGGCATTGGTTTCCATTCTTTTATTTTCTGTAGTGCCCCGTTGCCGGCCACATTCAATTGAATTTGCCTGCCCTGCTCCAGTCGTGTTGTCGTTATTTCTCCCACCAGCGGACCGTTAAACAAGGTTCCGGTGAGCTGATGCGCTTGCAACCCCCTGTCCAGGTCAAATTCCACTTCACCACTTAGGTCTTCTACCTGCAAACCCTGGCTCGCGATCGTCAGCGAGCCCTCTGACAAATCGATATTAGCCGTCACTGCTAGCCCGGGATTTTCGACAACCTCTTCACCATCAGGAGTGGTTTCGGGTTGCGCTTTGTGCTGTAAAGGTGCATCCAGTTTTAATCTCACATCCAGCGCGCCAGTCATTGAGAAATCGTGAATAAATTCCCCCAGGTAGCCCGCTAACGGGGTTTCGGTCAGCACCTTAAAACCGGATTGCGCCTGGCCTTGTGTTTTCCCTCTCACCGATAAAATATGGGGCTGAGAAGGCTTGTAACGGGGCAAAGTAACTGTCGCATGCTGAATTTTCTGATCGTAGTATGTGCCACTGACAGCATGAGCTTCAACGGCACCACGATCTATAATGACATCCACTAACCCCTGGCGGATCGGTTCTTTCCAGTCTGGCAGAAATCGGAACACTGCATTTTCACCGGTGAAACCTAACATAACGGTGCGTTTCTCGGCAGTGCCTTTACGTAGCGGTCCATGAGCGATGATATCGCCCCGTAACAAATGCCCCGCCTGGATTGCCTGGTCCAGCCAGCTCACCAGCTTGTCATCAAGAATACCGGCT
Organism: Ketobacter sp. MCCC 1A13808; assembly: GCF_009746715.1. Lineage (NCBI taxonomy): Bacteria > Pseudomonadati > Pseudomonadota > Gammaproteobacteria > Pseudomonadales > Ketobacteraceae > Ketobacter > Ketobacter nezhaii. The sequence goes on from NZ_VRKW01000001.1 coordinate 872,493, forward strand.
GGCAGGTACAAAGAAGCCTGTGAAGCATCGCCATTGCGCAGGGTCGCCTGCAGTTTTATAAAGGGGGATATTTCTTTGTCTTTGGGTAATGAAAGTGAAAGCTGAAGCCCACCTTGAGCATAGGGTGTCGCGGCCTGAATGACATCCGACTGTAAATTGTAACCATCTTCATTTATTTCCAGTGATACATTACCTTTCAATTTATTGATGCTCAACGCATCCCTGAATAAATGGGGATAATCCAATTCGACAAAGTCATCATTCAGACGAAAAATAAACAAGCCCTTCTTACCCCAGGCCTGGACATCAACATCATGGAACCCCGGATAGTTTTTCCAGGATCGGTTTTCGAACGCCGCTAACGAAAGCGCGAAGCGGTAATCCAGTATTTTTTCACCTTCAACAACCAACTCCAGATTCAAATCCCGCACTTTACCGGAAGGTCGCAGTTTGCTGATTGTTTTGTAAATATCGCTGTCTTTACCCTGAATACCTAAATAATATTTAACCCATGGCTCGATATCCACATCATCAATACTGATCCGGTATAACTCAGAATTATGGGTTTGTTGTTGTGCAAACAGACTCAATCGATCCGGACGCCAAGTGAAACGCCGAGTTTTCATATTAAGGTCTTGTAGCTCCAGCTTCCATTCGTCATGCAAACGCCCGGTCCAACGTATTTTGCCACTCAGCTTTTCGATTTCAGGAGGCTGCACGTCATTGCTGCTAGACAACTTTATATCGTTTGCGGTGAAGTCACTGACGATTTCGGCTAGGGCGCCGCGCTTTAACTTGACCCAGAAGCGCCCGCCGCCAGTTAAACTTTCCACTTTTGCATTGGCAAACGAACGATGTTGCTGCGGGATCCAGGGAAGCCAATCTGTAGCCTCGCTATCAAGAAATACATTGCCGGAGAGACCGCTCTTACTGAATACTGAACCGCTTACCCTACCGGTTAAACGAAACGAAAGATGACCAGGGCCGGACGCGGAGACATAGCCCTTCAGATAGCGACGCTGCAGGCCTGCTTCGCTTTGAAGCTGATGCACATGCAAATCGACGCGCTGGGCGTACAGTCCATCCACACTTAGCTCGGTATTAGTGATCGCAATTCGGGGTTGTGCAACGATAAAATCGACAACTTCTTCGAGTTTTTCTTTGGACTGTTTCTTGTCGGGAGTGAAGCCGCGTAAACTGAAGCGACCATCCTTATATTCGGCATGCAGCTCCGCACCATCAATATTGAGGCGAAACCGCGGCTGCCGGTTCTTCACTGACCGTATCAGCAATAATTCAAAGTCCACTGTCTTCGCCGACATTAACGGTTCGCTACCGGCTTCAGCACGCAAACTGATGTCGTGTACCAAAAACCGGGGAACCAAACCGGTCCAACTGCCTTTTATGGTTTCAATCGACAAATACATGCCGGTTTTTTGATTAACAAACGCCACTAGCTCCGGCTTAAAGTCATCAATCTGATGCACCAACTCCCGCACCACGCCGATCAGAATGGCGCACAGCACCAGCACTGTAACCAGCAAAGCAAGAATTTTCTTTGCGACACCGGAAGCCACTTTTTTCACCGGTCGCCCCGGCTACATAAGCACCACATCAAACTCTTCCTGAGAATAAAGTGACTCCACCTGGAAGCGAATGGTTTTCTTGATAAACATCTCCAGATCGGACACGTTTGCCGACTCTTCATCCAGCAACCGGTCCACCACTGCCTGGGAGGCTATCACAAGAAAGGATTCCACCTCATAGGCACGGAACTGACGCAGAATTTCTCTGAATACTTCATAGCATACCGTTTCTGCGGTTTTTACAATGCCTCTGCCGTGGCACGTGGGGCAATCCTCACACATTACCCGCGCGAGACTTTCGCGCGTGCGCTTTCGGGTCATTTCCACTAAACCCAGTTCCGACACCTGGGTAATTTTGGTTTTTGCGTGATCCCGATCCAGTGCTTTTTCAAACATACGAAGTACCTGGCGTCGATGCTCAGGATCTTCCATGTCGATAAAATCGATAATAATAATGCCACCCAGATTACGCAGCCTTAATTGTCGCGCGATTGCCTGGGCGGCTTCCAGATTGGTTTTGAAGATCGTTTCTTCCAGATTGCGGTGACCAACGAAGGCCCCGGTGTTGACGTCCACAGTGGACATCGCTTCGGTCTGATCAATAATCAGATGCCCACCGGATTTTAATTGAACCTGGCGCGCCAGGGCTTTTTGTAATTCGGTTTCGACACTGTATAAATCAAAGATCGGCCGTTCGCCCGGATAGTGCTCCACCAACTGCTCTACGTCTGGAATAAACTCCCGTACGAACTCAATCACATTGCCGTAGGTCTCCCGCGAGTCAATGCGCACCTTTTCAACTCCGGGCCGGACTTCATCCCGCAAAGTACGGATGGCCAATGCCAGATCCCGGTGAATTAACGTAACCGGTGTAGACCGGGCAATACGCTCGTTAATCGATTTCCAGAGCCGGCGCAGAAACTCCACATCCCGGCGCAGGGATTCTTCATCCGCGCCCTCCGCAGCGGTACGAAGGATAAAGCCTTTTTTCGGTATATCTTCACGCTCGGCCATGATGGTTTCCATGGCGTTACGCAAGCGCTCACGTTCCTGGTCGTCTTCGATACGTTGAGAAATCCCGATGTGATCGGTGTAAGGCATATACACCAAATAACGTGACGGAATCGACAGATGGGTAGTTAAACGCGCGCCTTTCGTTCCAATCATGTCTTTAGTAATCTGCACAACAATAGGCTGACCTTCCGCGACCAGGTCCGATATATTGCCAACGGCGTCCGCAGCGTCATCCGGTTTATCCACTTGCCAAATGTCTTTCGCATGCAGAAACGCAGCCCGTTCCAATCCGATTTCCACAAAAGCGGCCTGCATACCCGGAAGCACTCTGGCCACCCGCCCTTTATAGATGCTTCCGACCAGTCCGCGCTTAACCGTACGCTCCAAAAATAATTCCTGAACGACGCCGTTTTCCACCGAGGCTACCCGGGTCTCCATGGGCGTGACATTAATTAATAATTCTTCACTCATTCCGTTTGATTCCGGGGGGTTGCCACAGGCTCACAGCGGCCTGTTTAATTAATTCTGAAGTCTCATACAAGGGTAGCCCCACCACGCCGCTATAGCTGCCGGCAATACGCTCGACAAAAACCGCGCCCAAGCCCTGAATTCCGTAACCACCGGCTTTATCCTGCGGTTCACCGGTATCCCAGTAATCACCGGCCTCCTGCTCACTGATCTCGCGAAAAACCACTTCAGTCGAAGAATAGCGGCGCAAAACACCGCTCGCCGTGGCCAGGGCTATTGCCGTGATCACGCGATGAGTGCGCCCGGAGAGGCTCAACAGCATTCTGATAGCGTCCGCTTTGTCGGTCGGTTTAACCAGAATCCGGCTATCAAGAACGCCTATGGTGTCAGCGCCCAGTACCGCATCGAAATGAAGATTAAGTTCAGATAAGCGGTTGCGGCCTGCCTCTGCCTTGGTTTGGGCCATACGCTGCACGTAGTCCAGAGCCGGCTCACAATGCAGCGGCGTCTCGTCAACAGACACCGGCAGCACGTCGAATTGCACACCAATTTGAAGCAAGAGTTCTTTGCGTCTGGGAGAAGCGGATGCCAAGTACATCATTTAAGCATATCTCAATTGGTCGCGGTGGTCAGTTAGAGCCTTTCAATTAGAGTGGGTGCCCCGTATATACGACATGGAAAGGCTGACCAGAGGCCAAACTAGGGCGGAAACCAAAACAGAGGTCCAGTACCACAGTGTCCACGGTGAAATATAGACCGCCCGCATGATCATTATGTTCACCAATTGATAAATACCCACGAGCACCAAAATGGATATACATTGCTGCCAGAGTGGGAACAAACGGATTCGCAGATGCAGAACATAGGTGATATAAGCCACCACAGCCAAAGCTAATGCGTTTTGGCCCAACACCGCACCATTTAAGGCGTCCAGCATGATACCTACACACCATCCAGTAATCACGCCCACCCGATGCGGCATAGCGATGACCCAATAGATCAAAACCAACGGAACCCACGCCGGACGCAGGGCGTTGCCCCATTCAGGCAACGGAATTGCCGCCAATATTGCCGCAATAATAAGTGTGAAAACCACCGTAGCTGCGCTGTCTGAAGTGGACTGGATCATGGCTCAGCTCCTTCTGTGGCAACGGTATTGTCGATGGTCTCTTTACCATCGGCGGCGTCATCGCCGGCTTCCGGAGGCGGCGATGTATCCATTGCCCCCTCCAACTGACGGGTTTCTTCGGAAAAAACCAGTAGCACATAGCGGGAACGATCCAGATTTGCCATCGGCTTTGCGTTTACCACCGCAAAGGGTTGGCCAGGATCGTGCTCTACAGTAGTAACAACGCCCACCGGGTAGCCCTTGGGAAAGCGTCCTCCCAAACCGGAACTCACCAGCAGATCGCCCACCACAATGTCAGCGGTATCAGGCACATGGATTAGTTTTAAACTATCCAGGGTTCCGGAGCCCACGGCGATGGCTCGCACCCCATTCCGATTGACATGCACCGGAATACCATGAGAAATATCGGATATTAGCAACACCCGGCTACTAAAAAGCCCGACTTCGATGATTTGCCCCATTAAGCCTTCGGCGTCAAGCACAGCCTGGCCTACGTATACGTTTTCGGGTTTGCCTTTATTAACAATGGCTTCATGTCGGTAGGGGTCCGGATCAACGCCAATAATTTCAGCGATTAGCACCTGATCGTCGACCACATCAGTGGCATTCATTAATTCCTTGAGCCGGGTATTTTCCGCTACTGTAGAAGCCAGTTTCTGCACCCTTCGTTTCAGCACCAGGACTTCCGATTGCAGGCTGGCGTTCTCGGCTTCCAGCTCACCCGTATTGCGCACACTGGCTTCGGACCACGTCATCAATTGTGCCGGAATATCCGCAATATACTGGATCGGCGAGGTAAAGATGGTCAACGTGAAGCGCACCGGCGATAACACGTTAAAACGATGGTCAACGAAGATAAGCATGAATGAAATGACCGTAAACAGAATCAGCCTGTAACGGTTTGCGGTATTCTGGCCGAAAATAGGTTTTATAGCACTACCCCCCCTGATGCACCTGAACCGCAGGCTGCGCTCAGAGATACGCTAACTGTTATTTGCACGGGCCGGATAATAAACACAAAAGCCGGCCATGCGTGTGCAATCGACCGGCTTTGCTCAGGATTACTCATGACGTGGATGATCAATCCACCGAGAACATATCAAATCCGCTCTTATCCATCATTTCCATGGCTTTACCACCACCACGGGCAACACAGGTAAGGGGATCTTCCGCCACGATGACAGGCAGACCTGTTTCTTCAGCAATCAGTAACTCAAGATCACGCAGTAACGCGCCACCACCCGTTAATACCAGGCCCTTTTCCGCGATATCAGAGGCCAGCTCCGGGGGCGATTGCTCAAGCGCACTTTTCACCGCAGAGACGATCTGCGACAGAGGCTCCTGCAAGGATTCCAGTATTTCACTGCTATTCAGCGTAAACGACCGGGGCACACCTTCGGCCAGGTTACGGCCACGCACATCGATTTCCAGCAGTTCTTTGCCAGGAAACGCACAACCGATTTCCTGTTTGATGCGTTCAGCAGTGGCTTCACCGATCAGGCTACCGTAATTACGCCGCACATAAGTAACAATGGCTTCGTCAAATTTATCACCCCCCACCCGCACGGAATCGGAATAGACAATGCCGTTCAGGGAAATAATAGCAATCTCGGTGGTACCACCACCAATATCCACAACCATCGAGCCACTGGCCTCTTCCACCGGCAGACCCGCTCCAATTGCAGCGGCCATGGCCTCTTCAATCAAATAAACCTCGCGAGCGCCTGCACCCAGTGCCGACTCCTTGATGGCTTTTCGTTCAACCTGGGTTGATTTGCAAGGAACACAAACCAGAACACGAGGGCTGGGAGTGATGAAATTGTTCTCATGCACTTTGTGAATGAAATGCTGTAGCATTTTTTCGGTAACATGAAAGTCAGCGATGACACCGTCTTTAAGGGGGCGTATCGCGGTGATATTGCCAGGGGTTCTGCCCAACATGCGTTTGGCGTCCATTCCCACTGCGGCCACACTTTTCGCGCCGTTTTTCTGGCGAATGGCTACAACTGACGGTTCGTCCAGGACGATACCACGATCTTTCACATAAATAAGGGTATTAGCTGTTCCCAGGTCGATCGAGAGATCAGTGGAGAACATGCCGCGTAAACGTTTAAACATAGGAGGATTGACAACCCATCGAGCGGTTTAATTTTTGAACGATTATTTTGATCAAAAAGGCTATTCGGAAACTTCTGATCCGGGCGATAAAACACGACACTCGATCTGTTGCTCCCAAGTTATACTATTGCCGGAACAATAGCAGCGCAGGACCTGTTCGGCAAGGTAACAATCAGAACTTTTATTACAGCTTTTATGAACTTAGCCTCAAATTCCCCGTCAACTGACGCGCGCAGTTTTAACTATTCCTTCACTCCGGGCAATCAGACTTAACATCGACCACCGCCTGATTTCTGGTAACATACGCCCTTCGCGAAATTCACTGCCGGAGAATCCCATGGCATTGGACAAAGAAGATGTAACAAAAATAGCCCATTTAGCGCGCATTCAGGTGGACGACGCTGACATCCCGGCAATATCTGAACGCTTATCTTCAATATTGGGCATGATTGAACAGCTGCAGGCGGCACCCACCGATGGCATCGAACCAATGGCCCATCCCACCGATGCGGCACAGCGTCTGCGTGAAGATGTAGTCACCGAGCAAAATCAACGGGACGCTTTTCAGAAAATCGCACCTGCGACCGAAGACGGCCTTTATCTAGTGCCGAAAGTTATTGAATGATCAGGTAACACATTCATGCATACTAACACCTTAAAATCCTTGTCTGATGCGCTGGCAAAAGGCGATATTTCCAGCCGCGAACTGACTCAGCTGTTTCTTGATCGCATCAAACAACACGACAGCGGCATTAACAGCTTCATTACCCTCACTGAAGAGTTGGCATTAGCTCAGGCTAAAACAGCGGATGACGCCCGCGCAGCAGGCAATGCCGGCCCGCTCACCGGCATCCCCATTGCCCACAAAGACATTTTTTGTACCCAAGGTATCAAGACCAGCTGCGCCTCTAAAATGCTGGATAATTTCATTGCCCCTTACAACGCGACGGTTGTTGAAAAGCTCAATAGCAGCGGCACCGTTACCCTGGGCAAGACCAATATGGACGAATTCGCCATGGGCTCGTCTAATGAAACCAGTTTTTACGGCAGCGTAAAGAACCCCTGGAACACAGAATACGTACCCGGTGGATCATCAGGTGGTTCCGCAGCGGCGGTGGCTGCACGGCTGACCCCGGCGGCTACCGGCACGGATACCGGCGGATCCATCCGTCAGCCCGCCAGTTTGTGTGGCATTACCGGCCTTAAGCCCACCTACGGACGAATTTCCCGCTGGGGTATGATTGCCTTTGCCTCCTCCCTGGATCAAGCCGGACCCATGACGCAAACCGCAGAAGACGCAGCGTTGCTGTTGAATTCCATGGCTGGGTTCGATCCCAAGGACTCCACCAGCACGGATAAAACCGTACCGGATTTTACTGCTGATCTGGGCAACTCCCTTGAGGGGTTGCGCATTGGATTACCGAAACAATACTTCGACAGCGGGCTGAACGCCGATGTGGAAAACGTCGTCCAGGATGCCATCAAACAATATGAAAAGATGGGGGCTCGCATTATTGAAATTGAATTGCCGAACACCCACTTATCCATTCCAGCCTATTATGTCGTCGCTCCGGCAGAAGCTTCCTCCAATTTGTCCCGTTTTGACGGTGTGCGGTTCGGCTATCGCTGCGATGATCCGGCTGACCTGGAAGACCTGTATAAACGCAGCCGAGGTGAGGGTTTTGGTGAAGAAGTAAAACGCCGCATTATGATTGGCACCTATGCCCTGTCTGCAGGTTATTACGATGCCTATTATCTGAAAGCACAAAAGGTCCGGCGACTGATTAAAAATGAATTTGATCGCGCTTTTGCGGACGTGGACGTCATTATGGGGCCGACTTCGCCCAACGCCGGATTCAAGCTCGGTGAAAAAGCCTCCGACCCGCTGTCCATGTATCTCTCCGACATCTACACCATCTCAGTGAACATGGCGGGCTTACCCGGCATATCCATTCCGGCCGGTATCAGCTCAGGACTGCCGGTCGGCTTGCAGATTATCGGCAATTATTTCGACGAAGCGAAGCTGCTTAATGTCGCCCACCGTTTTCAACAGGAAACCGACTGGCATGCCCGAATGCCGGCGGCGTTTCAATAAGGAGGCCTGCCATGCAATGGGAAGTCGTCATCGGATTAGAAGTGCATGTGCAACTGTCCACCCGCTCAAAAATATTCTCGGGCAGTGACACCACCTTCGGCGCCGAGCCGAATACACAGGCGTCGCTGGTCGACCTGGGAATGCCCGGCGTGTTGCCGGTACTGAATGCAGATGCGGTGGAAAAAGCCGTCCGTTTCGGATTAGGAATTGATGCGCAGATTGCACCCCGCTCCGTATTCGCACGCAAAAATTATTTCTATCCGGACCTACCAAAAGGCTATCAGATTTCGCAGTTTGAATTGCCCATTGTCGGACTAGGACAGGTCGATATCACGCTGGAAGACGGCAGCACCAAACGCATCGGTGTCACCCGGGCACACCTGGAAGAGGATGCAGGCAAATCCCTACACGAAGATTTTCAGGGCATGACCGGCATCGATCTGAATCGAGCAGGCACCCCGCTGCTGGAAATTGTATCTGAACCGGATATTCGCTCGGCAAAAGAAGCGGTGGCCTACGCCAAAGCCATACATTCGCTGATCCGCTATCTGGATATCTCCGACGGCAATATGTCACAAGGTTCAATGCGTTGCGATTGCAACGTCTCGCTTCGCCCCAAAGGTGAAGACACATTGGGTACGCGGCGCGAAATAAAAAATGTGAACTCCTTTCGTTTTGTGGAAAAAGCCATCAATGCCGAAATTGAGTGGCAAATGGATGAGCTGGAATCCGGCCGGGCCATTCATCAAGCCACCGTACTGTACGATCCGGTAAAAGATAAAACATTCGCCATGCGCAGCAAGGAAGAAGCCAATGATTATCGCTACTTCCCTGATCCGGACTTGTTGCCGGTGGAGGTAACGGAACAAACCATCAGTGCAATTCGGGCTAAACTACCCGAATTACCGGCGCAAAAAATCGAGCGTTTTATTACTGACCTGGAACTATCGGAATATGACGCGCGCGTACTGGCGTCAGACCGTGTCCTGGCGCAGTATTTTGAGACCGTGGTAGCGCAATCGGGGGCAAAACCCAAGTTGGCAGCCAACTGGGTCAGCGTCGAATTGCTAGGCGCCCTCAACAAAAATGATCTGGAGATTGATCAGAGTCCGGTGGACGCAGATCAACTCGGTGGTTTACTGAAGCGAATTGCCGACAACACCATTTCCGGCAAGATCGCCAAGCAGATATTTGAAGAATTGTGGAATAACGGCGGCACAGCCGATACCATCATTGAAAGTAAGGGACTCAAACAGGAAACCGATAGCAGCGCCATTGAGGCCATTGTGGATCAGGTCATTGCAGACAGTCCTGACCAGGTCGCGCAATATCAAGCCGCCGACGACCAAAAAAGGAAAAAACTCATCGGTTATTTTGTTGGACAGACCATGAAGTTGTCCAAAGGCAAGGCCAATCCGCAAATGGTGAACCAGGTGTTGGCGAAAAAACTGAATTAACGTTTTATCCGACTGGCAGAAATGAGCGGCCGGTAGATTAAAATCTACCGGCCGCTAAAACAGTCAGCGATGCATCAGGATAGTAAAGGAAGCCATCCATACACCTGGACCAACATGATGTTCCGAATCGTCAGAATTGTATCCTTCTGGATTTTTCTACCCTTACTTTTTTTACCTTTGGGCCGCTGCAGCCTGGACCCGGAAATCAACCAGGGATTGCGCAGCTTTTCTTACCAGGTTCAGGGCATACAGCCTGAGTTCCAACTGGAGGAATTTAAAGATTTTACCATCCGCATCATCACTTTCAGCGATGCCCCTTTCCACTACGATTTGATCGGGTGGGGCATTTTCGTCACGCTTTGGATCACTTTTTTCGGGGTTAATTTGCCTGTCTATCTCGCCTGGTTAAAGCCCCTGGCCTGGCTCAGCATTCCACTCATGTTTCTTGTGCATTCAATTTACACCGCCGCCCTGGTGGAAGCTCAAACGGTAACGCTATACGGGCACCTATTCATCTATGTCGGCTACCTATACGGTATAGCCACCTTTAATGCCTACTTACCCGCGAGCGTCCGGCTGCGCTAACGCCCGCACATACCGTAAAATCTGCCCACTAAACGGCTTTTCATCCGGCCCGGATAGCGTCGGTTTGCTCTGGCTATGGGTGTATCCCAAGCGCACCATCTTTTTACTAAACGGCGCATGATGGCCTCTGCCTGGATCCACCAAAATCACCTCACATTGCGGGTTGGCGTGGCGATGAATAAATTCCGACAGCAATTCAACATGCTGTTTCTCGTAAAGCAAATCAGCTCCGATAATGACGTCGAAGGTGCCAAGACCGTCTTGTAAATCTGCCCAGCCCGTTCTCAAAAACGGTATCTTGTCTCCGCTGTTCAATCTGACGTTTTCTGCGAGAAAGCCCCCGGCTTCCGGATGGTAATCGGTCGCCGAAATATCCGCTTTACGGGAATTGAGCAACAAACTGGACAGACCCAGCCCGCACCCCACTTCCAGGATTCGCTTCCCTTCAATTTCAAAATCCGCCATTTGATCCGCCAAAACCTGACTCGATTGCCACAGCACACCAAACAAGGCCCACTGGGCGGAGGAAATCCCCAATAATTCAGCTTCACCTAAAGGATCTGAAAATTCCTGAGCATCTCGTAAACTGCGGACATGGATATCGACACTATCAAACTCAATAGTCTGATAGCGAATTCGGAATGGCGCCATAAAGTAACTCTTGGTCAGGAAGGGACGTGACAACCCGGTTCAGAAATGGTGTTGCCACGGTATAAGCTCACACTATAGGCTTATATTACTTAGGTTGCCACCGGACACCCCCACACTCATGCGCATTATCCCAGGGCCAAGTCGATGAAAGTGCTAGAAAATAAAATCCCGCCTCCGCTAATCGCAACCGTTTGCGGCCTATTCATGTGGGTGCTTTCGTTAGCTACGCCTGCAATTGAAATCACTATCACCGTGCGAGTGATCGCAGTAACGCTAGCGCTACTCACAGGAACGATGTTCTGCCTCGCTGGTGTCCTTTCATTCAAACGTGCGAAAACGACCGTGAACCCGTTGAAGCCGCAGTCCGCTTCCGCGCTGGTGGACTCCGGCGTCTACCGGATCACCCGCAACCCGATGTACGTCGGTTTCGCATTAGGCTTGCTGGCATGGTCATTCTATCTAGCGTCCCCTTGGACACTAACGGGAATATTCGTGTTTATAGTTTATATGAACCGCTTCCAAATCGAGCCTGAGGAGCGCGCGCTGCTGTCGCTCTTTGGCGCGGAATACAGTCAATATCAAGCTCGTGCGCGGCGCTGGCTTTAACTTTTCTGCACCTCACAATATCGGAGCAAACTAAAAAGGGCGCCAATATTGGCGCCCTTTCGAAACGTTGAAATGAGAAAATGCCCTTATCCCGCGTTTTTCAGGCCTTCAATAAAGGTATTGGATTCAGCGATGGATTTCTCCATTTCTTTAATCAACCGAGCGACGTCCGTTTCGATTCCTTTCAGCTCACCTTTCAAAGAATCGATGGCCCGGGCGTTCAGGTTATGCTTTAAAAATAAAACCTGGTCCTGCAGCGCACTCAGCACCGGGTTCATCCGATCTTCCGCCTGCCGCATCGATGTCATCAGCGAGTTGTATTTTTTCTTTGTCGCGTTCATTTTACTAATGCTCTGCCGCTTCAGGTCGGCATTGCTGTACAGCTGAATTTCTTCATTCCACTCTTTAAAGAGTGCATCCGACACGTTTTCCACCGCATTAATACGGTCAGTGACTTCCTGAGCCGCTTCTTTGCTGTCTTCATATTCGCCACTCAGTTTGTCATAGTAATCCTGAAGATCACTATCACCGGTATTTACCAATGCTTGATACTGTTCCAATGCGGAGGAAAACTGTTCTTTTGCATCCGATTGTGCATCCTGAACCTCTTCCACCCTGTCGATCATGATATCCCGTTTGTGATACCCCACTTTTTCCATCGCGCCATAATAAGCACTCTGACAAGCGCACAAAAATCCAACCAACAAAACTAATGTTGCGTGCCGGGCTATTAACATTGAGTCAATCCTCACTCTTTGATTTAACGATTTAAGAACGCACTATGGTAGCGCAGATGTTCTTCCATAAAGGTCGAAATAAAATAATAACTGTGATCATAGCCAGCCCGGTGATTAAGGGTAAGCGAGACCGACTGTTTGGCGCAGGCCGCGTGCAGCAGCTCGGGCTTTAGCTGGTTTTCGAGAAATGAATCGGCTAACCCCTGATCCACCAGTATCGGTTTGTCAAAACCCCGCGATTCAATTAATGCTACTGCATCATGAGCCTGCCAGGCAGCCCGATCGTCTCCTAAATACGCGGCCAGTGCTTTTTGCCCCCAAGCACATTGACTGGGTGCACAGATAGGCGCAAAAGCCGACACGGACCGGTACTGCTGAGGGTTATTCAGAGCCAGCGTAAGTGCACCATGCCCTCCCATCGAATGACCAAAGATACCCTGACGAGACAAATCCAGATTGAACTCATTCTGTACCAGAGCAGGTAATTCCTGCTGAATATACTCATACATCCGATAATATTGATCGAAAGGCGCTTGCGTTGCGTTGACATAAAAGCCGGCACCCAGGCCAAAATCCCACGCGCCCTCGCTGTCATCGGGCACGCCCTCACCCCGGGGACTGGTATCCGGCGCAATCACCGCTATGCCGAGTTCCGCAGCAACGCGCTGGGCACCGGCCTTGGTCACAAAGTTCTGATCGTTACAGGTCAAACCCGATAACCACCACAATACCGGCACGGCCTGCTGTTCGATTTGAGGTGGTAAAAACACGGAAAAGACCATGTCGCAATGACAACTGGCAGAAACGTGCTTTATCCTTAATTGCCGCCCTTCAAAGACCCGCGCCTCTTCCAATATTTCAATCGTCATACCGGCTCCCGAATATCAACTCAATAAAGGATGACAGAGCGGATAGCTTTGCCTTCGTGCATCAGATCAAATCCCCGGTTTATTTCCTCTAAAGGCATAGTGAAGGTAACCATTTCATCAATCTTAATTTCACCTTTCATATACCGTTCGACGTAATCCGGTAGTTGAGTGCGGCCTTTTACGCCGCCGAACGCCGTCCCCCGCCAAACCCGACCGGTGACCAATTGAAAGGGCCGGGTTGAAATTTCCTGGCCGGCCCCGGCCACGCCGATAATAACCGATTCACCCCAACCTTTGTGACAACACTCCAGCGCTGAGCGCATCACATTGACATTACCGATACATTCAAAGGAATAGTCCACCCCGCCGTCAGTAAGATCGACTATGACCTCCTGAATCGGACGGTCATATTGGCTCGGATTTACGAAATCCGTAGCGCCTAACATTTTAGCCATTTCAAATTTTTCTTCATTCAGGTCCACGGCAATGATCCGTGATGCCTTTGCCATTACCGCGCCCTGAATCACCGACAGCCCAATGCCCCCCATACCAAACACCGCTACGGTTGAGCCAGGTTCGACCTTTGCGGTGTTAAGAACGGCACCAATTCCGGTCGTGATACCACATCCCAACAGGCACACTTTATCCAGCGGTGCCGCTTTATTGATTTTTGCAAGGGCGATTTCTGGAATAACGGTATATTCGGAAAAAGTAGAGGTTCCCATATAATGGAAAATCGGTTTTCCGTTCTGGCTAAAGCGGGAGGTACCATCGGGCATCACCCCCTGACCTTGGGTAGCTCGAATGGCCTGACACAGATTAGTCTTACCGGATAAACAGAATTTGCACTTACCGCACTCCGGCGTGTAAAGAGGAATGACATGATCGCCCACCGCAACGCTGGTGACGCCGGCACCGATTTCGACCACTTCACCGGCCCCTTCGTGACCCATGATACAGGGAAACAACCCTTCCGGGTCTGCGCCGCTCAGGGTGTAAGCATCCGTGTGACAAACGCCGGTTGCCGCCAGCTTCACCATCACTTCCCCGGCTTTGGGTCCCTCCAGATCGACTTCTTCAATGGATAACGGTTTTCCTGCTTCCCAGGCAACAGCAGCACGAGTTTTCATTATCGGAGATTCCTTAATAGGTTGCTTAATTGGATCAGAAGGTCAAGTACGGTTTTACTCTTATACCAGACTGGCTAATATTTAAGGGCCTAAGATTACCCTGCAAATCAGATCAATGCCAACCCGGCTCCGATGCATATAGACAACCTAATGCTTGCCGGAGCACACTGTGCAATCCGGGTTTTTACTGATTTTCACCTCACGGAAGCGCATATTAAGCGCATCGACCATTAGTAGCTTACCCACCAGGGTGGCCCCTACTCCGGTCAACTGTTTGATGGCTTCCGTGGCCTGGATACTTCCCACCAACCCGACCACCGGTGATAAAACACCACTGTTTGCACAGGTCTCGTCCTCTTCACCTTCATCCTCAAACAAACAATTATAACAAGGGCTGGCTTCGTTCATGGGATCATATAAACTCACCTGCCCGTCCATGCGGATCGCCGCCCCGGATACCAAAGGCACCTGATATTGCACACTGAGTTTGTTCAATAAAAACCGTACTGCGAAATTGTCCGTACAGTCCAGAATCACGTCCGCGGATGCAACCAATCGATCGCCCATGCCCGGTTTAAATTTAGTGAACTCGGCCGTGATCTTACAATGGGGGTTGAGATCCGCCAGCACTCTCTGGGCCGAATACACTTTGGGCTCCCCCAGACTGACACTGCTGTGCACTATCTGTCGCTGCAGGTTGGTCAATTCAACTTCGTCGTTATCCACCAATACCAGATGGCCTACACCCGCCGCAGCCAAATACATTGCAACGGGGGACCCCAACCCGCCTACGCCGACAATCAAAGCGGTCGCTTTTTTCAGCTTTTCCTGGCCTGCTACATCCAGCTCCGGCAGCATAATTTGCCGACTGTACCTTAATAACTCTTCATCACTCAACATGCTTTAAATCCTTCTTCCAACATCCCATCGTCAAGCGCTCATTGTCTGCCAGATCCCGTAATGTCGCTACTGACGCGAATCCATTTCTAGCATAAATTTCTCTAACTGCTTCGCCTTGCTGAAAACCGTGTTCTATCAAGAGCCAGCCATCGTATCGCAAATAGTCACCCGCTTTCCGGACAATTTCGCGAATGGCATCCAAACCATCTTTGCCGGATACCAGGGCACGCAGCGGTTCGAAGCGCACTCCCACGCCCTGCAAATGGGGATCATCCGTCTCAATATAGGGTGGATTCGATACAATCACATGAAACTGATGAGGCGGAATATTTGCAAACCAGTCTGACTGGATAATGTGGATCGGCAATTGACAGCGTTCGGAATTGCGTCGGGCCAATTGCACCGTTGCATCATCCACATCGGTTGCCGTGATCCGCCAACCCGGCCGCTCGGACTTCAACGCCAATGCGACCGCACCGGTTCCGGTTCCCAGATCCAGCACGTCGATGGAATCTTCAGTACTCAGTTGCAACGCGGTTTCCACCAACAATTCGGTGTCCGCTCGCGGCACCAGCGTAGCCGCACTCACCTCCAGCTCCAGGCTCCAGAAACCTTGCTCACCGGTGAGATAGGCCACCGGCTCTCCTTGCTTACGTCGCTCCACCAAGCGCTGGTACTGCTGCCATCGCTGTGCACTGACCTCCGCTTCCGGCCAGGCTTTTAGCCACGCGCTATTGCGTTGTAACACGTGACACAAGAGCCAGCGACTGTCCACTGGCGCAGATCGCTTCAAAACGGCTTCCGCCGCATCAGCCGAGGCGAGCGTTTGCTGGGCCCAAAGCAAACAACCTGCAACTGTGTGCATTATTCTTCCAGCGCCGCCAGCAAATCGGCTTGGTATTCATTAACCAAAGGTTGAATCACCTCTTCCAGGCTGCCTTCCATGATTTCCGGCAATCGGTATAAAGTCAGGTTAATGCGGTGGTCGGTCACCCTGCCCTGAGGATAGTTATAGGTACGGATGCGCTCAGATCGATCACCACTGCCGACCAGATTACGCCGTGCATCACTGGTTTCTTTCTGCTGCTTGTCTTGCGCGTGCTGCAGCAGCCGTGACTTCAGTAACGACATCGCCTTCGCTTTATTCTTATGCTGCGAGCGTTCATCCTGACACTCAACCACCACACCGGATGGCAAATGGACAATCCTCACCGCAGAATCGGTCGTGTTTACATGCTGCCCCCCCGCTCCGGATGAGCGATAAGTATCAATTCTCAAGTCTTCATTGCGTACCTCGATATCCGTTACTTCATCCGCTTCCGGCAAAATTGCGACGGTGCAGGCAGAGGTATGGATCCGACCCTGGGATTCGGTGGCTGGAACCCGTTGTACACGATGGGCTCCGGATTCAAACTTGAGCTTGGAATAGACATTATCGCC
Source organism: Ketobacter sp. MCCC 1A13808 (assembly GCF_009746715.1). NCBI lineage: Bacteria > Pseudomonadati > Pseudomonadota > Gammaproteobacteria > Pseudomonadales > Ketobacteraceae > Ketobacter > Ketobacter nezhaii. Next base: position 889,278 of record NZ_VRKW01000001.1, read on the forward strand.
AATCACGCGACAGATAATTTCCTTGTAGCCGCCATGCTCCCCTTCATTCTGGCTCACCGCTTCGATACGCCAGCCAAGGGACTCGCCGTAGCGCGAGTACATACGATACAAGTCACCGGCAAAAATAGCGGCTTCATCACCGCCAGTGCCTGCACGCACCTCAAGGAATACATTGCTACCGTCAAAAGGGTCTTTCGGCAGCATCAACTTTTGCAGCTCTGCTTCCAGTAACTCGCTTTTTTTCTGGTTGGCTTCCAGCTCCTCTTCCCCCATTTCTTTAAGGTCCGGATCGGCCAGCCAGCTTTTCGCTTCTTCTATATTTTTTAGCACCTGATCGTATTCACGATAACAATGCACAATCGGTTCAATTTCCGCGTATTCCTGTGAGAGTTTACGGAATTGATTTTGATCCATAATGACTTCCGGCTGGCTTAACAGCAAACCAACTTCTTCGTATCGCTCGCTACGTCCGGCAAGCTTCGTTCGTAAAGATTCTTTCATTTAACCTGATTCCTGCAGTGAGGATGGATGAGTTAGGGCGAAAGGGAAACAGATCGGCCTGGCTAATCCGGTTTGTCCGGGTCGATGATGCCCAGCAATTGCTGGGCCCATTCAATTTGATCGCTGCGGCCATTTTCCGCCGCATGCTTTAGCTGAGTGGTGGGAGCATGCATTATTTTGTTAACCAGCGACCGGCTCAGGCGGTGCATGATTTCTTCAGGATCGCCACCGCCACGAATCTGTAGCAGTGCTTTTTCCACTTCTGCTTCACGTAAGGCATCCAGTTTTTCACGATAATTACGAACGGTTTCCACGGCATCCAGTACTTTGAGCGAATCCATATATTGCGACATACACAGGTCCACCAGCCCCTCGGCTTTATTGGCGGCTTCCTGTCGCTGACGGCGATTCTCATCAATCACCTGTTGCAGGTCATCCACGGTATATAAATAGACGTCCGGTAACTTACCGACTTCTTCTTCTATATCCCGGGGCACTGCAATATCGATCATAAACATGGGCGCATGTTTACGCACTTTCAACGCATTTTCCACTGCGCCCTTGCCCAGAATCGGCAACGGACTTGCGGTAGAAGAAATCACAATATCTGCACTGGCCAGATGCAACGGGATATCGCGTAAGGTAATCGCGCGGCCATTAAACTCTTCGGCAATCGCGTTGGCGCGCGCCAGCGTGCGGTTCGACACCAGCATATTTTTCACACCCTGCTCAGCCAGATGCCGGGCCAATAGCTCAACCGTTTCTCCGGCTCCGATGAGCAAGACTCGGGTTTTTGCCAGATCGGAGAAAATACGTTTGGCCAGCTTCACGGAAGCGTAGGCTATTGAAACCGGATTTGCGCCGATACCGGTTTCCGTGCGAATTTGCTTGGCTGCCGAGAACGAGTGCTGGAATAAACGCCCCAGTTGCGGCCCTACTGTGTTGGCCTCCTGGGCAACAGAATAAGCCGACTTCAGTTGGCCCAGAATCTGAGGTTCGCCCAACACCATGGAATCCAGCCCGCTGGCAACCCTCATTACGTGCCGCACCGCCGCTTCATTCCAAAACTCATAAACGCTACGGGTAATCTGGTCCATGGGTAAGGCGTGATATTGCCCTAGCCAATTAAGTACGAACCCGGAGTCCGCTTGCTCCGTTGTGCAATAAAGCTCAGTCCGATTACAGGTCGATAGAATAGCGACCTCCTGCAGCCGGGCTTGCTGGCGCACTTCGTTCAGCGCACTAATAACCCGTTCCGGCGCGAAGGCCAGTTTTTCCCGCAGGTCAACCGAAGCGGTTCTATGATTAATGCCGTACGCGAGTAATGCCATGGTTACCGATGATTCACAGCGGGGTGCAAGATTACACTGCTGTAAAAATACTCTCTCCCAAAAAAGTCGCGGGATTATATCACAAGCCTACGACTTAGCTGTCAATAGGGGAACATCAACCCCATTTAACAATCTATAGTTATACTACGAATGCGACCTGTGGATAATTTTCTTGCATGGCTGCATTATTCCTGCTTTGATAAAGCTTAGCGCACACACGGGCCTGCCTGCAGTCTTATGATTTATAACCATTTTTCGATCATTCTTCCTCTGATTTCCGCTCTAATTTTAGGCGGCTGTGCCAGCCTGGGTGGTGAAAAAGCCCAACAAGCCCAACAACCCGAAGCAAATGCCCATAAAGTGGCCGAAACACCAACCCGACCTTTTACCGGGGACACCTTATACGATTTGTTATTAGCGGAGTTCGCAGGCAAGCGCAATCGAGCCGACGTGGCGCTAGGAAACTACCTGAAACAAGCCCATGAAACCCGTGATCCACAAGTAGTAGAAAGAGCCACCTTTATAGCACGCTACCTGGGCGCCCATCAGGCAACCCTCGACGCATCCATGCTTTGGTCTGAAATAGAACCCGCCAACCCCGTCCCCCGTGAACTCGCAGCGATTGAACTGATTCGATTCGGTAAACTGGATGACGCAATGGAGCAAATTGACCTGCTCATCGCCAGTGACGGCCGCATGAATTTCGAATTTCTGCTACAGGCAACGCGCTCCGCGAACCGCGAAACACGACAGCAAATACTGGCGAAACTGCAGGATTATTCGAAAACCATTGACGATGACAAACTCTGGTTTGCCATCGGGTCACTGGAAGCAATGGACGGCAACCATAAACTCGCGATTAAAGATTTCGACCGGGCACTTAACACCACCCCGAATTACAGCGGGGCTATTCTGGCCCGAGCTCAATCTCTTATAGCATTGAACCGGCTGGACGAAGCCATGAGCTATCTGTCCAAGCAAACCGAGAAATTCCCGGAAAACAAACGCCTGGGTATCGTCTATGCCCGCTATCTGATGCAGCAGGGTCAATTAGAAGCTGCGCAACAGCAGTTCTTCAATTTATCTCAGAATTTCCCCAACGACGGTGACCTGGTGTTATCACTCGCGCTGTTGAGCTGGGAAAACAAGCGCCAGGACGAAGCCAAAGACTATTTCCGGCAGTTATTGGAAATGGGACACCGTGTGGATGAATCCAATATCTACCTGGCGCGCATTGCAGTGTCTGAAAAGCAATTGGATGAGGCCGGTAAATACTTCCAGCAAGTGCGGATAGGCCCCCACTACGCCGTCGCCCAGATTCAGCTGGCTTTACTCTGGCAGCAAACTGGTGACCTGCAAAAGGCATTTGATACGCTGGATCAGGCAGCAGATTCCATGCCAAAAGAACGCGACCAGTTCATATTGGCCAAAAGTGAAATTCTTGCCAACGATCAACAGCTAGAAGAAGCTATTGAAGAGCTCGACCGCGGGCTCAGCAGCAGCCCTGACAATACCAATATGCTTTACGCTCGCGCTATGATGAAAGAGCAACAGGAAGATTTCGAGGGTATGGAGGCCGATTTACGTCAGGTATTGGAATTGCAACCCGACAACAGCGCCGCCTTAAATGCACTGGGCTACACCTTTGCCAATCGCAATCGACGGCTTAGTGAAGCTTGGGAGCTGATTGAGCGCGCCTATACACTCAACCCCGAAGACCCCGCCATTATCGACAGCATGGGATGGATTAAATACCGCATGGGCGAAACCCAGGTCGCCCTGGATTATCTGCGAAAAGCGTACGAGGCATTCGAAGACCAGGAAATTGCTGCACACCTGGGCGAAGTGCTGTGGGTCTCCGGAGAGCGCGAAGAAGCCGCCATCATCTGGCGTAACGCCCTTGAAAAGAACCCGAACAGCCAGGTTTTAAAAGACGTCATAGAACGTTTTAACCCAAAGTCGTTATAATATGAGCCATTGCGCGTGCATAACGCGCTTTTAAACCTTCAATCCAACCTGCGAATTACATTCTGAAGAGCCCACTTGAACAGATCGCTTAAATTCCTGTGCATTATCCTAACGGCTGTCGCGTTGAGCAGCTGCGCGCTTTGGTATCCGAAAAGCACAGCACCCACTGCGCCCGAACCCGGCCAGAATGTGGACTGGGTAGAACATGTCAGACAACTCACCCTCATGCGAGAGTGGCAAATCCGAGGCAAAATAGGCGTTCGGACCGCCACCGACGGTGGCAGCGCCTATCTCGATTGGAGCCAGTCCTTCGACAGTTTCTATATATTATTATCGGGTCCCCTGGGTCAGGGCTCCACCATTATCAGTGGCAACCCTTCCGGAGCCAGACTGGAAAACAGTGACGGTACCTTTGTGTCCGACTCACCCGAGAACCTGGTAATGGAACACACCGGCTGGCAGATCCCGATTAATCAACTGCTGTATTGGGTCAAAGGCATACCCGCCCCCAGCGGCGACATCCAAATGACGCGCAACGCCCTGGGCACACTCGACACCCTGCAACAGGATGGATGGAAACTGGAATTTGATCGCTACGGCAACGCACTGGATTCCCTGTTACCTCAGCGCATCAAAATCCAGAAAGACGATTTGAAAGTCACTTTAATCATCAAGGAATGGCTGCCTCTGAGCAACACCGGCACCGACGAGACATGAAGCTAACCGTAAACGCCCCCGGTAAGCTGAACCTGTTCCTTCACATCACCGGGCGCCGCACAGATGGCTATCATACCCTGCAAACGCTTTTTCAGTTTGTGGATTACTGCGATGTGCTCTCCTTTTCGAGTCGCTCCGATGCCATTATCGAGGTCAAACCGGATATAGCCGGACTGCAGCCCGAGGACAATCTCATATATCGTGCCGCCAGTCTGCTCCAGTCTCACAGCCGAAAACCCTGCGGAGTGGATATTCAACTGCAGAAGCAACTGCCGATGGGCGGTGGCATGGGTGGAGGCTCATCGAATGCTGCCAGCACGCTGGTAGCCCTCAACAAGCTCTGGCAGTTGGGTCTTAATAAAGTGACCCTGGCTAAAATCGGCCTAAGCCTCGGCGCGGATGTGCCTGTCTTTATTCATGGGCACGCGGCCCTCGCTGAAGGGATTGGCGAGGTGCTGCAAACGGTCGACATCGCCGAACCCTGGTATCTGATTGCAATCCCGTCCTGCCACGCCAACACTGCCGAACTTTTCCAAGAAAAACAATTGACAAGAGATTCAAAGATTATCAGAATACGCGACTTCCTGAAGGGGGGTAGCCGGAACGACTTTGAGCCTGTGCTCAGAAAACGCTTCCCTCTGATCGATCGCTGCATGCAGATGATCGACTGCACCGCCCGGGACAGCCACGACGCCAAAGGGAGTGCAAGGGTTACCGGAAGTGGAGCCTGCTTATTTGTCGAATGCGAGTCAGAACCCGGAGCAAACCGGCTACTACTCGACATTACCCGGCAGATGGACCGCTTCCAGCTTACAAATCAAGATGTTAGCTGGAAGATAGTAAAAGGCTGTAACCACTCACCGTTATATACTGGAGATCTGGCCAGCCAAGGCTAAAATCCAGAAAAAACTTCTAAAACATTTGATGATTATCTGGTAAGATTCCGCGCCCAGACTGACCATCAGATCTGTCAAAAGTTGTAGGGCCGTCGCCAAGCGGTAAGGCAACGGGTTTTGATCCCGTCATCCCCAGGTTCGAATCCTGGCGGCCCTGCCATATTTTCTAGCGTGCATTTTAATCTCATTATCCAATTGATAAGGTGACTAGCGTGTCCAATCTTATTGTTTTCACTGGAAACGCAACCCCCGAGCTTGCAAAGAAGGTAGCGAATTACCTGCATGTGCCCCTCGGGGACGCTGAAGTCAGTCAATTCAGCGACGGCGAAATCTCGGTAGAGATAAATGAAAATGTACGTGGAAGCGATGTCTTTATCATCCAGTCCACCTGCGCGCCCACCAATGACAGCATTATGGAAATCATGGTCATTGCAGACGCCCTCAGACGCGCCTCTGCCGGCCGCATTACTGCCGTAATCCCCTACTTCGGCTACGCCCGCCAAGATCGCCGGGTGCGCTCTGCAAGGGTACCGATTACCGCCAAAGTAATTGCCGACATGCTCACCACCGTCGGGTTTGACCGCTTACTGACCGTCGACCTGCATGCGGACCAAATCCAGGGCTTTTTCGATATTCCCGTGGATAACGTTTACGGCTCACCGATCCTGCTGGATGACATTCAAAAACAGGATTATGACAACATGATGGTGGTATCACCTGATGTCGGCGGCGTAGTTCGGGCCCGCGCTGTCGCCAAGCAGCTAAACGACTGCGACCTCGCCATCATCGACAAACGCCGCCCGAAAGCGAACACCTCGCAGGTGATGCATATTATCGGTGAAGTAGAAGGCCGCACCTGCATCCTAGTAGATGACATGGTCGATACCGCAGGCACACTGTGCAAAGCGGCCGAAGCATTGAAAGAAAATGGTGCCAAGAAAGTGGTTGCCTATGCGACTCACGCCGTTTTGTCCGGCCCGGCCATTGATAACCTGAACAACTCGAAAATGGACGAACTGGTTATAACTGACACTATCCCGCTCTCGGAAGCAGGCAGGTCGTGCAAGAAAATTCGCCAGCTCAGCCTGGCCCCGATGCTGGCCGAATGCGTCCGCCGCATCAATAACGAAGAATCACTAAGCGCAATGTTCATCCCGAAGGACTAACCTCCTACTGGAACCATTGCAACACCAACCCCTTCTGCCAGTTTGGTCGCAAAACACAGAAGGTTTATTAGATAGGAGCAAACTCATGTCCAATGAGTTCACAATCAACGCCCAAAGCCGAGGCGAAGCAGGGAAAGGTTCGAGCCGCCGCCTGCGCCGCCTTGAAAACCGCATCCCAGCAATCGTTTACGGTGCAAACAAAGATCCACAACAAGTATCAGTGGAATTTAAAGACATGGTAAAAGCGCTGGAAAACGAAGCGTTTTATTCCCATGTACTGACTCTGGTTGTCGACGGCAATTCTGAACAGGTGGTATTAAAAGACCTGCAACGCCATCCAGCCAAGTCCATCCCGGTCCACGCTGACTTCCAGCGCGTTGATACCACCCATAAACTGCATATGAACATTCCGCTTCACTTCCTGAACGAAGATAAATGTGCGGGCGTTAAACAATCTGGCGGCGTCATTGCCCACCAAATGGCTGAAGTAGAAGTAACCTGCCTGGCCAAAGATCTGCCGGAATACATCGAAATCGACGTCGAAAACCTGGAGATGGGCAGCGTAATCCACCTCAGCGACATCAAACTTCCTGCTGGTGTCGAAATCCGGGCGTTGCAGCTGGGCGAAGACCACGACCTGCCGGTTGTCAGCGTTAGCGCACCGCGTGGCGGAGCGGACGAGGAAGCCGGCGACGACGAAGAGTCAGCCACCGAAGAGTAAGCTCAACACGAGGCCCGGCAGTTGAAAGACGGTATCGAACTCATAGTCGGCCTGGGTAATCCAGGTCGACAATACGAGGACACCCGACACAACGCCGGTGCCTGGTTCGTGCAAGGGCTGGCACGCCAATACAATGTCAGCCTGAGCAGCGAATCGAAATACCCCGCCCTCACCGGACGCGCCACAATCAATGGCCACCAGGTTCGATTGCTCATCCCCACAACGTTTATGAATCTCAGCGGTCAGGCCGTGGCACCAGTTGCCCATTTCTTTAAAATTCCGCCACAAAAAATCCTGGTCGCGCACGATGAGCTGGATATGCCGCCCGGCATTGCCAAATTGAAACAGGGCGGCGGTCATGGGGGACATAATGGCCTGCGGGACATCATTAGCAAGCTCGGCAATCAAAAAGATTTTTCCCGTTTACGCATTGGCATCGGCCATCCGGGCAGCGCCGATAAAGTAAGCGGATACGTGCTGGGCAAACCACCCAGACAGGAACAACAATGGATCGAAGACGCCATAGATCAAGCTTTACGGATCGTGCCGGAACTACTGGACGGCCAGTCCGACAAAGCCATGAATCGCTTACACAGCTTTTCTGCGTCGTCATAACACATCTACAGCAATGGTAAACTCCAATGGGAATTAAGTGCGGTATAGTCGGCTTGCCGAATGTGGGTAAATCCACTCTGTTCAACGCCCTCACCAAAGCGGGTATCGAGGCGCAAAATTTTCCGTTCTGCACCATCGAGCCCAACACAGGCGTAGTCCCGGTTCCGGATGCCCGTCAGGACACATTAGCGGCGATCGTCAAACCCAACCGGGTGGTCCCCACCACCATGGAGTTCGTCGACATTGCAGGGCTGGTTGAAGGCGCCTCTAAAGGCGAAGGCCTGGGCAACAAGTTTCTCGCCAATATCCGTGAAACCGACGCAATAGCCCACGTAGTTCGCTGCTTCGAAGACGGCAACATCGTTCACGTGGCAGGTAAGATTGACCCCCTGTCAGACATCGAAATCATCAACACAGAGCTGGCGCTTGCCGATATGGACAGCGTAGAAAAGGCATTACTGAAAGCCGCCAAGCAAGCCAAGGGCGGAGACAAAGACGCCCAAGCCAAGCAGAAAGTATTTGAGAAATTGCTGCCGATTTTAAACGAAGGCCGCCCTGCCCGCACTGCAGACCTTACGGAAGATGAGTTTAAGCTGATCCGCTCATTCAACCTGCTGACACTCAAGCCCACCATGTACATTACCAATGTCGCGGAGGATGGCTTTGAAGACAATCCTCTACTGGATGCCGTGAACAAGCTGGCAGCATCGGAAAACGCAGAGGTTGTCCCGATTTGCGCCAAAATCGAATCCGAAATTACCGAACTGGATGAGGCAGATAAAGCGGAGTTTCTGGCTGAGCTGGGCATGGAAGAACCGGGCCTGAACCGCGTTATCCGCGCCGGATACAACCTGCTGGGTCTACAAACCTATTTCACGGCAGGGGTACAGGAAGTCCGCGCCTGGACAGTCAAGGTTGGCGCAACCGCACCCCAGGCTGCCGGCGTCATCCATACCGATTTCGAAAAAGGCTTCATTCGTGCAGAAGTGGTCGCTTACGACGACTTCGTCAGCAATAACGGCGAGCAAGGCGCGAAAGAATCCGGCAAGTGGCGACTGGAAGGGAAAGAGTACATTGTTAAAGACGGCGACGTGGTGCACTTCCGTTTTAATGTTTAATTACAGCACTTTCGCTTGACTTTGGCCTGCCAGATTGCGAGAATTTGCGCCCTCGAAATGGCTATGTAGCTCAGTTGGTTAGAGCACATCACTCATAATGATGGGGTCGCAGGTTCGAATCCCGCCATAGCCACCATCCGATTTGTAAAAGAAAAAGCAGCACCACGAATAAAAAAGGCCATGAGAAAACAAAATCTCACGGCCTTTTTTATTGCGTCAAACAAAGCGATATGACTTTGCCTAACCCGCTTCTGCTTCCCCCAGAAACTCACTGGATTGCTCTTGGATCTGAGCCAGTAATTTCTTGCGGTCAGCGATCATGGTCCTGTAAGTGCGTGCTGTCGATAGCCGGGTGTGATTGCCTGCATCCCCCTCGATCCTGGCCAATTGCTCTTCTAACCGAGCAATATCCCGGACTACCATACTGTCTAGCTTATCCAAGCTATAGCGAGCACTGATCGGACTGCTTCGCTCTACTGTTTTCATACAGCTCCATCCCTAACTATTTTAGATCGGTACTGGTACCGCCCCACATTGGTCAAATGAAGATTTAACGTTGGCGTGCCCACTATTTTTGCCAAAATAGTGCAAAATGTACACTAATTGCAAGTAAATTCCTTGTAAGCGCGGACATTCTAACGACGAACGGCAGCTCAGCTCCAGACCCGATCTGTATAGTTTGTGTTTCAACCCGGTTTCTTGCCACCATTATCCGGACCATAGGGGAAAGTAGGAAACGGGGTTACGTTGCCTCCGCCCTTAACTTCCGTAATTTTCCCGACACCTTCTTTTTCAACCTCGTCCACGCGGATAATAGAGTGCATCGGAATATAGCTTCTTGCCACCTCACTGAATTGCGCCTTTAAGCGCTCTTCCGATGGATCGACCACCACCTGGTTACGCTCCCCGAACAAAAATCCCTCGATTTCAAGAAACCCATACAGATCACTTTGATACACATTCTTGACATAGATCTCATAGATCTCGCCCTGATTCAAAAAAACCACACGGTAAATCGGCTCGGCGCTCATTTGCTTGTCTCTTAAAAACCGGATTTTTGTTCCGGTTATTTACAGTATTTTTTGGGAAGGGGTATATATTGAAATAACCTTCAACTAAGTCTCTGCCAGTATACCTTTTTTTCGTTCTTGACTGGACATCAGATTGCATAGAACTTAGAGTTGTCCTGGGCTTTTTTAGAGGGGCACGGGAAATTTCCAACTGGCTTTTTTGGTGGGGGTATTTTTCCCAAGTCAGCCTGGTTGATGTCGGTAACACTGCTGTAATCAAATCAACCGTATAACAATAACTGCTGAGCTGCTGATCCTGGGCAATTTCACTGTGTCAGTAATAAAAGTCGCCAATCTTAGCTTCAGGGGCGACCTAGTAGGGCTAGTCAATAGCCTAACAATGCGCATAGTATTTGCCAACATGTTGTTCCGCTGGCATATGCATTACTGGCCGTCAGTAATTCAGTAATATTGTTGGCTATCTGCCAATCTGGACGAGCTCACCCTGGATGGTTGTGGGTGGCGCTTTCCCTATGTTAGTCGCATTCCCAGTTTTCAATCCATTTTTAATGACGCCGTATATACCAATGTGACAGCATTGGGTTGGCGAGGTTTATCAAACCACATACGTTAGCCGGCAAAAGCCTATTCATGTTTAACGGTCGGCTAATAATAAGAATCAGGGAGTAAACAATGCAGTCATTAGCAAAGCGATGCACCACGATCGGTGCTGCTGCACTCGCTGCCACAAGCAGCGTGGCTTTCGCAGATTGGCAACTGGATATGACGCCAGGGGTCACTGACATAAGCCAGCAGGTATTCGATCTTCACCGAACGATGTTGTGGTGGTGCGTCGGGATTGGGATTATCGTATTTGGTGCGATGTTCTATTCGATGCTTATGCACCGAAAATCCAAAGGGCATAAAGCTGAACAGTTCCATGAAAGCACCACCGTCGAAATAGTCTGGACGATCGCCCCCTTCATCATCCTGATCTTTATGGCTATACCGGCTACCCGGGTACTCATTGCCATGAGTAACACCGATGATTCGGCACTGACCATTAAGATCACGGGATCCCAATGGAAGTGGCATTACGAATATCTGGAATGGGAAGGTAAAGGCAACCTGGGCGTCGATTATTACAGTGTGCTCTCTACACCCAACGAACAAAGGTTCCGCCCTGTCCGCAGCTCTGGTTTATTCCCTAAAGGTATCGAAAAAGAATCTTATCGCGAAGATGGCAACTATCCCGAGATGGAAGCGCTGTATAAACGTGATGTAGACAAACCCCTGGTAATACCGACTGACCGCAAGGTTCGCTTCCTGATCACATCAGACGACGTCATACATTCCTGGTGGGTACCGGACTTTGCAATCAAGAAAGATGCCATACCCGGATTCATAAACGAACTTTGGACTCAGGTTCCGAATGATAAACCCGGACTTTATCGGGGCCAGTGCGCTGAGCTGTGCGGTAAAGATCACGCCTTCATGCCGATCGTCGTTGAGGCAAAATCGGTCGACGATTTTGATGCCTGGCTAACCACCGCCCGAGAGGAACAGGAAGCCGCAGAGCTTGCGGCCGCTAACAGCCTGGATAAAACCTTTACTAAAGATGAGTTGATGGCTGAAGGCGAAAAGCAATATATGGCTCGCTGTTCTGCATGTCACCAGGCCGGTGGCCAGGGCTTACCGCCTACCTTCCCGGCGTTGAAAGGCAGTGCCGTCGCCATTGGTCCGGTCGCAGATCACATCCGAATTGTGACGCACGGGAAAAATGCGATGCCCGCTTTCGCGTCCATGCTTAAACCAAAAGACATTGCAGCCATTGTTACCTATGAACGCAACGCCTGGGGCAACAGCCCTTCGGATGGTGTTGATGTTGTCCAACCACGCGACGTTGCTAATCAAGAATAGGGGGAATCAAAATGGGTGACCATCATCACGGCCCGGCCAAAGGCATAAAACGTTGGCTATTTGCAACCAACCACAAAGACATCGGCGCGATGTATCTGTGGTTCAGCTTCATCATGTTCCTGACCGGCGGCTTTATGGCCATGGTCATTCGAGCCGAACTCATGTATCCGGGCTTACAACTGGTTGATCCGAACTTTTTCAACCAGATGACCACCACACACGGATTAATCATGGTGTTTGGTGCCGTCATGCCGGCCTTTGTCGGTCTCGCCAATTATATGGTGCCACTGATGATCGGTGCGCCGGACATGGCGTTACCGCGGCTCAACAACTGGAGTTTCTGGATTCTTCCCTTTGCTTTCAGCTTGCTGATTATGGCGATTATCCAATCTTTCCTGGGCATTGCTGACGCGCCCAACTTTGGCTGGACATTCTATGCACCCCTGTCCACCAAATACGGCCCGGCTTCCACGGACTTCTTCATCTTCTCTGTGCATATGATGGGTGTTTCCTCCATCATGGGTGCGGTTAACGTTATCGTCACTATCTTCAACCTGCGCGCACCCGGCATGACCTTTATGAAAATGCCATTGTTCGTATGGACCTGGTTGATCACTGCGTTTCTGCTGATCGCGGTTATGCCGGTTTTGGCTGGCGCGGTAACCATGATGCTAACCGACCGACATTTTGGAACCAGCTTCTTCGACGCGGCAGGTGGCGGTGACCCGGTATTGTTCCAGCACGTATTCTGGTTCTTCGGGCATCCGGAGGTGTACATCATGATCCTCCCGGCCTTTGGTATCGTCTCTGCAATCATCCCGACCTTCGCCCGCAAGCCGTTGTTTGGCTATGCCTCCATGGTGTATGCAACAGCCTCCATCGCATTTTTGTCCTTTGTAGTCTGGGCGCACCACATGTTCACAGTCGGGCTGCCGTTAGCGGGTAACCTGTTTTACATGTACATGACCATGCTGATCGCCGTACCCACCGGGGTCAAGGTGTTCAACTGGGTAGCTACCATGTGGAAAGGTGCGATGACCTTTGAAGTGCCTATGTTGTTTTCCATTGCCTTCGTGATCCTGTTCACCATCGGTGGTTTTTCCGGACTGATGCTGGCGATCACGCCGGTGGATCAGCAGTACCACGACACCTACTTTGTGGTGGCCCACTTCCATTATGTACTGGTGACCGGTGCCGTGTTCTCGATCGTAGCTGGTGTCTACTATTGGCTGCCGAAATGGACCGGCCTGATGTACAACGTCGGCTTGGCGAAACTGCACTTCTGGAGCTCCCTGTTTTTCGTAAACCTGCTCTTCTTCCCCATGCACTTTGTAGGGCTGGCCGGAATGCCTCGACGTTATTCTGACTACTCCCTCCAGTTCGCCGACTTTAACTGGTGGATCAGTATCGGTGGTTTCGGCTTCGGCCTGAGTCAACTGATTCTGCTGGCCGTCCTGATCCAGGCTTGCTTCCTCAAGAAGGGCAAACCCGTTAGCGATCAAGTATGGGAAGGCGCTGAAGGTCTGGAGTGGACACTATCTTCACCCCTGCCTTACCACAGCTTTACTACTCCACCCGTAGTGAAATAGAACAGAGAAGAGGCAAAAGGATAATGGACGAGCAACACACTCAACAATCAAACCAACGCATGGTCATTAAGCTACTGCTCATCGTAGTTGGGATGTTTATTTTTGCAGTGGGTGTGTTGCCGCCGATGTACGATGCCATATGTGATTTCACCGGACTGAATGGTAAAACCTCGAACGAAGCTGCCGACGCGAAGGATGCGGTTGTGCAGGAAGATCGGGAAGTGACCATTCAGTTCCTGGCGGATACCGACCCGGCGATGGTGTGGGATTTCAAACCCAACACGTTCAGCATCAAAGTTAATCCGGGCCAGATTCACAAAGTGGACTTTCACGTACGCAATCCGGCTTCGCATCTGATTGTCGGGCAGGCGATACCCTCGGTAGCGCCTGCTAACGCAACACCCTATTTCAAAAAAACCGAATGCTTTTGCTTTCACAGTCAAGAGCTGGAAGGTGGCACAGAAATGGATATGCCGCTGATATTTTATGTCGACCCGGGCTTACCAAAAAGCGTACGCACCATCACGCTTTCCTATCAGCTCTACGATATTACAGCGAAATCTGAAAAAGCCGCCCTAGCCGCAAATTAATAAAATTCTGATCGCTCAGGAGATCAAACCATGGCTGAAAAACCGACGTCTTACTATGTTCCCGAACAGAGTCCCTGGCCTTTTATAACCGCAGTGGCACTGTTTCTCGTTGCCTTTGGCGCTGCCAATTTTGTACAACAACACTCAGTTACCGGATTGGTTGCTAATGACAGCAACTCCGGCAGTTATATTTTGCCTATTGGGATACTGGGCATCATCGCCATGATGTTTGTTTGGTTCCGCGACACCGTTCGTGAAAGCCTGGCCAATATGAACAGCGATCAGATGGATCGTTCATACCGAATGGGTATGTTGTGGTTCATTTTCTCGGAAGTTATGTTCTTCGCTGCCTTCTTTGGTGCACTTTTTTACGTCCGTTTGCTGGCACTCCCCTGGCTTGCCGGTGGTGGCGAAGAGGCAATGACCCATGAATTGCTGTGGCCGGATTTTCAGAATCTGTGGCCATTAACTTTAACGCCCGGTGGCACCACCACCCAAGCCATGCCGGCCTGGGGCTTACCTTTGCTGAATACCGCATTGCTGGTAACCAGTAGTATTACATTGACGATTGCTCACCACGCATTGATTGCCGGTAACCGCGCCAAGCTGAATATATTTTTGTTTTTAACACTGATACTAGGCTATACCTTCCTGTTCTTTCAGGTAGAAGAATATATACATGCCTACAACGATTTGGGCCTGACTTTACAGGCCGGAATTTATGGTTCCACGTTCTTTATGCTGACCGGTTTTCATGGCATGCACGTCACCATCGGTGCCATTATGCTGACCATCATGTTAATAAGATCAATGAAGGGACACCTCACCCCGGATAATCACTTTGCGTTTGAAGCATCGGCCTGGTACTGGCACTTTGTAGACGTAGTCTGGTTATTTTTGTTTGTGTGTGTTTACTGGCTTTAATTGTGTTCCGGCCGGGCAGTGTTGTGCCCGGCCCCACCCTACTTCACTGCTCTCTTTATCCCCTCAGCCCATGCGGCTGAATCCACCCCATAAAGAACGCGAAACCCAGCAATAGCAGTAACACAACAGAAAAACCAACACGGTACGCCAAAAACCGGACTGTACGATATTGATCATCTTGCTTGTTACTCACCAAAGAACGCAAGGCACTGAATAAACTAAAGGCAATCAATAACAGGACAACAACCACAACTATTTTAATTAACATGACTCTTCCAGGCAGTAACGTGACATCGAAGTATAACAATGGGTAATTCAACATCACAAACAGGTTTCGGATTAAGATTCGGTGGCTTTTTTTTCTCGCCAGGTCTCATCCCCACTGTGGTGACGATATTGCTGCTGTGCCTGTTAGTGAACCTGGGCTTCTGGCAGATGCGCAGAGCCCACGCAAAAGAGTTTTTGCTTGAGCGTCTGGCTCAGCGCACCCAGCTCGCCCCGGTCACACTTGATCAATTGCTTTCCCACGGCAGCGACCTGGCAGACTATCCACTACAAGTCACCGGCCGATTTCTGGAGCAATATTCCTTGCTACTGGATAACCGGTCTCACAATGGAATTGCAGGCTACCAGGTACTCACCGCCTTTTTGACCGAAGGCCGGATATTACTGGTCAATCGGGGCTGGATTGCACGCGGCCCGTCACGGGACGTTTTTCCCGAAATTCCAGCGGTAGCTGCCCAGCCGACAAGCGATGGTACGCTACAGCGAGTTTCAGGGGTCACTCATCAGCCGAGCCCCAACTATTTCGTGCTGAAAGAAGACGATTACACTAAGGTGAGCTGGCCCTATTTAATCCAAAAAATAGACCTTGAAAAATCTTCCCTGCTGTTTGATTATCCGGTGCTGCCTTTTGTCCTGCGGTTACAACCTGATCAATCCAGTGGCTTTGTTCGTGAATGGCATAACAATATTATGGGGCCGGAGAAACATTATGGGTACGCATTGCAGTGGTTCTCACTGGCATTTGCCCTCGTAGTTATTTATCTGGTAGTGAACACATCAAAAACAAAAAACATGCAGTAACCATGGAAAACGAAACCGTTCAACAAATCCGCACAAAAAACCGGCGTACGCTGCTAATCGCTTTAGCTTTGTTTGTTATTCCGGTAATCGTTGCTGCGGTATTGCTAAAAACCGGGCTGTACAAATCCGTCGGCACCTCCAACAAAGGGCTGCTGATCAATCCACCGCTGTCATTTGAAGACATTCCGCTAAAAGATGCAGCCAATAAGGTTCTGGACCCGGAGCAGTTTAAACGCAAGTGGTGGCTGGTCTACGTCATTCCCGAGCATTGCGATGAATCCTGCAGCAATTCCCTGTTCCAGATGCGCCAGGTGCATACGGCATTAGGGCCGGAACAATCCCGGGTGGAGCGGCTCGTAATCAGTACCGCTCCGCTCGAGGCCCCGTACGATCGCCTGATAAAAGAGGAATTTCCCAAACTTAGGGTGGTTTTCACCCAGGCATCACAATTAAAGCAGGCGTTTGCCCCGGTTGAAGACAATCAGCTAAAAGCAACGCCCTCCGGACACATCTATCTGGTCGATACCATGGGTGCCGTATTTATGTATTACCCCACTTATCAGGATGAGCAGGAGTCGATTTTGAAAGGACGTGACCTGCTGAAAGACCTGAAGAAAGTGCTCAAATTATCGAAGATAGGATAATTTATGTGGCTTAAACGACTGACATTACTGGCGGTATTACTGGCCTGCGGAGTGGTGGCGCTGGGTGCCTATACCCGCCTCCAGGACGCCGGCCTGGGCTGTCCTGACTGGCCAGGGTGCTATGGCAAGCTGGTTGTTCCCCAATCAGAGCACGCTATTTCCGCTGCCAACGAAGCCTTCCCGCACCGCCCCCTGGAAAGTCATAAGGCGTGGCCGGAGATGATTCACCGTTATTTCGCCTCTTCTCTGGGCCTGGTGATCTTTGCAATTCTGTTTATGTGTATCAGGGAACGTAAAAAGAACTCCCGTGTTCCCATCAAATTGCCCATAGCCCTATGTATATTAGTGGTATTCCAGGGTTTGCTCGGGATGTGGACCGTGACTTTGAGCTTATTCCCTACCGTCGTGATGGCCCATTTGCTGGGGGGGTTTACCACCCTATGCCTGCTGTTTCTACTGGCAGTACGGGTGCGACTGCCAAAGCCACCCCACGCCCTGACCCTGTCTCCAGACCAGCTCGACCCTGCGCCCTCCCCGTTGTTGAAGTGGGCGCTGGCGGGGATAGTAATCCTGGGGCTGCAGATTGCATTGGGTGGCTGGACCGCAGCCAATTACGCCGCCACAGTTTGCAATGAATTACCACTCTGTCAGACTGGCTGGCAACAGCATATCAACGTCACCCAAGCTTTCCAGTTATGGGGCCACGGAGTCGATGATTACGAGCATGGGCCGCACCTGGGACCGGATGCCAAAATAACCATCCATGTCAGTCACCGGATCGGCGCCATGATCACGTCCGCGTACTTAACCGGATTGTTTCTTTTTTTGTTGTTGTCGCCGCAGATACGCAGCAAAACAAAAAAAGCAGCGGGTTATGGCCTGGGGTTGTTATTACTTCAGGTTTTGCTAGGCATCAGTAATGTGATTTTTGGATTACCATTGCTGGTGGCTGTCGCACACAACGGGGTTGCAGCCCTGTTAATGATGTCTTTAATACTTGTGAGCGTGCATCTCTTTCGCTCGGGGAGACCCATATGAACAGAACAGCCGGCAACAGCCAGGCCATCAACAGTCCGGACGCCAATATGGCTATCGATGAAAACAGTAGTGTAGGTTGGCGCGACTATTACGAACTCACCAAACCACGTGTTGTGATGTTACTGATGCTCACCGCCATCGTGGGTATGTTCCTATCCACACCCAGCATGGTGCCCCTGGATGTGTTGATTCTGGGTTCCCTGGGAATGGCGTTTGCCATGGCGGCCGCTGCAACCGTGAACCAGGTTGTCGATCATCGCATCGATTCCATTATGGCCCGCACCCATAATCGTCCCATTGTGAAAGGTAAAATCAGTACCCTGCGGGCTCTGACCTTTGCAGCGATCCTGTCTGCGTTGTCCATGTTTATCCTATCCTTCTTTATCAATACGCTGACGGCTTTTCTGACCCTATTCGGCATTGTGGGTTATGCTTTTGTTTACACGATGTATTTGAAACGGGCCACGCCCCAAAACATCGTTATCGGCGGCATTGCCGGTGCCATTCCACCGCTGCTCGGCTGGACCGCGGTGACCAACCAAGTAGACCCCCATGCCCTGTTGCTGGTTCTCATTATCTTTATCTGGACTCCGCCTCATTTCTGGGCCCTGGCTATACATCGCCGGGATGAGTACGCCAAAGCGGGCATCCCGATGCTGCCGGTCACCCACGGCATAGCGTTCACTAAAACGTCGGTTTTGCTGTATACCATTTTGCTCTGTCTTTGCACTCTGCTGCCGTATCTGACCGCCATGAGCGGGCTAATTTACCTGAGCTGCGCGTTAGTGCTGAATGGCATCTTTCTCTTTTACGCGGCTAAATTGAAATTTGCAGCGGAACCCGGCACGGCCATGAAAACATTCGGTTATTCCATTGTGTATCTGATGGGTTTGTTCATCGCACTGCTAACTGATCACTACTTCACGATTCGGTTTTTGCACATATGATTCGTGTGCGGTAAGAGGCAAACATGCAACCATTCTCAACTGCAATGCGTTTCCCGTTAGGACCTGTAGCGAGCGGTATTATCGTGTGGCTAGGTATCCTATCGACTAATTCTGCGGTCGCTAATGAGCTGCCTTCATTGCACACGGTGCTATTGCATAACAGCGATATCCAGGAAAAAAGTATTTCCCGTCACTTAAACGATCTGCGGCACGGCACCGCATTACACAAACCGCAATCGACGGATGCAGCGACCACCACCGATGGCGACCGCATCAGCCTGTTTTTGACTACCTCCCGTTCAGAGGGCGAGCAAGACACCACGGACTTGGAGACCGGATACGATGCAGAGGGTCATCACTCCACGGCAGCAGCCGATTTTCGCATCAACCAAGAGTGGCTGGCGGGAATCGCCTATGGTTACAGTGAATCGGAATTGAATTACTACAGCAATGACCCGACTAACAGCACCACGGTCGATAGTGAATCCGATTTCGTCACACTTTATAGCAGCTGGTATCGCAGAGACTTTGCGGTCGATATGGGGCTGGGTTACAGCGATACCCAGTTTTCAACACAGCGCACGATAGCCGGTGTGGACACGATCGGTGACACAGGTAGCCGTCTTTTCAGCCTGCACCTGTCCGGCGCTTTTGATTTCTACTACCAGGGTCTGACCTATGGCCCACTGGCGGCGCTGGATATGCTGAACGGCCATATTGATGCTTATACGGAGCAGGTCGCCGGTATTGGCGTTGCCCAACTCAAAGAGCAAGACGTACGCTCTGCGATCCTCTCCATGGGCGCTCAGGCGGCCTATGCACAGCACTTTTCCTGGGGCGCCCTGGTGCCACAGATCAAAGGCATCGCCCGCTATCAGATTGAGAACGATCAGAGGCAGATATACGGGGGTTACGCACTGAATCCTGGCCAGACAGTCGTCTTTCCGGCCGACAAACCGGACACCACCTGGTTTGAGTTCAGCGTAGGCCTGTCGGCCGATCTTAGCCGCGGCATTTCGTTTTACCTGCATTATGAGGCCGTTGTTGACTACAGCGCTACCAGCCTGCAGACCGCCAGCGCCGGAATACGAGCCGATTTCTGATAAACGCCGGGATAAAACAAAATCCGGAGTAACAATCCTGCCATAAAGAACCTTCTGGTCTAACAGGGGGTCATTTCCTTGCCTAAAAGCCAATCAACAGCTAACAAGAATTATTACCCCTATGAGAATTGTGAGGTAATGTTATGTGGCATTCCGGGAATGACCAGTTAAGAGAATTTCATTATTACAATGAAGATGGCGTCTTTATTGGTAAAAGTGAGGGTTGCCTGCCACAACAGGACCTGTTTGATCAGGCCCACTATGTGTTTGATAATGACAGCGACATAGTGAAAAATCTGGACCTGTTGGCGATTGCGAATCGCAAACTCAAGAATTTACGACAGAAGCTGATCGATGTTCCGATGAAAGACATTAACCGGATCATGGAGTTGAACGATGAAATTGTGCAGCTCGAAAGCAGCATCGAACAGATGAAGAAGCAGCCCGCAGGCCCGGAGCAGGGGTTTACGCAAGTTCAGGCGGGGTAGCAGGCTGCCAAGTCAAAGGCACGAATCCAACAACCTGCACACAACTTGCCTGCCCAGAGATCGGCATCGGTCAACCCAGGTTAACGTATCGCGTCAGGTGAAAATCGGTATTGCCCAGCAGGGCATCAATGGCCGTCAGGCGCTTGAAATAGTAGCCCACATCCAGCTCATCTGTCATACCCATGCCACCGTGCAGCTGGACTGCTTGCTGACCGATAAAACGCCCCGCTTTGCCCACCTGTACTTTGAAAGCAGAAACGGCCCTTGCCGCAATGTCGCCACCCTCTAGGTTGCGCAATCCTGCCATATACATTGCAGATTGCGTTAACTCATGCTGGATAAACATATCCACCAACCGATGCTGCAATACCTGAAATTTACCGATCGGTGAGCCAAATTGTTTGCGGGTTTTACAATAGTCTACCGATGACTTATAGAGTACTTCCATCGCACCCACGGCTTCGGCACCCAGCGCAACGGTAGCTTCATCCAGCACCGTGGTTAAGCCCGCGAAGGCACCACCGGGTTTACCAACCAATTGCTCTGCATTGACCGTCACCCCATCGAAACAAATATTGGCCGCGCACGAGCCATCGCTGGTCGCGTATCGTGTAACTTCAACACCGGCCTGATTCGGCTCAACCAAAAACAAACTGATGCCCTGTGGATCAGTCAGCCCGCCACTGACGCGGGCAGTCACTAACAATTTATCAGCACCCTGCCCGTTCAGCACCATGACTTTCTCGCCGTGCAAGGTAAAACCCGTTCCTCCCTGCCTGGCCTTTGTGGAAACACAGGCTGGATTGCCGCGGGACACGGATTCTTCATAGGCCAGCGCCAACTGCAAGTCACCCTGAATCAACGCCGGTAACAATGATTGCTTTTGTTGGTCATTCCCCAACAATTCAATTGCGCGCCCACCCATGATAACGCTCGCGATATAGGGCTCCACCACCAAGGCCCGCCCGAATGCTTCCATCATAAGCATGACGTCAAGGCTACTACCACCAAAGCCACCATTTTCTTCAGCAAAAGGCACACTTAACCAGCCCAACTCAGCAAACGTTTTCCAATTATCTTTGCTGTATCCACTCTCGCATTGCAACAACTTACGCCGGGTTTCAAAATCGTAATCGTTGTTTAAAAAGCGGGTGATACTGTCCACCAGCATGTGTTGTTCTTCTGATAGTTCAAAATTCATAGTTACAATCCCAAAACCGTTTTCGCGATAATGCCACGCTGGATCTCATTGGAACCGCCGTAAATACTGGTGGCCCTGGCATTCAGATATTTCGGCATTACGGTAAGCGCATAATCAGGCCCGATAGGATCAACGCCCGATCCGGGTTGCAGGGCCTCTAATTGCAACGGCAAGCCTGCTACACCGACCGCTTCGACAGCGAGTTGCGTCAGCTTTTGGCTTAGCTCCGTGCCCACGATTTTGGTCATCGATGCCACAGCTCCCGGACTTTGCCCACTGCCCAAAGCTGCTTTGATACGGTTTTCAGTAAATTCCAGTGCGCTGATTTCAATTTCGACTTCGCCCAACCGGCGCATGAAATGCGGATCTTCCAGCAAATACCCACCAAACCCATTGGGCTGTTGTCGGGCAATGGCTTTGATTTGCTTTAAATAGTGGTGTAACCCCGGCGCATATTCCTGACCACCCCGTTCAAACATCAGCAGATACTTTGCTACGGTCCACCCCTCGTTCTCTGCGCCAATGCGATTGCTCTTGGGTACTCTTACATTGTCAAAAAACACCGTATTTTGTTCGCGCACACCGTCCAATCCGATAATCGGTTCAACCGTAATGCCAGGTGCATCCATATCCATCAAAAGAAAGGTGATCCCCTGCTGTGGTTTGCACTGTTTATCGGTGCGCACCAGGCAAAAAATCTTATTCGCGTAATGTGCGTAGGTCGTCCAGATTTTGGTTCCGTTCACGATATAGTCGTCACCATCGGACACGGCCGTCGTCTGTAAGGATGCCAGATCAGAGCCCGCGTTAGGTTCAGAATAGCCCTGACACCAAAAATCGTCGCCGGATAATATACGCGGCAAGTAATACTCTTTTTGTTCCGGGGTACCACAGCCGATAATGCAGGGACCGCACATCTGCAAACCCATGGGAATCAGTTGCGGGGCATCGGCTTTCAGGCTTTCTTCTGCAAAGATAGAACGTTGAACCACATCCCAGCCGGTACCGCCATATTGCCGCGGCCAATGGGGGGCGACCCAGCCTTTCTTATGCAAAATTTTCTGCCAAGCCATGGTGCGTTCCTTATCGAAGAACACACTGGTACTCAGGCGGCCGGCCTGGCGGATATCATCGGTTAACGATTCATTTAGAAACTCACGTACTTCTTCGCGAAATTGCCGGTACTCCGGCTTCAGAGACAAATCCATATTCACCTTCTGTTAAGCAGTTTGATGACTGCTTAGCGAGTGCATTTCCGGCATTATTGTCTACTGACGTGAACGATCAGTCGATGGCAAAAACTATCTTTGTAATGACTTGATTAGGCGAGTCAAGGCTTTGGCAATGTCCTCAGCCGCAGTTTCGTCATTGGCTATCACCATCCAGGCGTCGCCGCTGACGGGATGTTTAATTTCACATTGGTCGACAGCCGAACTGCATCGGAACGAAATAAAAGGGTTAATTCCAAATGCATCCTGGCTGGTAACGGATATTTCGGATTGACCACCAAGGGCGGGTTTAACGGATTTTTTGGTCACTATAATTTGCGCAGGCTGTTTAATGGCGAGCGAATATTCTTCCCGATCCGATGTTTTCAGGTTTTTAACCTTTCCGTCCAGATACACGTAAGACGACAGCAAGCTGTTAATGTGCAGGACTAAGGCATCCGAGAGATCGGATGCAAGATATAAGGATTGAATTTTCTGGTCATAGGCTTTACCGGCACTGTCCTCTATCGCAATGTCACCACCACTTTGCAGCTGGCGCATTTGCTCTCGGGAACTGGATGCAGCCTGTCGTGAATTTTTCTGCTCTTCTATGGCGGTAATACTATTCAATGCCTGCTCGTAATAAGGCGCTTCACGACCCGCCTTTTCAACGTATTGCGATAACTGTTGGTTGGCACTGTCCAGCTCGCCGTAATGCAGGGACACCAAACCGGAAAGATAATAGAACTTAGCGGCAGGCGTGGTTTTAAGAGCGGACACCCGCTGCAAATAATCGCGGGCCGCATCAAAGTTTTGCTCAGAGAGTTTTTCTTCGGCTGCCAACACCAAACGATCGGTCTCAATTTCGGGGGGTAATGCAAATACAGGACCGGATAGCAACCAGACCGCTGAACTCAACCCTATAACAAGCCGCGACTTTTTCATCATATTCTTATTTTCTTAACCTAGGCCCTACCTACAAACAGGGAACATCGAACAAGCACAACACGGCTTCTGATTGTGACAGCAAGCAGCGGACCAGGCAACGCAGGTGCTACCCGGACCCACGAATCTGTGAATTAATCGAGTTTAAAGCTGAAATACATTGAAAGACCATCAATTAATCCCATTAACTCAGGGGGATGGTCTATCAGTTTAAAACCGGTATCAAAGCATTCCGGACTCACATCAGGCCGACACCAGCAACTCAGCGCATCGAAATCAATATTTCGTGGCCCGTCAATCTCACGTGGCAGCTTAATCCGAAACTGAAATACGCTGTGAGTCAGCAGCGGAATATGGCTCACGAGCCGTAATCCTTCCGTTGAAATATTCACGATATAGCCGATGGGCTTGCCCGTTTTACGATTATACACACTCAGATAATATCTGAGATGATGTCGTTTAATGACACGCTTTTCTCTAATTTTCTTTTCCATAATCCCCGATTTCGCGTTTGTTTGGCCGATGAGTAGCGCCACTGCATTTTTCGATTATATTTAATTAAGTTTAGCTTCCCGAGCGGTTACCACAACTTCAGCGACAAGAGATTTTGTTTTAAAAAACCAGAATGATCAGAACAGGCCTTTTTGAACACATTTTGCCCTGATATTGTAAGCTTCTCGTTTAATAACGCTAAATAACTGAATATTCACAGGATATCTGCTATTCCTTAAAGGTAAATGACGTACAGGTTGTTACCAAATTGAAATTCCAGAGTAAAAAAACATCCGCACCAAACCGGCTGTGTGTACGGCTACTGAAATACCTAATCGGATTTCTTTTGATTAGTGGCCCCACACTGTCTGCTGCCGATTACGCCCTGACCTTACAAACCAGTCAGGAAGCCCAGCTGGAATCCCAGCGAAAGGCCTATCATCGCGCCCTCAAATATCTGGGCAAAGGGCAGCGCAGCCGGTTTCGTGATGCGATAGAAGCATTAGAAGATTACCCTCTTTATCCGTATCTCAAATATAAGGAATACAGCCGCTATATCAGTTCGGTCAGTAAAGAAGAGCTGGAAGATTTCCTTAGCATGTACGGCGATACGCCAATGGCAACCTGGCTGAAACGCCGCTGGATCCAAAGCCTTGCCGATCAGAAGCAATGGGAAACCTATCTTAACGAGTACAGGCTCGGTGAATACAATACGGAATACGATTGCTATTACTATTGGGCGCAGTACAAAACCGGAGAGCGGGAATCCGCTTTTGCTGGTGCGAGACTAATGTGGCTGGTGGGAAAATCCCAACACAATGCTTGCGATCCTCTGTTCCAGGTGTGGAAAACCACCGGAGAAATGCAGGGGGATTTAGCTTGGGAAAGGACGGCTATGGCAATGGACAACCGTCAACTCCAACTGGCGCAATATCTTGAACAAAACCTGGATGAAAACAAAAAGCCACTTTCCCGAGAGTGGCGCCGACTTTATCGCGACTCCAAGCGCTTAAAACAGATCAGCCGTTACCAAAAATGGGGCGACGATGCCAAACCCATGATCATCACAGGTATGGATAGACTGATCCGCAAAGACAATGCATTAGCGCAAAAACTATGGCCGGAGTATCTGCAAACGTTTCAATTTACGGCTGCCGAAAAAGCCAAAGTTGCTAACGAATTTGCTTTGGTGCTGGCCATTCGGCGTCAGGCCAGAGCGGAATACTGGCTTAATCAGGCAGCCCAATACGGTTTTGACCCCGAACTCATCCCACTGGGTATCCGACACGCACTCTATTCCCAGGATTGGCACCGGTTACAGGTATGGCTTGCCATGATGGACGATTCGGCCGTGACCGATAACGGCTGGCAGTATTGGAAAGCCCGGTCCGAATTGAAGCTGGGGTCAGTAGACCTGAATTCCTTTCCTCGGATCGAAATTGATAAAAACCGAGTGGACGTGCAGGCATTTCAGGACCGGTTTCTGGAAGCGCTGTATAGCAAACAGGATTTTCTTCAGTTGCTGCCCCGCTCCGTGGTCCAGAAAAAGTTCGTAGACTATCAACCCATCAACCGCCTGAAAAAATTATCAAGCGAGCGTGACTACTATGGTTTTCTGGCCAGTGAACGTTTGCATAAACCGCTTAATCTGAACAACGTTGAAACGCCGGTGAGCGAAGAAAACCTGAATAAAATGCTCGATCATCCGGGCGTGCAGCGAGTACGCGAACTGCACATTATGAAATTGGATTACGTAGCGCGCGCTGAATGGGAGTACCTGATCCGCCAATTTAATGAACAGGATCGGAGCACTCTCGCACACCTGGCTTATATCTGGGGCTGGCACAATCCGGCGATTCGGGCAGCCTATCGGTCTGAATCCTATAACAACCTCGAAATCCGGTTTCCCATCGCCTATCAGCCACAAGTAAATAAATACGCTGAAAAAGCCGGGCTTGACACCACCTGGGTGTATTCTCTGATTCGTCAGGAAAGCGCGTTTATGCCTGCAGCGCGCAGTGCAGTGGGAGCAATGGGAATGATGCAAATAATGCCCGGCACCGCGAAGCAGATTTCAAACTCCATTGGCATCAGCACACCCAGCACCCGAGAAATGCTGACCGCGGAATCCAATATTCACCTGGGTACCGTATACATGAGCCAACTGCTGAAAGAGTTCAAGGGCAATTTAATCTTGGCCACTGCAGCCTATAATGCCGGCCCACACCGGGCACGCGCATGGCAACCGAAATACATACCAGTCAGCGGCGATATCTGGGTTGAGACCATCCCGTTCCATGAAACCAGAGGCTATGTCAAAAACATTCTTACTTATCAGGCGATCTACCGTCACCATTTAGGAGAACAAGTGAGACTCTCCAGTGCGCTGCATCTGATTCCGCCGAAAAAGGGACAAGCCACAGCGCAACTTTATTAGTCCTGTGCTAGCCCTGCCTCACCTAGCGAGGGGCTAATGCTTGAAAACTTTTTTACAGCGCCTGGAGATAGTGGTCAGCAGATTCACTAAGCGGTAAAAATGACTGCCCAGGACGGGGTTTCCGGAGGTTAACAACGCCACCGAGATCATCCTTTCCGGATCGGCCCAACAGAAGTTATTGGTGAGCCCGATATGGCCATAAGCATGAGGCGCGGCAGGACCGAATAATCCGATCGGATAATTGCCCAACATCATTCCTGCGCTGTAGCGCATCGGGACAAGTAAAGTACGATCCAGTTCGGTGGCACTCACTTCCCGCACAGCCCGCTCTACCGTGACCGGCTGAAAAATACGTTTCGCTTCAAACTCCCCACCACTCAGAAGGCAATGAAAAAAGCGCGAGCATTCTTCCGCGGTCGCAGTAATGTTTCCTGCCGGAATTATTTGCTGATAGAAGCGGGGGTCGTTAGACACTTTAATCGCGGTGGCCAAATCCGCTCCCAGCACACGCTTGATAAATTGCTTCATGGGAAACACCACCGGGAGTCCCGTCAGGTAATTGGTCGCCACTTCAGGGTAGCGTTCGGCACTAATGCCGTAGTTAAAATTACGCATACCCATCGGCTCCTGAACATTAACCCGCAAAAATTCTGCAATCGTATCGCCGGTTAAGCGCTGCACCAACTCACCCAACACATAGCCCCCGGTCAAAGCGTGATAGGCCAGTTCATGCCCATGAATGGCAGTGGGTTCTGCATGGTAAATCAACTCCATCATGGAATCATGATGAAACAACAACTCCGGATCGATATCCTTAAACGAAGCAATACCGGCGCGGTGGGAAAGAATTTGTTGCACCGTTATACGTTTCTTACCGTTACTCGCAAATTCCGGCACGTAATAACTCACCGGGTTCATCAAATTAATCTGATTACGCTCTTCCAGCAGATGGATCAACATTGCCGTAACGGCTTTAGACGCGGAAAACAGACAAAACGGCGTATCCGGTGTAGCCATCACTTTGGGGCCTCGCTCCCCCGGCCCGTTACCCTGGGCGTGCCCGATGGAACGATTTAACAAAATCTCCCCGTGACGCCGGATACAAATTGAAAGCGCCGGATAGGCTCCTGTACGGTAAAGATTTTTAACCGCTTTCCAGATCACGTCGCGGTCGTGGTCTGTCAGCCCCAACCACTCAGGGCTCATCTCGTTGTCAGCAATTGTGCTGATCTCTTTCAGTGAGCGGGGTATCTGGATATTATTCTCAATTCTGCCAAACAGATTCGGTAATGCCGTCATGTTTACTACTTCCGTCCATTGCAATGAATTGGGGCACAAACAAAGTGTTGCAAAAAAGCGCGGGTAATCAAGGTGTTTCCATGTAATAAGCGGCTAAGCCTACGGAAATTTTCAGTTTCTGTCGACGCTTTACCTGGCTGTACCGGCCACGGGTATACACAAAGTGGACACACACCTAACGACTCTGGACCAATCCGTGTAGAATAGTAACGCACACATGCAAGCAGTTTGACATTACTCCCTAACCTGTTACGGTTGGGGGTGGTATTTCAAGGAAGAACTCCCGAAATTTCAAGGTGTTATACACATGTCCAAAGAGAACTCCCGGCTGAATCAACTTAGCGCAGGCATTAAAGGCGCCCTTCGAATTAGCCAAACATTCCGTATCCTGGCGCAAACCGGTTTCGACTGGATGATGGGGGACCGGCCCCCGACCCCGACCCTCTTACGGCAAACGTTCGAACGGCTCGGTACGACCTACATCAAGCTGGGCCAATTTATTGCCAGCTCCCCTTCCGTGTTTCCGGATGAATACGTTGAAGAATTCCAGCTATGTCTGGATAAAACAACGCCCGTCCCGTTCCATATCATGAAGCGGGTCCTGGAGAAAGAATTCGGCAAATCCCTGAAAACGGTATTTGCGGAGATTGATCCGGTGCCGTTGGCGTCCGCATCCATAGCCCAGGTTTACGCCGCCAAATTGGTTACCGGTGAAGACGTGGTAGTCAAAGTGCAAAAGCCGGGGGTAGAAAACATTCTGCTCACTGATCTGAATTTCCTGTTCGTCAGTGCCAAAGTACTGGAATTTTTTGTTCCCAACCTGTCCATGGCGTCGCTATCGGACATCGTGGACGAAATCCAGAAAGGCATGCTGGCCGAGTGCGACTTCTATAAAGAAGCGGCTAATATCGACGATTTCCACAAGTTCCTGGAAGAAACCGGCAACACCCAGGCCACCGCACCGAAAGTTTTTAAGCAGGCATCCACAATGCGGGTGCTGACCATGGAGCGTTTCTACGGGGTGCCTTTCACGGATCTTGATAGCGTCCGGCACATTACGTCCAACCCGGAAGCCTTGCTGATCACCGCCATGAACACCTGGTTTTCAAGCCTGCTGTTTTGCGAATCCTTCCACGCCGACGTCCATGCCGGTAACTTGCTGGTGCTGAAGGACGGACGCATCGGCTTTATCGACTTTGGCATTGTCGGGCGGGTCAAATCCAGCACCTGGGAATCCGTCTCCAAATTCATCTGGGCTATTGGTCAGGAAGATTATGACGAGATGGCGGTGGCCATGCTGGGGATCGGCATGACGGACGAAGAAGTCGATGTGGAGAAACTGGCCAAGGACATAGAGAAGCTTTACTCCAGTATGGACAGGGTCATGCCGGACCTGGATTTAAATGCCGGAGACATGGCCTCCATCAGCGAACACGAGGTCAATAAAGTTATGATGGATCTGGTAGGAATCGGTAAGCGCCACGGCATTCACTTTCCGCGCGAATTCGCCCTGCTGCTGAAACAGTTGTTGTATTTTGATCGCTACGTTCGCTTGTTGGCAATGGACGCCAATATCTATATGGATGAGCGTCTGAATTTCACCCCGGACATGGATTGGAAACGCATACACTGATCTCCAAATAAAAAAGGCAGCCTAATCGCTGCCTTTTTTACACGCTCTCGCCTTATAAAATACCCATTTCTTTTTTCTCCCGATAATAAGAGAAAATGTCGTCCAGGCTGCGGGTCGTTTTAAAACCGAAGGTTTTGTTAAACAACGCCCCGTCAATAATCACCGAATATTTATAGTAATTCACAAGGTAAGGCGGCCAACCTTTCCAATCCATTCTTTTACTGATCATGCGCGGCAGCCCGTCCGGCACCGAAGGAATCGGCAAACGCCGGCATCCACATTGTACCACTGCATCCTGATAGCTAACCCAATCATCAGTGGCAACGTTATAGACGCCCGGCTTGTTTTGCTTAAAGGCTTTCACTACCGCGTGGGACATATCTTCAACATGAATGAATTGCATCATAGGAGAAAACCCCATCAACACCGGGGCGACTTTGCTGGATAACAACAAACTCAGGGAATTCAACACTCCGGGACCGGTGATGTTACACGGGCGTAAAATAGTGATGTTAAGCTCAGGGTATTTCCAAAGATAGATGTTCGCCAGGTTTTCCAGCTCTACCGAATCGACCAGATCCATGGTCAATTCCGATGCCTTAAGCGGTGCCTCTTCCGATAGCAACGCGGGGTTATAAGGACTGGCCCCATAGACAAAGTAGGTGGATAATACCACCACCTGTTTCACCCCGTATTTATGGCACAGATCCAATAACCGCTGCGTACCCAGAACGTTATGATTGTACCGGTTACGATGCGTGGATTCGTATAACCCCATTCGCCCCAGATGAATGACAGCCTCGAACTTGTGCTTGCGGAAAATATCTTCGAAACCGCGCTTGTTGTACTCCACACGGTAACTGGACATCCCTTCTTCCAACTGAACCCTACGCCGGAAATCGACCAGCACAATGTGATAGTGGTGCTTTAGCTCGTTAATAACATACTGCGCCAGGGATCCACCTGCTCCGGTCACTAATATCTCAGGCTTATGTTTGTGAATCATTCGAACCACCCCTTTCGAGCCTGCAAGCCCTTTTCAATCAACTTATTGATTTCTTCTTTCACCCGTTCAACCTTAATTGCGACCTCGTCTTCATTGCTAATGGGGCCTTCAAAATGCATGGGTTCGCCAAAATACAAACGCACCTTGGTGGGTAGCGGTAGCGGCGTTGTAAGGGGTAAATACGGCATGCCAAAGATCTTTGCGAGACGTTTAAAATGAAAAGGCGTAGGCATCGTTTCTTCACATCCGACCACACCCACCGGCACAATCGGTGTATTTTCTGTAATTGCCAGATGCATAAAGCCCAGACCAAAACGTTGTAATTTATAGCGCTTACTCCAGGGTTTGCCGGAACCCCGCACCCCTTCCGGGAAAACAATAATGGCCTCTTCCCGTCGCAGCATTCTGGCGCAATTATCAGGATCACCGATAACCGCGCCCATTTCATTGAAGATATTGCCCACAAACGGCAATGTCGGTAACCAGCGTTCAACCATCACGCGTACGGCCCGGGGAGCGTGCTGGTTGGTCGCCAGGGCATAAGCCACTAAACTGCCATCAATGGGGAGCTGCCCGCCGTGATTTGCAATCAGCAACAGACGCCCGTTAGCGGGTATATTTTCCAATCCGTAGGCTTCGACCCTGAAGTAATCCTCAAACACAGGGCGCATCACGCTCAAGGCAATTTTGACTGCGTCGGTATTATAGCCCCATGGATCGTAGCCAAAACTGCCAACCGGTTTTGGTATTTTATCGACGATGGTTTCGGTCTCTCTGGAAACCAAAATATTCTTAAGATAATTCCGGATACTCATTCAGCCCTGCCTCATAATTCCCTAAACAGAGAGGATCGTTCCTCTCCGGTTACAATGTCCGGCTAAACCTGTTTGGCTCAGCCAATAAGTCAACACCGGGATCGATGCTGCTTTTAGGTGGGTGCAGATATGGGTAACTATTTTATTGTTGGGATTATGATGACTGCAATTTGGCGGACTTCCGATTAAACCGGTGCTCGCAACACCTCATCAACGTCTGCCTGGCGCTATAAATTCACTCTGTGGTGATTGACTCGCCTATTTGCCCCACCGGCGGTGCAGCTGTCTCAGCCCGCCTGCCCGCAGTATATCAAACTTTTGTTTTTAAACATTAAATTCAACGCCTTAAAGTGAGCGTTTACAGCACCCCCGCAGGTGCCGTAGAGTGAACCACACTATTTCATAGGTCGCTTTCTTTACCAGGAACGATTCTGACGCAAAATGATCAAATCAAACCTATTATAAAGAGTTAAAGAATTCTCCCAGGATTTAAATTGCAGAGGTTGTACAGTTGTGGCAAAGGACAATGAAGACAAACGCTTTAAGGCAACGACACCGGGAAAGCGTTTTTTAAGACTGGCAGGTATGTCAGCCAGCATTGCAAAAAATGTCGCCAGTCATAAAGTGAAAGGATTATTTAAAGACGAGCAGTCTCAGGCGCAAGACCAGGAACAACTGTACGCCGACATCGGCAAACAAATCGCCCAAACATTGGGCGAAATGAAAGGCGCGGTAATGAAAGTGGGCCAAATTGCGTCACAGGTTAAGGACCTGTTACCTGAGGAAGTGGCCAATGCGCTTGAAGTACTGCAGAAAGAATCTCCCCCCATGCCCTACCCCATGATTCGTCGCCAGTTGATCAAGGCGCTCGGTGATACACCGGAAAACCTGTTTGCGGAATTTGACGAATCGCCTTTTGCCGCAGCCTCAATCGGACAAGTGCACAAAGCGCTAACCAAGGAAGGGGTTGAGTGTGTCGTTAAAATTCAATACCCCGGCGTTAAAGAATCCTGTGACTCCGACCTCAAGCACCTGAAACGGGCGCTTAAGCTTGCCGGCCTGGTCAAAGTCAGCGCCGAGGTAATCGACAAAACCTTCGAAGAAATTCGCCGCATGTTGTATGAGGAGCTGGACTATGTGCACGAAGGAGAGAACCTGAATCTTTTTGCCGAATACTACAAAGATCACCCTTACGTCATTATTCCGGAATTGATCGAATCCCTTTCCGCGGAAACAGTATTAACGCTCACCTATGTACCCGGTGATTCGCTGCAGCAAGTAAAGGAACCGGCTTACAGCCAGGACATGAACAACTTAATCGGCTACCGGCTTTTTGAAACGTTTGGCCAGCAAATCTACGATTTACATGCGGTGCATTCCGACCCGCATCCCGGCAACTTCGCGTTCCGGCCGGATGGCAGCATTATCCTCTATGATTTCGGCGCAGTGAAACGCATACCGGAAGAGACCATTGCCAAATTACGCAGTCTGGTGGCCGATGCGCTGGACGGTCGCGTAGAAACCCTGGATCAGCACTTACTCAATATCGGTGTGCGTCAGGCCAACGGCAAAGAACCCGACGCCGCTTATTACCGGGAGTGGATCGATATCGTAATGGCTCCGTTCGCGAACGACGCCTCCTATGATTTTTCGCAGTCCAATCTGCATCGCCGGGTAATGGGAAAAATGAAACGGGATGGCATGAAATACATTGGCTCCTTCCAGCCTTCACCTGAAACCATGCATATTGACCGGGTTATCAGTGGGCACTATTGGACCATGGTGGATCTGGGCGTAAAAGCATCCTTCCGCCCGCTAGTGGATAAAATCGTGTTGCATAAAGCAGCCTGACGGGCCGCTTTATGCACTTCATTGGTACTCAACCTGAGTGTCAGCAATCAATTGCCCTGCGTACCAGTTAACGGGTTGCAGGGTGATTTTAATCTGCTCCCGGGTCAAACCATGTGCCGGTAACGCTTGTCGCATAACAACGTCAGCCCCGGCACGGGTGACCGGATAAATTTGCCGCGCAGTGGACTTAAAATTTTCTTTTTCAACTTCCACTTGAAGCATTACATCCACGTATAACGTCTCCGGTAATTGCAGCCCCTGCACGTTGATATTGGCGCTGGCCGACAACACCGGCTGAAACATTTGATCCTCAATAGCGACCTGGAAATCCGTCACTACAAAACGCATTCCATGATGGCCATCCAACACATCGACCCTATGCTGCAATGCGCTGATGTCCGCCTGAATGGTTCGCTTTTGCTGTTCAACCTTGGACGCCAATATATCCACGTCCGACTGACCACAGCCAACGGCTACCACCGTGAATAGCATAACCAAACCGCCACCAAAGCGCGTTTTGAAGTTGCCAACCTGTGCCATACAATCACCGTTACATCTTGGCGTAATAGGCCCGACGTTTAAGTACCTTTTCCAAATATTGACGGGTTTCCTTGTGCGGAGCCTGCTTTAGCAAACGCTGTAATACCAGATCCGGCGTCATACCATTAACCACTTCCACAGCATCCGTAAAGCTGGCTTTCCCGATAAACGCTTTCGCAACGTTAGACGCCCCGGCATTGTAAGCAGCGATGGTGTAGTACAACCGGCTTTGGGGGTTCTTAATGGATTTCAAGTAATCGTAATACAGCACATGCAAATAGGCTGCACCCACTTCAATATTCTTTTTCGGGTTATATAAATACTGAGCGCTCAACAGCGAAGGCTTTTGGTAAAGTTCGCGGGTCGCGTCCCGTCCTGCGGTGGAAGGTACAATTTGCATCAAGCCAAACGCAGGCACATGAGAGCGGGCCAACGGATTGAAATGGCTTTCCGTATGAATGATGGCCATCACCACATCTTCAGACAAATCGAACCGCTTCGCATTACTCCGCACTACCGGCTGAAACTCCATTACTTTGCGCCGTATTCGGTTGTCCGGCATTGGAATCACATAAGTCATCTTTTTGCCCAAGCTGACCGGTACAGAGGCCACACTGGCATTCAGCGCCTGGTAACGGATCGATGCGTTACGCATTAACGCGCCAGCCTCCCGACGGATTTCAGCGGCAGAAGGATTCGCACTGCGAAACAGCTCTTTCAGTACCAGCTCGCTGGTTTCCAACTGGGCTGCACCGGACGCTGCGCCCAAATCTGCATACACCTGGTTAATAGCAGTTTGAACAGGATCATTTTCTATCGCATCCTTGAGCCGGGTCGCCACCGTTTTTTCCAGCTCACTGCCCACTTTTTTATTCATGGCAGCAAAATCCAGGCGGCCTCCGCTGAACACCCCTTCCATACTGATTTCAATTTGGTTTGATTTGAAATCGACGACCTTTTTAACTTGATAATCGTCCGAATACGCCACCCAGCGGGTTTGATTACTGGTCTCCGGCGCTGACCAATGTTGCCGGATATTCCGATACTCCGCACCGACAGCGGCCTTATAAGCGCTGGCTAAGCGCTGCTGTTGCTCCTGCTCCGTCATGGCGATTGATTTTCGATCTTTCAACAACGGACTATCGCCGCGATCATCCCGGTCGATTACCCAACCGCCATTCGCAGCGCCATTGCTCGCAGCCAACAGCACCACCACCAATAATGTCAACCGGCGAACTAAGTGCTCGCCCAAAATATGAACTCCAGCCACCTGTGACCTCTTAGCTTGAGCGTTAGAAAAACCAATCTGACCAAATTATGGACTATCTAATCAGGGACTTCGGCGGTTGCTTAGACCATCTGCCTCATTAGCACGACTGTTCTATAACCTGTGGCCGCCAGACAGCTCTGGCACGGTAAGTAACCACCCACTACGAGTAAATTTGATTGACTACCCGGTTCACAAATTTGTAACTTCGATCTCTTATTGCCCACGATCGTCCTGAAACCCGGCCTCATCGAGATACATAAATGACAGAAATGTTGTGAACAGCGACACAGAAACGGCAAAATGCAGCATCGGCTCTAGCAGCACCACTAAACCCGCTACAATCCAGAACACCTTGACCTGTTCGCGGCGCTTTCTATACCTACTGGAACGCCGATGCGCCCCCCTACAGGACGGTCGGGGTCTGGTCTTGCCTTGCTGATACGCCAATATTGCTATCCAAACAACCCTAAAAAACCACATTTTTTGTATCCTTTCTATGGTCACGCTTACCTTTCAGTATAGGCACGGTTACAACTCACTCATTGAAAGTAATGGCTAAATTTGGAATGATTTTAGATATTGACTGTGCAGACACCTTTATCAACGGCATACCTGGCCGCAGTAACACTAGATTAGGCATAAAAAAATGAAAATAAGACACGTTGCCGCAGTAGCTTGGGGGCTATTACTTTGTTCTTCTTTCGATACACTGGCACAACCCTCTGACACGGGAGCTGAACCGGGTAAAACCGCCCGCACAGCGCCGCTAAAACAACACGTTTGGACGGACGGTGCCCGATACGAAGGCGATTGGGAAAAGGGTCAGCCCCACGGATACGGCACCCTCAGTTACGCTGACGGCTCACAATACTGGGGACGTTTCGAACGAGGCCGTCGTCACGGTTTCGGCAAACTGAAATACAAAAATGGCGACCAGTACGAAGGCAATTGGCTGCTCGACCACCCCAATGGCCGCGGTAAGCTTATTTACGCAAATGGCTCCGTTTACGAAGGTAGCTTCAAGGATGGCAAGCACGAAGGCTTAGGTAAGCAAACCTTTACCGACGGCACCTTTTATGAGGGCACCTGGAAAGAGGACAAACCCCACGGTTTCGGTAAACTGACGTTCGTTTCAGGTGGTTTGTACGAAGGCGCTTTCAGCAAAGGCAAACCGAGCGGCAAAGGCCGATACTTCTACCCCAACGGAGACATCTACTCCGGTCAGTGGAAAGCCGGAAACCAGGATGGCACTGGACGCATAGATTACAGCGCCGGCGGTTATTATGAAGGGGAGTTCGTGGACGGAATGCGTCATGGCGAAGGCGAGCTGATGAGCGCACTGGGTCAACGCTACTCCGGCCCGTTTGAATACAATGAAGCTCATGGCGAAGGGCTGTGCAGCAATCAGGGCAAGCCCTCGCCCTGCAAATTCGTTCGCGACAAAAGGGTGAACCGCTCCACCGTTGCCAGCAACGACAGCGCGCCAGCCACCACCCGCAAGCTGACTTCGGCAGTCGCACCCGCCGCCACTGCAGTGACCCTGGCTGCCGCGACCCTTGCCACCCCCAAGGTGGCGACTACACCCACCAAGGTGGTGCCGAAGCCAAAGGATGCCCCGAAACCCATCGCCGACCCGGTGGCAAAGACGGCGCCCGCTTCAAAAAAACCAACACCGGCAGCCACACCGCAATCAGCAACAAAGCCCAAACCACAGGCCGTAACGAAAGCAGCCGCGCCGGCAGCAACCATAACCGCTCCTGCTCCCGTGATCACGAAATCGAAACCTGCACCAACCACGGTAGCAAAAACGACTGCACCTGCCGCCACCGCCGCAGTGAATACCCCCCCCAAAAAAGCCAAAGCGACCAAAAAGGTCCAGCTTCAACAGCGGGAAGCGCAACCCTTTAAAGTGGCACAATCTGACATACCTGAGCCCAAGGTAATTGCTTTTTCAACGGTTTACTCCGAGCAGGATTCAGCAAAAATGAAGGTGCCCCCAAAACCAACGGAACAAGTGGTAGCAAAGACGGCTATTCCTGATTCCCGCCAGCAGTTCACCGACATTGTAGACCAGGAAAAAACCAAGATTAAACACCTGAGTATCACCGATTTACGCCAGGATCGCAGTGACATCTACTTCAATGATAATTGGGATGAAAAAGATCTGATGGCGGTTCCGGAACTGGCCTGGTGGCAGAAAAAAGCCTCGCTATTCTCTGATTCCGTCCAGCTTGTGTCGAAGCACGGCGATACCGAAATCCGCATGGTCATCTCTGATTATAAAGGGCCAGGCAGTTATAAACCGGAAAAAATAAGCGTCAGATCAGAGCCAGCGAAACTGAAAGCGGATCAGATGGAAACCGGAGTCGTCGTCATTGAAAGCGAAACTGAGGGCTGGATTAGCGGCACGTTTGAATTCAAAGTAAAAGATAAAACCGGTAAATCATTAGCCTTCGATCATGGTGTATTCCATCTCAGCACCAAGGACAAGTTGCCCGGTTTCTATTAATCGCGGCGCCCGCCAATAACAAAAAGGCCTCTCAACGAGGCCTTTTTTCTACTGCTCATATGATTGAGCCTGACACACTGAATTACCAGTGCACGCCTCGCATCAAATAGGCAAACGCCACCTGTTCCGGTGAAACGACCGGGGCTTTTTCATCACCCTTACCCCGGGCAGCGGCCGAATCAGGAAACATACGGAAACCGGTATTGATGATGATTTCTGCAAACTTCGGTGCCACGGCATGCACCACCTGTCCGAATACACCCAGCTTGGTGGCAATGCGCTTGCTGCGATAAATCAACGCCTCGCTCACCATATCCGCAGCCTCTTCCGGGCTAATAGTCGGAACATTATCGTAGAATTTGGTCGGAGCAATCATCGGCGTGCGAACCAAGGGCATATTGATGGTTGTAAAATGCACGTTGCAATCGGAAAATTCAGAAGCAGCACAACGTGAAAACGCGTCCAACGCGGATTTGGACGCAACATACGCGCTGAAACGGGCCGGCATGGTTAACGCACCAATCGAAGAAATATTAATAACATGCCCGCTGCGATTTTTTTCCATCGACGGCAGGAAATTCATAATCAAACGCAAAGATCCGAAATAGTTCAATTGCATGGTGCGCTCAAAGTCGTGGAAACGATCGTAGGATAAATTAATTGAGCGGCGAATAGAGCGGCCGGCGTTATTAACCAATACATCGACCTGACCAAAATCGTCCAGAACCTGATTGGCAAACCGATCACAGTCTTCCAGATTAGCGATATCGACGCTGTAGGCGTAAACCTCGCCGCCTTTTGACTCGATTTCCTTTCTCGCTTTTTCCAGCTTGGTGGGTTTACGCGCAGCCATAATAACCTTGGCACCGGCTTCTGCCAGCTTAATCGCCGTTGCCTTGCCAATGCCCGACGACGCTCCGGTAACCACCACCACTTTACCCCGCATACGGCCTTCCAGTGTTCGGTCTATAAATAATTCCGGGTCCAGATTACGTTCCCAGAAATCCCATAAGCGCCAGGCGTAATCATTCAGGTCCGGGCATTTTATTCCCGACCCTTCCAAAGCGGCAACGGCCTCGCGATTATCAAACTTGGTGTGATAGCGGGTAAATTTCAAAACCGAAGCCGGTATACCCAGATCTTCCAGAATGGTATTGGAAATTCGCCGCACCGGGGGTAAGGTTCCCAGAGTCTTACGCAAGAACGGAGGCATAAAACCAAACATACGAGTATCGACTCGCATCGTCATCTGGGGGGCATGCCCAGCCCTGGCGAACACATTTAACACCTCGCCGATTTTGTAATGCGTCTCGTCGGTCAGGTGGAAACACTTTCCATCCAGCTCGTTCTGGTGCGCCAGATAATCCATAGCATCGGCCACGTAATCCACTGGCACCAAGTTGAAACGGCCTCCTTCGATCCCCACCACCGGCATCCACGGGGGCAACAACTGACGCAATTTTTTCAACAGGGAAAAGAAATAATAAGGACCATCGATTTTATCGATCTCTCCCGTTTTCGAGTGCCCGACCACCATACCGGGACGATAAATGCGATAGGGTATCGTACAAGTCTCCCGCACCAGACGTTCGGATTCGTGCTTAGTCAGAAGGTAAGGGTCGTCCAGGTTCTCTGCTTCCTTAAACATATCCTCGCGAAAAATTCCGGGATACATACCGGCAGCCGCGATGGAGCTGGTATGATGAAAAATACCCGCCTGCAACAACTCCGCCGTTTCTATCGCATTCTCGGTCCCCTGGATATTGGCATCGATCTGGTCTTGTTCCGGTGCCGCCATATTATAGACCGCGGCCAAATGGAAGAAATGCTCGATCTGCCCACGCAACCGACTCACATCCTCGTCACTTATCCCCAGATTCGGTGAGGTCAGATCACCGATAATGGGAACAACCCGAGCATCCAGATCCGCGACTTTTTCACGCAGCTTTTTCACTTTTTCCAAGGAAGCTTCCCGACACAAAACGTAAATCGTACCTTCACGCTTCAACAAATTTTCTACCAAGTATCGTCCGATAAAACCCGTCGCACCTGTAATAAAATAAGCCATAACAAAAACCTCAACCTTTCCCTAGATATAAATTACAACCGTTAAAACACAACAACATAAAAACGTTTACACTTCCGACATCGAATCCACACACGCAGCTGCTCCCAACATCTCCGCTTTGATCAATGAAAACTCTTCCATAAAATCATCAATCATGGCTTTAGGGTTTGGTACAATCGCCGCATCCGCGACAAAACCAAACTCCACTTTCTTGTCGTAACTTAACAGCTTGTTGAAAATAGCCTGAAAATAGAAATCACATTTGACATTGAATGCCGACAATTCTGGAGAGAAGTAATGGTTTTCGTGAATAATATTGAAAATGGCCTGATCCGTTTCAATATTT